>DATLTU010000054.1:0-52834 GCA_035533415.1 Candidatus Limnocylindrales bacterium
ACGATCTGCACCCAGTGGTTGTCCAGCAGCTTGAAGCGGATTTCTTCCTCCGGCAGCAGCCGGATCAAGTCGAGCAGTTTCTTCGCGGGAATTGTCCCCGCGCCTTCTTTTTTCACTTTCGCTTCGCACGACGTGCGAATGCTCAGCTCCAGATCCGTCGCCGTGATGAAAAGGCGGTTGCCTTTCGCCTCGCACAGCAGGTGCGAAAGGATCGGGATGGTCGTCTTGCGCTCGATCACTCCTTGCGTCATCTCGAGCTCTTCTCGCAGATCGTGGTTCTTTACACTAAATTCCATTGCGCGTTTTCCTTGTCCTCACCGTTGCGTTTTGGCTGTGCTGTACTTTACTTCTTTTCTTTATTTGAATAAACAAGGGAAATACCGTAGTAGCCGCCGCATCTGTGGATTCTTCGGAAATCCTGCCATGCCCGTCAGCCTACTTGCTTTGCTGCACGTTCCCGCTTGTGGACATCCGCGCGCCACCGAGGAAAATCCGTCCACGGGCCGGAAAAACGCTGGATTCGCGCGGAATTCACAGGGCACAAGACGCGCGACGGCGGAAAACCAACCGAACTCTATCCAAACGAGTCGAGTAGCCTGTTAATCGTTTTGTTCAATTCTTTGTCGGTGCGCCGCAGGTTCTCGATCTTGTTGATCGAGTGCAGCACCGTGGTGTGATGCTTTCCGCCGAACTGGCGCCCGATTTCCGGCAGCGACGCCGAGGTGAGCTGCTTCACCATGTACATCGCCACCTGCCGAGGGTAGGCGATCGCTTTTGAATTGCTGCGCACCTTCAGGTCTTGCCCGCGCATCCCGAAATGTTCGCCCACGCGCCGCTGAATCTGCTCGATCGAGACCTTTTTCTCCTGCGTATCGATCAAGTTCTTCAGCACTTGCTGCGCCGTGGCCACGCTCAACTCCACGCCTGTCAGCGAAGCGTACGCCAGCAGGCGAATCAGCGCGCCTTCCAGCTCGCGAATGTTCGATTTGATCGACCGCGCGATGAATTCCGCAACGTCCTCGCCGATTTTCACCTGCTCGCTTTCCGCTTTTCTCTGCAGAATGGCGATCTTTGTCTCCAGGTCGGGCTGCTGAATATCCGCAATCAATCCCCATTCGAAGCGCGACCGCAGCCGCTCCTCGATCGCCGATATTTCCTTCGGCGGGCAATCGGACGAAATCACGATTTGCTTCTGCTGCTCGTAGAGCGCATTGAACGTGTGGAAAAACTCCTCGTGCGTTCTCTCTTTGCCCGCGATGAACTGAATATCGTCGACCAGCAGGATATCCATCGTGCGGAAACGGTCGCGAAACGCGCTCATGCGGTCGAACCGCACCGCGGCGATTACTTCGTTGGTGAATTTTTCCGCGCTCACGTAAATCAGCCGCGCCGCCGGATTGCGCCGCTTGATCACGTGCCCGATGGCGTGCATCAGGTGAGTTTTTCCCAGCCCCACTCCGCCATATAGGAACAGCGGGTTATAGGATTTCGACGGCTGCTCGGCCACCGCCTGCGCCGCCGCGTGCGCAAACTGATTGCTGCTACCCACGACGAACGTCTCGAATGTGTACCGTGGATTGAGCTGATGATTCGCCGAGTCGAAATCGAGCTTGGCCTGCGCCGGCGCGGCCGCGCCAGTCTCGTGCTCCGCTTCCGCGCAAATGAATTCCAGCCGCGCGTTGGGCGTGCCAACTTCGGCTAAAACCGCCTGCAACAGGTCCCCATAGGTCTGCGTCAGCCGTTTGCGGAAGATCGCTGTCGGGACGCGGACGAGCAGCCGCCCCTCCTCCGACGCTTCCAGGCGCGTGGGACGAAACCACGTCGAAAAACTGTGAGCGTTAACCCGCCGCTCCATGTGCTGTAGAATTTTGTCCCAGGCATTCACAGTAGCGATACGTCTCCGTCAATTTCCACACCCGTGGAAATTCTGTGGAAATCCCTACCCCGCATCGGGGGATTGTCGGGCTGTCCTAAGATTCACTCTCGCGGCGCGTTTTTCGCCCCACGCGGTGCCGCCGCGAAACTGCCGAGGAGTACAAGCTCCCTGTACTCGTTTGAGTGCGAGCGCGAATTCTGCCTAAACGGAGGCAAAGGAGCAAGAGAAAATTGAGCGAAGAGGGTGCGCGCCATTCACAGAGCATTCACAGCTTTTCCACAGCGTCAAGCGATGCGTGATTCGCGCGAAAAACCATTTGACTTTCAAAATTCCCCTTCCGCACAGCGCATTTTTCTCATGTTTAATTTTTCGGCGCAGAAAAATTCGCGTAGGGGCGGGCTTGAGAGTCTGTGACAACTCAAAAATCTTTGTGGGTCGTGGCTTTAGCCACGACATAAGCAGCTACAATTTCAGTGCGGCTTTAGCTTGCCCTGAGGCACGAAGGGCCGCTGAAGTACGGATTGCGCAGCTCTCACACAGGCTCTTCGGCCCGGCCCTCGCCCGCCTCGAAACGAGTTCTTATTCATTCTATTGCGACGCGGTCTCGGAATCCCGCAGGAGCACTACGTCCGAGGTTGAGTCGCTACGAATGACGCCGAGCGTTTTGCCGTCGGGCGACCAGCGAAATCCATTAAACGTCCCGGATTTGAAATTCGTGATCTGCCGGCCCTTCGAGCCATCGAGCGGCTGAATCCAAAGATTCGACACGCCGTTTTCGGTGATGGGATAGGCCAGCGCCTTTCCATCCGGCGTGAATTCAACGAGCCCGGAGATGCGCGGGTCCGGCTTGAGCGTCCGGCGCGGCGGATTCGGTCCCGCGTTTAAACCCACGATCTCAATTTCCAACTGTGCGATTTGGCCATTTGACGACAGGGAGACGAAAGGCAACTGCTGCCCATCGGGTGAGAGTCCGGCAACCGGCGCGGCGACAAATGCGTTGGGTACGACCGTTCCCGGCACAATCTCCGGCTTGCCGCCGTCGATGGACACGCGCTCGACGCCATCCGCGATTTGATCCATGTAATACACCCATTTCCCATCCGGCGAGCAAAAAGGTAAAAAGTCAGTGCTCCCGTGGGTGAGTTGCACGGAGCCGGAACCATCGGTGTTCAGCCGCCAGATACTCATTCCATTTGTGCTCCCGTGAAAAGCCCAATCGAGGAGCAAATAGCGCTCTCCGCAAGCTGCGATCGAACCTATGGCCGCGGCAGGATCACTCGCCAGCGTTGTCCGGTTGCTTCCATCGATTCCGATGCGCATCAAATTCGCGCCGTCGCTGGCGAACAGTTCTTTATTCCCCGCCCAGTCGAACGCCGTGATGTTAGCGATTTGCGAGAGCGCCGGAGCGGGCGAGCTTTCCTGTGTGCCTGCTCCGGGCAGAAGATAGAAAGTGCGCGTCGTCTTCACCTGCACCGTGGCCATCATCTTGCCGTCGGAGGAAAGCGTCAGCGTTGAGTAGCGATTCGTGTCCCGCGTAATGGCATGGAACCCTCCAGCGGGGTAGGAAACATACCCGATTTGCCCGTGCCGGATATTCGGCCGGGCGCCGTAAACCACCACAAGTCCGCGCCCATTGGGCGTCCAATGCATTTCGTATAGCGCTCTATCATTGAACGCCACTAGCGTGCGGATCTTCCCGCTTGCCACGTCGAATAGTCCGATTCCGCCCAGCACCTTCTTTGTCTGTATCATGGCGTAGGCGATGCGCCTGCCATTGGGGGACCAGGACAACCACTGCGGAGGGACCGCGCTATTCGTTTCGACGAGGAGCACTTTTTCATCGCTTCCATCCGGATTGGCGCTGAGCAGCCGGGACTGGCCCACCACCGGGTCATTGCCGCGCGCATAAGCCATGTGCTTCCCGCCGGGTGAAAACGCAATATCGCTGTCCACGTCGCGCACGATTTCCTGTGGCGCTCCGCCCAGCACCGTCGCGCGATACAGATTGAAACTCGTGTCGGTCTTAGTCGCGGCTTCGCGGAAATAGATGTAATTGCCGTCGGGCGAAAATGCCAGGCTGCGGTAAATTGCCGTCGACGGCGGAATGATCTGCGCGTCGCTATTCGTGGGCACATTGCGCAGCCACAGGCTCGTCTTACCGTTTTCGTTCTCCACGCTGAGGATGTATTTGCCGTCGGGCGATAGCGCCGCGAGCAGGGCTTTGCCGGAGGTTGTCACCTGATTGATGGTGAAGTTTTGGAATGGCGCGGGCCGCGCGCGATGCAGGAAGGAATAAATTCCGTAGCCTGCGGCCGCAATCAGAATCAGCACAACCACGACGGTTGCCGCCAGTCCGAATTTGTGTTCCCGCGCCACCGCTGCCACTGCCGAAGATCTCGACGTGTGCGCACTGCCGCTGCCTGTCTCCCGCGACGCGGCCGGAACGCTGCCGGACGGGGCCGTGGCCGCGCCTGCTCCGAATGGCGCTGTCGCAGCCATCGACGGGGATGACGCCTCCATGCTGCTCGCCACGCGCCGCCCCGAATCCGAATCGCGTTTCAGCCGCTGTAAATCCGAACGCATGTCCGCCGCATGTTGGTAGCGCAGCGCCGCGTCTTTTTCGAGCGCCTTGTTGACGATGCGTTCCAGCTCCGCCGGAATCTCCGGGTTCAGGCGCACCGGCGGCACGGGCGCGCGATTCAAGATTCCGTCAAAAAGTTCCGCCGAAGTTGTTCCGATAAACGCCTGCCGGCCCGTCGCCATTTCGTAGAGCACTACGCCGAACGAAAAAATATCCGTGCGCGCGTCGAGCTCGCGGCCGCGCGCCTGCTCGGGAGACATGTAGGCGACGGTTCCCAGCGCCGTCCCCGGGCTCGTTAAATTTGTTTCTTCTTGCGGGCGCGTCATGCCCGCGGTCATCGAATCCGCTGGCGAGCGCACCGCGACTTTCGCCAGTCCAAAGTCGAGCACCTTCGCCTGTCCCCGGTCGGTCACGAAAATATTCGCCGGCTTGATGTCGCGATGAATGATTCCTTCCGAATGCGCCGCGTCCAGCGCGTCCGCCACCTGGATGGCGATTTCGAGCAGCACATCGAGCGGGATTGGCCCATCGGCAATGCGGTGCTTCAGTGTCCGGCCCTTCAGCAATTCCATGGCGATGAAAGGCTGGCCTTCGTATTCGTCGATCTCGTAAATCGTGCAGATGTTCGGATGATTGAGGGCCGAAGCGGATTGCGCTTCGCGCTCGAATCGCTCGAGCGCCGTATGGTCGTTGGTCACATCCGGAGGAAGAAATTTCAGCGCGACGAAGCGCCGCAGCTTGGTGTCTTCAGCCTTGTACACCACGCCCATTCCGCCCCCGCCCAGTTTCTCGGCGATGCGGTAATGTGAAATGGTGCGGCCGGTAAAATTCCGTGGATCCGCCATGCTCTCCCGTTTTGCGTCCGATATGCCCCGGAATCGCACGCGCATCTTAGGCCGGGCCTTGCGTCAAGTCAATTCACCGCTGCTGGCATGACCCGAGCAGCCGTTTTTTGCGGTGTATTTCGCGATATGCCACCCGCCGTTACGCAGCGCCTCATAACCACCACAACCAACTGCTAATAAACGAGATACGGCATATCCAGAAAAAGAGAATTGCCTTGTCCAAAGCTCCGCTTTCCGTTACAATTTTCTGGTTACAAAGTACAGTTTTTGTAAGCGTTTTGGTACCGGTTGATCTCCTCGCCGGCACTTAAGTTCAGGCCAGGTTGCATCCGATTTTTCAGCGTTCGCGCCAGAACGCGCTCAAGAAAAATCGGCCGGCTCGCCTGAAGCTGAAAATGGCCCGCCAGCGGCCACAAGTCTTCGCCACGCGCCATCCCGATCCATCGGGAAACGGCGCGGGATGAAGCAAGAACCCTTCGAGCCCAGCTCGCGCCTTAAAAAGCCGGCTGAGGCCAATGGGCAAGGCAAGTGTCGAGCCAGTCCGCGCGACCGCCTTCCCGACTTGAAATCGAAATCTAGGAGCACGCCAGAATGGCTGAAAAAGAAAACACGCCCGCCAAAGGCGCTGGGCATAAGTACGACGCCACTTCCATCAAAGTCCTTGGCGGCATTGAAGCCGTGCGCAAACGCCCCGCGATGTATATCGGCTCGACCGGCGAACTCGGCTTGCATCATCTCGTTTGGGAAGTTTGCGACAACTCCGTCGACGAAGCCCTCGCCGGCTACTGCGACGAAATCAATGTCGCCGTCCACGACGATAATTCCGTAACCGTCATCGACAACGGCCGCGGCATTCCCGTTGACATGCACGCCACGGAAAAAAAGCCCGCCGCCGAAGTCGTCATGACCGTGCTCCACGCCGGCGGAAAATTCGACAGCGACACCTACAAAGTTTCCGGCGGCTTGCACGGCGTCGGCGTTTCCGTCGTCAACGCGCTCTCCGACTGGCTCGATCTCGAAATTTGGCGCGACGGCCAGGTCTGGGAGCAGAGCTACGAAAAAGGCCAGCCCACGTCGAAGCTCAAAGACACGGGCAAAACGAAAAAAACCGGAACGAAGATCACGTTTCATCCCGACCCTTCGATTTTTACCTCCGCCACCTATAGCTACGACACTCTTTCGCAGCGCCTGCGCGAGCTCGCCTTCCTCAACAAAGGCCTGAAAATCACGCTCGAAGACGAGCGCAGCGGCAAAAAATCCGAGTTTCGTTTCACCGGCGGCATCGCCGAATTCGTCAAGCATCTCAATCGCGGCAAGGCAGTTCTGCACGATTCGCCGATCTATATGGAAGGCAAGCGCGACACCGTCGACATGGAAATCGCGCTGCAATATAACGACAGCTACGCCGAAAACGTTTTTTCCTTCGCCAACACCATCAACACCGTCGACGGCGGCTCGCACCTTTCCGGTTTCCGTTCCGCGCTCACGCGCACCATCAACTACGCCGCCAGCTCTTTCGGCATGCTCAAGGAGCAGAAAGACGAAATTTCCATCACCGGCGACGACGTTCGCGAGGGCCTCGTCGCCGTCGTCTCCGTAAAATTACCGCAGCCGCAATTCGAGGGGCAAACCAAAGGCAAGCTCAATAGCGACATCAAGGGCCTCGTCGAGCAGCTCATCAACGAAAAGCTCGGCGAATATTTCGACAAGCACTCCTCCATCGCGCGAAAAATCATCGGCAAGTGCATCGACGCCGCGCGCGCGCGCGAAGCCGCGCGCAAAGCCCGCGAGCTCACGCGCCGCAAATCCGCGCTCGATTCCAGCGGCCTGCCCGGCAAGCTCGCCGATTGCCAGGAGCGCGATCCCGCGCGCTGCGAACTGTTCCTGGTCGAAGGTGAATCCGCCGGCGGCTCCGCGAAGCAGGGCCGCGACCGCAAATATCAGGCGATTCTTCCTCTCAAGGGCAAAATTTTGAACGTCGAAAAGGCGCGCTACGACAAAATGCTCGGCCACGAGGAAATTCGCGCCATCATCACCGCGCTCGGCACGGGCATCGGCAAGGACGATTTCGACGCCGCCAAGCTGCGCTATCACAAAGTGATTCTCATGACCGACGCCGACGTCGATGGCAGCCATATTCGCACCTTGTTGCTCACTTTTTTCTTCCGCCACATGCGCGAGCTGATCGAAAAAGGCCACATCTACATCGCGCAGCCGCCGCTCTATCGCGTCAAGCGCGGCAAGATGGACCGTTACATCCGCGACGAGCGCGATTTTTCGCGCGAACTCATGAAGCGTGCCACCGAGGAGCACGTCGTCACGGCCAAGGGCGGCAAGCAGATCGAAGGCGGCGACCTCACGCAATTCCTCCTCAACGTGCAGGAATACGAACAAGTCTCCGCGAAGCTCGCGCGCCGTTTGCGCGATCCCAGGCTCGTCGAGCTATTGGCCGAAAGCGAGCTCGATAAAAAGACCGATTTCGCCGAGAAGAAAAAATTGCAGGAGCTTCTCAAGGAAATCGAAAAGGCGAAACTCAAACTCGAGGCCAAGCTCGAATTCGATGAGGAACACAGCCTGTACGAAATCGTCCTCACCAACGGCGCGCCCGGACGCAAGATCAATTGGGCCCTTGCCGCCACGCCGGAATATAAGCGTCTGCGCGCGCTGCGCCACTCCATTTCCGAGCACGACAAGCCGCCTTTCTCCATCGCCCACAATGGCGACAAAGTGTCCAAGGAAAGCGCGCCCTTGCTCCTCGCCTACGTTCTCGAGGACGCCAAAAAAGAATTCACCATCACGCGTTTCAAGGGCCTCGGCGAAATGAATCCCGAGCAGCTCTGGGCCACCACGATGAACGCCGAGACGCGCACGCTCCTGAAAGTCCGCCTCGAGGACGCCGTAGCCGCCGAGGAAATTTTCGCCACGCTCATGGGCGAAAACGTCGAGGAGCGCCGCAAATTCATCCAGGAAAACGCCCTCGAAGTCGTCAACCTGGATATTTGAGCTGGAACGGGCATGCCTTTCGCATTTCATGGTGTTGGCACTATCTACTATGGCCGCCGCCAGAACGAATCTGACGGATCTTTCGTCACGACGAAGTGGGCGATTTTCATATTTATGCCTTCGGTCCCGCTTGGTTCATATCGACTTTGGCCGCTAAGCGGAAAGACGTTTAGCTTAATAGGAGTGGTTGGCAGATATCAGGCGCGAAGATTAGATCTCAAGTGGCACCAGGTTGTAACAACCGATCTAGTCTGGTGGGGCAGCGCTGTCGCACTTTCTGTGCTTTATCTTAATTACTGGGCTGCTCCGATCGGTCACTGAGGTAAGCAATGACCCACAAAGCGAGATGAATGATTTACCAGCTGAACTGGCAAGCGTTGCCCGGCCTCAAAGGTCTAAGCTGCTCGAATTTTCGCGCGGTGGCCACGTCGTTGCCGGACGCCGAGCGCGGCGTGGCCTTCGAATGCTCGAGCGAAGCCGAATGCGCGGATTTGTTGCAGCGCCTCGAAGCCCACTTCGGCGCGCAACGTTTTTCGAACAGCGCCGCCGCCTTCGAGGCCGTGAAGGCCTATGCAGTGGACTGGGGTATGCACAGGAAAGTCTAATCGGTACACGGAATTATTAGAAATGGCCTTAAGTTGCTGAAAACAAAGGAACAGGTCACTTTCTAATCGGTACAAAACAGCGCTTTCTGAATTCTGGCCTTGGGGGCAATGGAATGGCTGACGAGCAATCGCAACAAATCCTGACTCCGGTGGATATCGAATCGGAGATGAAGAAGTCGTACCTCGATTACGCCATGAGCGTAATCATTGGCCGCGCGCTCCCTGACGTGCGCGACGGCTTGAAGCCCGTTCATCGCCGCATTCTCTACGGCATGTACGAGCTTGGCCTCACTTCCACCAAGCCCTACCGCAAGTGCGCCAAGATCGTCGGCGAAGTCCTCGGCAAATTTCATCCCCACGGTGACGCTCCCGTATATGACGCGCTGGTCCGCCTCGCGCAGGAATTCAACATGCGCTATCCGCTGGTCGACGGCCAGGGCAACTTCGGCTCGATCGATGGCGACCCGCCTGCCGCGATGCGGTACACCGAAGCGCGCCTTTCGAAAATCGCCGAGGAGATGCTCGCGGACATCGAGAGGGAAACGGTCAACTTCGTCCCGAATTTCGACGAGAGCACTGGCGAGCCAACCGTCCTGCCCACCAGAATTCCCTGCCTGCTCGTCAACGGCTCCAGCGGCATCGCCGTCGGCATGGCCACCAATATTCCCCCGCACAATTTGAAGGAAATTATCGAAGCGACCGTCACGCTGATCGACGATCCCGAGACGAATCTGAAAAAAATAATGAAGCTCGTCCCTGGCCCGGATTTTCCGACCGGCGGCTATATCTATGGGCGCGACGGAATCGAGCAGGCATACAAAACGGGCCGCGGAACTTTTCAAGTGCGCGCGAAAGCGGCCATCGAGCAGGCGGGAAAAGACCGCGAAAACATCGTTGTCACCGAGCTGCCGTATCAGGTCAACAAATCGCGGCTCATCGCGCACATCGCCGATCTGGTGCAGAACAAAAAAATCCAGGGCATCAGCGACATTCGCGACGAAAGCGACCGCGATGGCATGCGCATCGTCATCGAAGTGAAGCGCGACGAAGAGCCGCAGCTCATCTTGAATCACCTGTTCAAGCACACCCAGATGCAGGAATCGTTCGGCATGATTTTGCTCGCGATTGTCGCGGGCCAGCCGCGCGAGCTGGGCCTCATCGAGCTGATCAAGCTGTTCATCGAGCACCGCGTCGAAGTGGTTCGCCGCCGCACGCAGTACGATTTGCGCAAGGCCGAGGAGCGCGAGCACATTTTGGTCGGCTTCAAAATCGCCCTCGACCATCTCGACGAAATCATCAAGCTCATCCGCCGCAGCAAGTCCCCGAAGGAAGCCAAGGAAGCATTGATGGCCATGGACGTTCGGGGCGCGCACCAGCCGTATGAGGACACGCGCCGCAGCGCCGCCGCCGGATTCACCGACCGCCAGGCCCAGGCCATTTTGGATTTGCAATTGCACCGCCTCACGCAGATGGAGCGCGAGAAAATTCTCGCGGAGTTGAAGGAAATCCAGGCGCGCATCGCGGAGCTGAAGGAAATTCTGGCAAGCGAAAAAAAGCTGCGCGCGGTCATCGTCGCGGAGCTGAAGGAAATCCTCAAGGATTATGGCGACGAGCGCCGCACGCAGATCGTCGACCGCGTCGAGGAGATCAAGCTCGAGGATTTGATCAAAGACGAGGAAATGGCCATCACCGTGAGCCACGCGGGCTACGTGAAGCGCACGCCCGTCGACGTCTATCGCCACCAATCGCGCGGCGGCAAGGGCCGCATCGGCGCGCGCACGCGCGAGGAGGATTTCGTCGAGCACTTTTTCGTCGCCTCGGCGCACACCTACATTTTACTTTTCACATCCAAAGGCCGGATTTACTGGCTGAAAGTGTATGAAATTCCCGAAGCGGCCGCCGCCACGCGCGGCAAGGCCATCAATAATCTCGTTCATTTCCAGGAGGGCGAGAAGCTGACCGCCGTGGTCGCATCGCGCAATCTCGAGGAAGAAGGCCGCTACGTTTTTCTCGCCACGAAGCAAGGCACGGTGAAAAAAACCGGCCTCGCGGAATTTTCCAATCCGCGCCCCAGCGGAATTATCGCCATCAACCTGGAGCCGACCGACGAATTAATCGGCGCGAAACTCACCGACGGCAAGCAGATGATTTTCCTCGCCAGCCACGAAGGCCAGGCGATTCTGTTCCGCGAAACCGAAGTGCGCGCCATGGGACGCCAGGCCGGCGGCGTCAACGGAATGGATCTGGGCAAGGGCGACTACGTTGTTTCGATGGATGCCGCGCAGCCCGATTTCGAAATCATCAAAAAAGAATTCAAGCAGGAGACTGAAAATCTCGATGAACTCGAAAGCGATCAGATTCGCGAATCGCTCACTTCGCTGATGCTCACCGTCGCGGAAAAGGGCTACGGCAAGCGCACGCCCCTCGCGGAATATCGCGTCACGTCGCGCGGCGGCAAAGGCGTCATCAATTTGAAAACCACGGAGCGCAATGGCTCCGTCGTCGCCGCGCTGCAAGTGAAGGAAGATTCCGACGTGATGATCATCACCAGCCAGGGCAAAGTCATCCGCGTCCACTCGGCGGAAATTCGCGAAGCGGGGCGCTCCACGCAAGGCGTCCGCCTGCTGCGGCTCGACGAAGGCGACCGCGTCGCCGCCGCCGCAACCATCCTCGAAGAGGAAACCGCCGTTCCCGGCGAATCCCAGCCATGACGCGGGACAGTTCCCCTGAAGCCGGTCGCGCCTCCCATAGCGTTCATTGCGCCCCGGGAGATGAACAAACTGAAATTCGTCGCGGCACAACTAGCCGGAGAGGCCGCTGCGGAGTTTGCCGATGCCGCGCATTTTGCCCTTCATCGTGTTGCCGTACATTTTCATCATGCGGCGCATTTCGTTGTACTGCTTGAGGACTTCGTTGACTTCCTGAACGGTGGTGCCGCTGCCGCGGGCGATGCGTTTGCGGCGCTTGCCGTCGATCACATTGTGGTCGTCGCGCTCGGCGGAGGTCATCGAATTGATGATGGCCTCGGCGGTTTTGAGGCGTTTCTCGTCGATGGTCGTGTCCTTGGGCAATTTCGCGAAGGGCCCGATTTTCGGAAGCATGCCCATGAGCTGTTCGAGCGAGCCCATTTTGCGGATCTGGCGCAACTGATCGCGAAAATCCTCGAGTGAAAATTCATTGTGTTCGATTTTGCGCTGGAGTTCGCGGGCCTGCTTTTCGTCAATGGTTTTCTCGGCTTTTTCGATCAGCGTGAGAACGTCGCCCATGCCGAGAATGCGCGAGATGATGCGATCGGGATGAAACTGCTCGATGGCGTCGTATTTTTCGCCGATGCCGGCGAACTTCACCGGCGCGCCGGTGACTTTGCGGATCGAGAGCGCCGCGCCGCCGCGCGCGTCGCCGTCGAGCTTGGTGAGAATCACTCCCGTGACGCCGAGGCGTTTGTGAAATTCTCCGGCGGAGCGCACCGCGTCCTGGCCGATCATGGCGTCCGCGACGAAAAGAATTTCCGCGGGCGAAAGCTCCTTCTTCAACAGCGAAAGCTCGTTCATCAGTTCGTCATCGATGTGCAAACGCCCAGCGGTGTCGACGAGAATCACGTCGTACGCGGAAAGTTTTGCTTCGCGCATGGCGCCGCGAACGATTTCGAGCGGCTTGTCGGTGCCCGCGCCGGGCCACACGGGAGTGTTGGTGGCTTTGGCGACTTGCGCGAGCTGCTCGCGCGCGGCGGGGCGATAGACGTCCGTGGAAACGACGATGGGACGATGGCCGTTCGCGCCGAGCCATTTGCCGAGCTTGCCCGTGGTGGTGGTTTTGCCGGAGCCTTGCAGGCCGACGATGAGCCAGACCGACGGCGGGCGCGAGGCGAACTGCATGCGAACTTCCTTGCCGAGAAGCTCGGTCAATTCGTCGCGAACAATTTTGATGACTTGCTGATCGGGCGAAAGCTGGAGCAGAACTTCGGAGCCGAGGGCTTTTTCGCGGACGTGCGCGATCAGTTCGTCGACGACGCCGAGATTGACGTCGGCGTCGAGCAGCGCTTCGCGAATTTGCGCGAGGCCGGCGTCGAGATGCTCTTCGGTGAGCTTGCCCTGGCCGCGCAGATTCTTGAACGCGCGCTGGAGTTTGTCTGTGAGATTCTCAAACATAGCTTTTCAGACGCGGCGGAAAAACCCGGACGCGAAGCTATTCTAGGTGCGCGCGGCGGCGGCGTCAAACGCGGAGACGCGGGGATCGCAGATAAGTGAAAGACGGGTCTGGAAACCGAGGTTAGAAGCTAGAAGAATTGAATCGAGGAATGATGCTATTCGAAGTGGATGGCGAGGACGGGGTGGAGTTCGATGGCGTTGGGGGCGACGTCGAGCTGGCGATGGAAGAAGTCGAAGAAGGCGACGCCGGTGACGTCGACGATGACGCGGCCGCGAACGTAGCGGAAGCGATCGGCGGGCATGCCAAAGCGGGATTCGAGTTCGCGGCGAACGGATTCGAAAGAAGCGGCGTAGCGCGACGAGCAGGCGCCGGAGCACTGATCGGAGGGAACTTCGGCGATCATGGTCGCGGAGGGATCGTTCACGCCGGCGAGGAGGATGTGGAAGTCGCGGTCGTCCTCCTCCTTGATGGCGATGAGCTGAGCGCGGACGGTGAAGGTTTGGAGTTCGAGGGGCGCAACGCGGGAGTCCTCGGCAAGCGTGGATGGCGCGGGCTGGGCGATGAGCCAGGCGACGGTGGTGGGGCGCGGAGAGAAATTGACGCTGGCAGCGTCGGAGTCAGTGAGAGTTTTAACCGGCCAGCGCTCCACGCCGCAGGGCGCTCCGCAGGCGATGCCGTTCGAAGGCAGGCCGTGGCGCGATGCGAGTTGCGACTGGCGATAGAGATAGAGGCCAATCACAATGGCGACCACGGCGAGGGTGAATAGTTTTCTTCTTTGGCGTGAAGTCACTTCGTTCGCTCCTCGATTGTGATGCGGCGCGCGACGGACTGCGCCACGTTACGATGGCGCGGAGCGGACGTCAACGATGCATCGGAGACAGTAGTGAGGGCTCACGTCAGCTGCGGCAAAAAAATCGGACCTATTCCTGCGCCGCTTCGCCGAAGTCGCTCAGGAGGAATTAGCATAAAAGAACCGTTCGTTCTTCAAAGCCATAGTGAGCGATAGAAAAGCTCATGAGGGAGCATTCCTTGACCGAGTGTGGAGGGTCGAATAGACTAGCTGTTTCGCTTGGAGACGTCGAAGCGGGCAGAGGCGCCGTGGGGCGCGCATTTTTTAAGGAGAAGATCGCTTGGTAAAACGCACGTTTCAGCCGCATGTTCGGCGGCGGCACAAAAAGCACGGGTTCCGCGCGCGAATGAAGAGTACGGGCGGGAAAAAAGTCCTCGCGCGACGCCGCAAAAAAGGGCGCCACAGCCTCACGCGCGTCTGAGTGGGAGAAATCCGTGGGAGCCACCGCTGAGGGCAAGCGGAATTTGCCGCGCGAATGGCGGCTGGTGCGGCGCTCGGAATACGAAGCGGTGTACCGCCAGGGCCGGCGGCGTTCGAACGCGACGTTCCTGATTTTTTTGCGCGCGAACGGATTGCCGCGCGACCGCTTCGGCATGAGCGTGAAGAAGGCGCTGGGCAACGCCGTGGTGCGGAATCGAATCCGAAGGCGCATCCGAGAAATTCTGCGATTGCATCGCGAGGAGATTGCTCCGGGATGGGACATCGCCATACATCCGAGCCGTTCGGTGGCCACGATGAAATTCACGAAGCTCGAAGCGGAGCTGCTGGGGCTGCTGCCGCGACAGAAGCGAGCAACGGAGTGAAGCGCACGGGCGCGCGGCAATGGCTCGCGTGGCTGGCGCTGGCGAGCGTGCGCGCGTATCAGATTTTTCTGGGGCCGTTTTTTGGCGGAAGCTGCAAGTTTCATCCTTCCTGTTCGCGTTATACCTACGAGGCGATCGAGCGATTTGGCGCGCGGCGCGGCGCGTGGCTGGGACTGAAGCGATTCTTGCGCTGCCGGCCGTTTTCCGCGGGCGGATATGATCCGGTGCCGGATTTCTGGAAGTCAGAGACTAGAGGTTGGAAGTTGGAGGGAGCAACCCCCACTGCAGGGATGCACGATGAGCGATGCGACAAATTGGATTTTGCGGAAGTCAGTCTGCGGGAGGGCTGCGACTTGCAAAAAACCAAGGAAACTGCAGTTTCCTCCTCGCGGTTGCTCGTCGGAATGACAACGAATGGAGTTTTTCAACGAGCTGCTAAAGCTGCGCCCTTCGCAAAGCACGCTCCCTTTGCAAAACGCGCTCAGGGCAAGCAGGACGAGCGGAATGACAACGCCACCAGTTTCCAGATGCCGTTGAGGGAACGCGCGCCGCAGACGACGAACCGGCACAGCCGAGCGGAGATTGCGCGTTGAGCATGAGCGACGAGCAGCGCGCCGGCCTGGCCCTTGTGCTGATGGTCGTGGTGCTGATGCTATGGTCGAGATTTTATAAGCCGGTAATCCCTCAGAAGCCAGCCGCAACAAGTCCCGCCAGCGCGAACGTGCAACAACCCTCGGCCGTGCGGCCGGGTACGGCGAACGCGCAAGCGCGGGGCGCGCAGGAAAGCGGAACGCCTGCCACAACGCTCCCGGTAAAAGAAGCAACAGCGGAGCGGACGATTACGGTCGAAAGCGCGCTGTATCGCGTGGAGCTATCGAATCGCGGCGGCGTGGTGCGTAGCTGGAAGCTCGATAAATACCACGACAACGAAAAACCGCCGAAGGCGCTCGAGTTGGTGAATGCCGCGGCGGCGGAGCAACTCAAAGCGTGGCCGCTTTCGATACGGCTGGACGATCCGAAGCTCGATGCCGAGGCGAATTCGGCGTTGTACACCGTGACGCCCGCTTCGGGGACGCTGCAGGCTCCGGCGGAAGTGGATTTCGAGTGGAGCGATGGGCACCTGCAGGTCTCGAAGGAACTGAAATTCGGGCCGGGATACGAAATGGAAGTGGATGTGTCGGCGACGCTGGACGGGAAGGCGCTGCCCGTGGGCCTGGCGTGGCGCGGCGGATTCGGAGACCAAAGCGTTGTCAACGCTCCGGAACTTGTGGAGGTGTTCTACAGCGAAAACGGGAAGATTGAAGACCTGCCGTACAAAAAGCTGGGCATGAAGGATCATCCCGAGGAGCCGCAGCAGGTGAACGGTTACATGGAGGCGGCGGGAATCGAGGATACGTTTTTCACGGCGGCGTTTCTTTCCGACCAGCCGGGAGGGCTGACGCTGTGGGATCGGACGCAACAGTACAATGCAACGGCGGACGGCAAAACGTCGCAGGAACCCGTGGTGGAAATGGCCGCAGGTTCGGAAGTGCCAGGGCCGTGGCACGCGCGGCTCTACGTGGGGCCGAAGGAACTGACGCTGCTGGGGAAGCTAAAGCCGCGGCTGACAGGCCTGGTGCAGTTTGGGTACATGAGTTTTGTGGCGAAGCCGCTGCTGTGGGCTCTCGAGTGGATTCACAAATACGTTCCGAATTACGGCTGGGCGATTATTTTGCTGACACTGGCCATCAACATGGCGCTTTTCCCGCTGAAGGTGAAAAGCTGGCATTCGATGAAGCGGATGCAGAAGGCCATGCCTCGAATCAAGGCGATTCAGGAAAAATACAAGAAGTATTCGATGCGGGATCCGCGGCGAAAAGAAATGAACGAAGAAATGTCCGCGATCTACAAGGAGGAGGGAGCGAACCCCATCGGGGGATGCCTGCCGCAGTTGATCCAGATGCCGATCTGGTTCGCGCTGTATCGCATGCTGCAATTTTCGATCGAGTTGCGGCACGCGCCGTGGATTGGATGGATCCACGATCTATCGGCGCGCGATCCCTATTTCATTTTGCCGATCCTGATGACCGTGGCGATGTATTACATGATGAAGATGACGCCGCAGACGGTGACCGATCCGGCGCAGCGGAAAATGATGATGTTCATGCCAGTGGCGTTCGGCATTTTCCTGTTCCGGTATTCGAGCGGCTTGGTGCTTTATATTTTTACGAGCAACATGGTTGGGATTTTGCAGCAGTTGTATTTGAACCGAAACGACCCTCTTCCGTCGAATAGCCCCTTCAAGAATAAACCCGCTAAAGCGTAAAGACAGTGATGAGTGGCTAGTAACTAGCGACTAGCAACACCCGAAAAACGAGACTCGAAAAACGGCATCAAGACAAGCGGGCCGATAATTCCGATTGCCTCTACAAGCGCAACTGCAAAGAAAATTCAAGGAAGGTCGAGCAGGTAGCCGGATTTGCCCACATTGAAGCAGCGGGTGCGGCCGAGCTGATCGCTTTTGCCCGCGCATTCGTGGATGTGGCCGCAGAAAAGCATTTCGGGCTGTTCGCGTTCGACCCATTCACGCAGCGCGTGGCTGCCCGCGTGTTTTCCGGGCGCGATTTCGTCGAGCTTGGTGCCGTACGGCGGGAAATGAACGACGAGATACAGCGGGGCGAGGCCATTGAAGACGGCGAGAGCTTCGGCGATTTGCTCTTCCGTATATTCGCCGGGCGTGTTGAAGGGAGTGGGATTGCTATAGCCAAGTCCGGCCCAATTGGCCGCGCCGAGCTGGCGAACCTGGCGATGAAAATCCGTGAAGCCGAAGCGGGCGCAGAAAACGCGCGTGTCGTCGTCGGTTTCGTGATTGCCGGGCAGGATCCAAACGCGCCCGGCGTGTTTTTGGAGCGCCGCGCCGCAGCGATCGAGGCCGCGGCGGAAGGTCGAAAGATCGCCGGCGGCGATGTAAATGTCAGCGGGCTGAGCGATGACGCGTTCGAGGGATTTCAAGTCGCCGTGAATGTCGCTGAAGATTTGGATTTTCATTCCGGCCGCTCCGAGAAATTTGGCGGAGCCGCAGCTGTTGGAAGATTCGTGCCGCGCACCCAGCCGTAATGCAATAAATGGCCCTGGGAATCGAAAGCCACGGCGAAGGTGAATGGCGTGGGGCGGCGCGAGGCTCCTTCAAAAAAACGAGGGTCCGCATATTCCACAAAGTTTTCCTTGCCGGCGGCCATGAAACGCATCACGGGGAAGCGCGCGAACCAGAGATATGTTCGCACGGGCTCGAGCTGCGCGGCCTCGCGCGTATAGCGATTGGCCGGCGAATCGGCGACGAAACGGAATGACGGCGCGGCGGAATGGCGCAAGGAAAAATCGGATTGGTAAACGCCGGCGCGCGTGAGGATAAGGCCGTTCCAGTCGAGGAGAGATGGCGGCAACGGCATGGCGCCGATTTTTTCAGCGGCGATGTGATGGCTCAACGCGAAGGCGCGGACGCGGGATAAGGCGGCGTGATGCGCGAAGCCGCAAACGATAATGTAGGCGCAGGCGACGTAAAAGCCGGCGCGGCACCAAGTAGCACGCGAAATGCGGCCGCCCCAGCCATGGTGCAACGGAAGAAAGAACAACACGGCAAAAAATGCGGCGACCATAACGATGATGGAAAAAGAAAACGGAAATTCGGCCGCGCGCGCGAGTGCCCATGCGCCCAGCGCGACAATCGTGCAAAAGCCCCACGCCTTGGCGGCGCGGTTCGCCGCGTCTTCGCTGCGCTGATGCACCCAGGCAGCGAGTTGCGGAAGCAGGATCAGTGCGGTGAAGGCGAAGTTGATGATGAAAAGGAAATCCCAGGCGACGCGATCTTTCGAGAAGGGGTTCAACATGCGCGTGCCGAAGGACGTGAAGCCGTCGAGGATGATGTGGCTGGCGATTCCCGCGGCGTAAATCACAAACAGCATGGCGAAAGATGGGCAGTCGAGGTCGTCGCGATGAGTGCGTTTGGCGTACCACGCGATGGATGCGCGCGTGAGCCAAGCGAGAGCGGCGGCGAAGATCGGGAGGCCGATGAAGGAATGCGTGAAGCCGCGATGGTAGCGCGCAATCGCGAGGGGGTCATGCGAAAGCGCGACGACGAAAACGTCCACGTCAGGAAAAACGGCGCCGAGAGTGGCGGCGAAGATGGCGATGCGGGCTATCGATGCCGAACGCGCGGCGGATGATGGCCGATCCGTTGACGCAGGCCGATTCGCGAAAAATGCCTTGCCGATCAGAGCGCCAGCGATGCCGTGTGTGACTGGGTCCATGAGCAGATAAGAGTAACAGTTTATTGCAAACTTTTAGGAGCGAGGCTTGAGCCTCGCCCGGTCGGGTCTGAAGACCCGACCCTACAACTGCTCCGAAGCGACGTTACGTGCGTCCTGCGCAAGATTGACATCCTGTATTCGCCGAAAATATCCGCAGAATACCCGCCACATGCCTACACGATCTCGATGAGGGAAGAGCGTTTGGGGAAGGCTTCGCCGATTTGGGGGGCGGGGATTTGGCGGCGGTGAAAC
The DNA here is from genome assembly GCA_035533415.1 of Candidatus Limnocylindrales bacterium. Lineage (GTDB taxonomy): Bacteria > Acidobacteriota > Terriglobia > Acidiferrales > UBA7541 > DAHUXN01. The sequence continues at coordinate 19,251 of DATLTU010000054.1, forward strand.
TCGGCGATAAGGGCGGCGGCGTGTTCTGGGGCGATGGCAATGAGAAGGCCGCCGGAGGTTTGCGGATCGAAGAGGAGTGCGCGGGAATCTTCGTCGACGGCGGCGGCAAACTCGACGCAGCTTGCGACGAATTCGCGATTGCTCTTGAGGCCGCCGGCGAGGAAGCCGCCGTGAGCCGCTTCGCGCGCGCCGGGGAGAAGCGGGACTTTGGCGTGGTCGATGCGCATGGAAACGGCGCTGCCCGAGGCCATTTCGCGCGCGTGGCCGAGGAGGCCGAAGCCAGTGACGTCGGTGACGGCATGGACGGGAGATTGCGCGGCGGATGATTCTTCGATTTTGTGGAGGGCTTCGGCGGCGTCGCGATTCAGACGCGTCATGGAGGCGATAGCGGCTTCGACGGAACCGGCGGGAGCTTTTCCTGCTTTGAGCGCGGTGGCGATGACGCCGGTGCCGATGGGCTTGGTGAGAATTAAAATATCGCCGGGCTGCGCGCCGACGTTGCGCCAGATATATTTTGGGTTGATGACGCCGGTGACGGCGTAGCCGAATTTCAAATCATCATCGCGAACCGAATGCCCGCCGACGACGGTGCAGCGGGCCTCATCCATCTTGGAAAGGCCGCCGCGGAGAATTTGTTCGAGAACGGCGGCGTTGCCGTTATCGGGAAATCCGACGATGGAGAGCGCGGAAACGGGCCGGCCGCCCATGGCGTAGACGTCACTGAGCGAATTCGCGGCGGCGATTTGGCCGAAGGTGAATGGATCGTCGGCGATGGGCGTGAGGAAATCGACGGTTTGCACGAGGGCGAGATCGGCCGAGAGTTGATACACCCCGGCGTCGTCGCTGGTGTCGAAACCAACGAGCAAATTCGGATCATTCGGCCGCGGCAAACGGCGAAGCACAGAGTCCAAAAGACCTGGACTCAGTTTGGCCGCTCAACCAGCGGCCTTGGCGGCCGATGTGAGACGCACGGGATCTGCCAAGGCGCTTTCTCTCCTTATGATTCAAGCCGGATGATTATACGCCGGGCCGCCCGCCAAGAAATAAGTCTGCGCAGCATCTCATTCCGAGGTGCACCGCGACGGCCTGTATAATTCAGGCACGCAAGCGCCGGAACGGGATTTCATTTGCGCCGGACGCAACGTAGGATGAAGGAATGCACATGAGCCGCAAAACGAAATGGAAAATTGGCGCTGCGGCGATTTTTCTGACGCTGGCGATTCTGCTTCCGGAAGTGGTTTCCGCGGGCTGGCACATGGTTCATGGACGGTCGGTGGAATTTCGCGACTGGAAAGTCACGGTGCCGTTCGAATGGTACGCGGTGAGCCAGGGCGAGGGAATGACCGTCGAGCGAATGTCCCGGCTATCGTGGGAAAAGGATCCGATCGCGACATTTCTGCCCGTTCATTTCACGAAAACGTATCCGTTTAGCTACGATGTCTTTGGAGGCGTACAGGCAGGCGTTTTGCGCGCGCGGGGATATTTGCCAAGCGCAATGAGAGACATCGAAGTTGGCGGCGAAGGCGGGAGATGCTGGACATTTGTTTCGGCAGCGCACCGCAATCAAGAGTGGGTCGACTGCATCGTGCCGAAGGACTTGACGTCGGTTGACTATATCGGCCCTGCCGCGAATGCGAACGAGTTTTTCTCGCTGCTCGGAAATATCAAGCGAGTCGAAGCGCCGCGCTGAATTCCTCGGGTTGCCAGAGCCGGATCGCTCTAACTTTGCGCGCTGGAACGAATGGGAATCGTGATGGGTTGGTCCTGCTTCGTTGCCGAGAGCATGTGGCACTGGCCGTCGAGGATTCCGCCGGGCTGAATCACCAGACACGGCGAGTGAATTTCGCCGGTCACGACGCCCTTGGGCTGGATTTCGACGCGTTCCTTGGCGAAAATGTGGCCGTCGAAGCGGCCGGCGATGGTCACGTCATTCGCGTCGATTTGGCCTTCGACCTTGGCGTTTTCTCCCAGAAGCAGACCATGATCGGAAGCGATGCTGCCCTTCACCGCGCCGTCGATGCGAAACATTCCAGCGATGACCATCTTGCCTTCGATGGCGACGCCTTGATCAATAAAGCCGGCCCACTCGGACGAACCTTGAGATTTTCCGCCTAGCCATTTCGAAGCCACGGGACGCCTCCTCGATACAAGCAAGTATCCCGCATTATCGCCCAACGATGAGTTGATAGAGCCGGTGGAGATCACCCTCGTTGTAGAACTCGATAACCACCTGGCCAGGGCTTCCCGTGGAACAGGGATTGATGTTGACGCGAGTGCCGAGGACGCGTTGCAGCTCGTCGAGTGCGGCTCGCGTGTTGGCGTCGAGAGTGGCGGGCTGGGGCGCGGCGCGATGCTTGCGAGTGCGCGTGGCCAGGCGCTCGATGTGGCGGACGGTCAGATTGCCGCGAGCGGCGCGCTTGGCGGTTTCCATTCGCAGCGGCGGGTCTTCAATGGCGAGAAGCGCGCGCGCATGGCCCGCGGTGAGGCGGCCGTCTTCGACCATTTCGCGGATTGGATTTTCGAGGCGCAGAAGGCGGAGGGCATTCGCGACGGTTACACGTTCCTTGCCGGTGCGCTCGGCGGCTTCCTCTTGCGTGAGGTGAAATTCCTGAATCAAGCGATCGAAAGCCTGCGCTTGCTCGATGGGATTCAGGTCTTCGCGCTGCAGGTTTTCGACCAGCGTGATTTCCATGGCTTTCTCGTCGGGAACATCGTGAATGACGACGGGAACGCGGTGCATCGAGACAAGCTGTGCGGCGCGCCAGCGGCGTTCGCCGGCGAGGAGCTGATATCGCGCGGCGCGTTTGCGAACGACGAGCGGCTGGATGATGCCGGTGCTGCGAATCGACTGCGCCAATTCGTCGAGCGCGGACTGGGCGAAACGCGTGCGCGGCTGGTGGGGACTGGGGTCGATAAGGTCGATGTCGATTTGGAGGACAGATCCAAAAGGTTCGGCGGCGCGCGCGGGCGCGACGGCAGCGGCAGCGCCGGCAATTGGAGTCGGCGAAGGATTGGCCGATGGGCTATTCGACGGAGCCGGCGGAGGTGCTTCGGGCTCGCGTATCAGCGCGCTCAGCCCCTTCCCCAGTGCGTTTCTGGTCATTGAAGATGACCTCCTTTGCGAGTTGAATGTAACTTTCCGCCCCTTTACTATGTATGTCGTAGAAGATGATCGGTTTTCCGTAGCTGGGCGCCTCCGCGAGGCGTACGTTCCGTGGAATCACCGTCGCGAAGACTTGCGCTCCGAAAAAGCTCCTGAGGTCGGCAGAGACTTGCTTGGATAGCGTGGTCCGATCGTCATACATAGTGAGCAGGATGCCCTCGATGGCGAGTGCGGGGTTAATGGTGCGGCGGAGGCGCATCAGCGTGTCGAGCAGTTCGGCTACGCCTTCCATGGCGTAATACTCGCATTGAATCGGCACGATGACGGCGTCGCTGGCGGCGAGAGCGTTTATGGTAAGCAGGTCGAGGGCTGGCGGGCAGTCGATGAGAATGTAGTCGTAGTCGTTGCGAATGGACTGAACGAAGTTTTTAAGCTTGTATTCGCGAGCTTCCATACTGACGAGCTCGACGGCGGCGCCGACAAGATTCTTGTCTGCGGGGATGAGGTCCAGGCCGGCGACCTCGGTTTGGAGGATGATTCTGGTGGCAGGTTCGTCCAGTATGATGGCATGGTAAATCGTGCGTCGAGCGGGATCCTTCGGGAATCCGAGGCCGCCAGTCGAGTTTCCCTGAGGATCAGAGTCTATGAGGAGGGTGCGCTTTTCTTCAGCGGCCAGAGAGGCACCGAGATTGATGGCCGTGGTGGTTTTTCCCACGCCGCCCTTCTGATTTGTGATGGAAATGATTCTGCCCATGCGATTGCACCAGAATTCCCGGGTCGAATTTAGCAGAGTGACGAATTCATGCGCAAGATGTTTCACGTGGAACAATTTTTTGTAGCTTTGGAGGTGCTTGACAGATTTATCGATAGATTGTTCCACGTGGAACAAATTCGAGCATCACGGGGTGATTTCTGGAATTCCAACCACGATCAATCGTTGCGCGGTTGCTGGAATCTTGACGACTTTGGTCCAATTCCAGCCACGGGTTTTCGTTATTTCAACTGCATCTGCCGCGCCGGCCCAGAGGACGACGCGAGCATTGGGGGCGAGTTTGCCTTTGGCCCAGTGCAGCAATTTGCCGGTTTTTCCCAAGGCGCGCGATGCGACGTACCCTAGTGTTCCAGATTGAATCTTAGAGGACTCAAAAGTTGCACAGAGCACCTCGACATCTGAAAATTCAAGTTTTCGGGCGACCTCATTGAGAAATGCGCACTTTCTCTTATTCGGCTCGATGAGCGTGACTGCAATATCGGGACGAAACAGCTTGATTGCTAAACCAGGCAATCCCGCTCCGGCACCAACGTCGGCCAGCCGACCATGGTTGAAATCCTCCAGCGTCAACGCAAAAACACTCTCTCCAAAATGGAAGCGAACGACTTCTTCTTCGTTGTCGATTGCGGTCAGTGATATTTTACGGTTCCAGAAAGACAGTAAGTCAATATATATCTTTACCTTGGCGCATATCTCGACAGGTGTACCACTGTAGTACGGCTCCAAAATGGCCTGAATTTGTGCCGGTGACAGACTCAACGCCGCGCTCCGAGTCCGCAGTACGGACAGCACATGGCAAGCAGAGGCGACACGGGGCGATTGACGGAAATAAGCTTGGATGCCGCCAGACCTACCGAGAAATCCACTGCGAAATGGACGATTATTGATGGTAAAAGACTTCCGGTCCATATTCTGGCGCCGGAAAAAATCAAGCCGACTGCGAGCGTGGTAATCAGCCCTTTCCGGCCTTGATACAGATGAGCAAGTGAAAAAAGTACGGCGGAGATCAACGCACCAGCCAACTGAGATCCTGAAAGAAGACTCGTAAAAATAGTCTGCGCGAAGCCGCGATAAATGAACTCCTCGCAAATGGACACGGTGAGGACAAGAAGAATTGCGACCAAGGCCTCGTAGGACGTTGTGGGCAGCAGTTTTTCAGCCAATTTTGCTATTAAACCACGATTTTCATGCGGCAAGGCGGCGACGCGCCGGACACCATAGATCTGGTTTGTCACCAGGATAGCCGACAGGCCGATGGTTGTGAAAATTGCGCGTGACGGATAGGGAAACGCGATGCCCAGGGCCGATAGCGATACGTGATGGGCGCTGGCGCGCCAAAAAATCACCGCGACGGCAGTCCATTGAAACCCGATCGTGGATAAATAGAGCGGAATTCTCTGAAAGGGCATGGTCTCGGGGCGGGCGAGCAGGTCGCGAATGCGCGCGGCACTGCGCCACGGGACGACTACGGCGAGAACTGCAAGGATGAGTATGTAATCCCAGTGCATGTGCGACGCTACATTATGCCTTGATTTGTAAGGATGCGCGAAAAATAAAGGCGAGGGTTGACATGCCGGGGATGCGGGCTTTATCGTGCTGGGCGGGTACTTAGAATGAAGGTCTTGGTGATCGGCGGCGGCGGGCGCGAACACGCACTGGTGTGGAAGTTGCGGCAGTGTGCGAGCGTGGAGCAGGTGTGGTGCGCACCGGGAAACGATGGAATCGCGCAGGATGCGGAGTGCATGGCGGCTGACGTGGGAAATATTGCCGCCTTGGCGGAGCTTGCGGGAAAGCTTGGGCCGGATCTGACAATCGTTGGTCCCGAGCAACCACTGGTGCTGGGAATTGCCGATGAATTTGCGAAACGCGGCTTGCCTCTGCTGGGCCCATCGTGCGATGCGGCGCAACTCGAAGGCAGCAAGGTGTTTGCGAAGGAGTTCATGGCGCGGCACAACATTCCGACGGCCGCGCCGTATGGAATTTTCGACTCGGCAGTCGATGCGTACACGTCATTGTGCGAGGTAGACTGGCCGGTAGTGGTTAAGGCCGACGGATTGTGCGGCGGCAAGGGCGTGCTGGTGACGTCCTCACCTGATGAAGCGACCGCATTTATTGAGCGGCTGATGGAAAAGAAGGAGTTCGGCGGCGCAGGGTGCCGCGTGATCATCGAAGAAGGGCTTTCCGGGCCGGAGATTTCATATATCGTGCTGACTGACGGGGAGAGATTTGTGCCGCTGGCAGCGTCGCGAGACTACAAGCGGATATTCGACGGGGACAATGGGCCGAATACCGGGGGAATGGGGGCGATTTCGAGTGACGATCTGCTGTCAACGGAGATGGAAACGGTGATTCAGGAAAAGGTCGTCCGGCCGACTATCACGGGGATGGCTCGATCTGGCCATGGATACAGGGGATTTCTGTACTTTGGATTGATGATGACGCAGACAGGGCCGAAGGTGCTGGAATTCAATTGCCGGCTGGGCGATCCGGAAACGCAAGCGCTGATGATGCGGGCTGATTTTGATTTGGCTTCGGCGGCACAGGCGGCGACGACTGGGGATTTGGGAAAACTGGAAATGAGATGGAGCCCTAAAGCAAGTGTTTGCATTGTGTTGGCTGCAGATGGTTATCCAAGAAAAATGAAAACTGGAGCGAAGATCACGGGACTTCAGCGCACGACGGACTGCGCTGTATTTCATGCGGGTACCAAGATGACTGATGGGTGTTACTATGTTAGTAGTGGCCGCGTCTTAAGCATTGCTTCTGGTGGTGAGACGATCGAGGAGGCACGCGTAAAGGCGTACGCCGCAGCGAGTCAGATTTCGTTTGAGGGGATGCAGTACCGCAAGGATATCGGGAGACAGGCGGGCGAGGTGGCGCACGGATGAGAGTCGGGCGTTCCCGCAAAGTGTATGAGGATGTTCTAGATTTTAATGGGGAGGGAGAGTGGCGTTGAAGGCACGATCGAATGCAGTGGTGGGCGTGATCATGGGTTCGGATTCGGATTATCCGGTGATGGCGGAAGCGGGGCGGATGCTTGAGAAGTTCGGCATCGCGTTTGAAGTGGAAGTGGTGTCGGCGCATCGGTCGCCAGCCCGCGCGGCGGAGTACGCAGAAACGGCGGCGAAGCGCGGGCTGAAGGCGATCATTGTCGGGGCAGGTGGGGCGGCGCATCTGGCGGGCGTGGTTGCCGCGCTGACGACGCTGCCGGTGATCGGCGTGCCGATGGCGGCGACTTCGCTGAACGGAATGGACTCACTGCTGGCGACCGTGCAGATGCCGGGCGGAGTGCCCGTGGGAACGATGGCGATTGGAAAAGCCGGCGCGATGAACGCGGGAATTTATGCCGCGCAAATACTGGGCACGTCGGACGCGGGAATTGCGCGAAAGCTCTCGGAATACAAAAGCGAACTGGATGCGGGAGTGGCGGAAAAGAGCGCGTGTCTGAAGCGGGAACTTGCGGAGAAAAAGTAGGCTGGGAATCCGGGAGCGATTCATTTGATGCCGCGGCATCTGTACGAATAGAAGAGAATTGGCGCAAGATCAGGTGGACAACGCGCAGGACGGGAAGGCTATAGTCGGAGCTCTTGCGAAGACCATGAGTAATGAGGACAGGAGCCTGAACGGAAGCACCCCCGGAGAGCTTGAGAAGGACAAAACTGGATTGGCGAATGCCGTCGTCTCCTTCAGGGGAGTGCCCGTCATGAAGAAGATCAGTTTAGTAATTTCACTATGGGCTTGTTTCGGAGCTAGCGTTCACGCGCAGCAAAAGATGCCAGCGCTCCTGTTTCGTGCTGCTCACTGTCTGGCAGTCAAAGACTTCCTGCCGCCTTCAAATGCCGGAAAGCTCACTTTTGGATATTTTCTTGATGAGCACTCCTATTCGGGCGACAAGGTCATCTACATCGCGATATACTCGGCTCCCGCACGATCCAACGGGTGGTTTTTCGCAGTTTTCCCGACTGGGAACGCTGGCCATGAGGTCTTTAATATCCAGAGCAATGCTACGTTCGTCCTGTCGAAGCACGAACGGGTCGGCGTGTCGTTCACAAGCCCTCCCCTTGGCGGCATTTGGACACAGGAACATATCGTATCGGCCATCAAGAAAATTGAGAGGCAGCCGAGGTTTACCATTTTGGTTAAGGATCTGTATGCCCCGAGCTCTTGTAGTTGCGAGTCGTACACTGATCCTCAGCCGAAAGAGCCGTAGTGGATTCGAGAGCTTTCCTAGTTTTTAGCCAATTCGGGAGAAGCTGCTGCGGCGTCCTTGCGTGCGCGCGCGACCTTGCGGGAGCGGAAGGCCATGCGCGCCAGCCAGTTTTCGCGAAGTTTGGAGCCATGGAACGGCAATAGAAAGAGACCCCGGAGTACGTCTTTCAAGAGCGCGCGCTGCTGACCGAAGCAAATCAATCCTCGCCAGCCAAGCTTTCGCAGAAGAGCCAGCCGCAGACCCGCGAGGCCGAAAAGCATACGCGATAAAGATGCCGGAATTTCCTCTTCACGGTGGTACTCGTAGAAGGGATAGTTCATCGATGCGGCCGACTGGACTTTGATGAAGTTATCAACCGCGCGATTTTTCGGATTGGCGGCAACCAGGCGGATGAGCTCTTGGAATTTTGCGGAATCAGCCTCGAGTGCTGCAACTTTGCAGAAGCGGTTGACGAGCTTCGCTCCGAGCGGGTCCCAAAGATAGTCGTTCATGAGCAGCGGTAGCCCGAGATGAAAGAGCTTTGTCACGGCGAGATGCACGCGGAGATGGCACTGGTAGGCATCGCCCATGCATTCATACAAACGCGTCGTATCGCGCGTGACGCTGCGCTGTAAGGCGGTGATTGCGGTATCGAGATCTTCGGTGAACTCCGCAGTGTCGTAGCCGTTCAATTCTCTGCGAAGTATCGCGGCAATCTGCCGGATCTGCACGGACGACAAAGCCATGCCGACGCTGTAGAGCGGATCCACCGTGTCGCCCGCATCGCCGATGATGTACCAGCGATCGGGCGAATAGCGCTGGCGGCATTCCCACATGTACGAGCCGTAGAAATTCGTGTCGACGACGGTGCCGCTGCGCGTCAGCTCAACGATGACCTCATGCTCGCGGCCCACGCACTCGAGGAACTGCTCCATAGTGCGAACTTCTCCATAGGGATAGGTGTCCTTGCGGTAGGTGATGCCGATGCTGATCAGAGGCTCATTTTCCGGCGAGCGCATGGGAATGGCCCAAATCCAATTGCCCCTTCCAAAAAAATGGTGAGTTGCGAAATAGGGGACGAAGGCGCGATTCTGTTTTTTAATAGCGCGGATGCGTCCCAGAATTTCAGGATCGAAATTCTTCAGCCGGAACCAGAAAACATTCTTCTGTTCCTTCACGGGTTCGTGGAGCTGCAGCAACTTCGAAAGCAGACGGTTGCGGCCGGTGGCGTCGACGAGCCAGCGCGCGTCGAGCGTGTATTCCTGCTGCTGCGAATCCCGGACGGTCAGGGTGTGCATGCCGCCGCCCTTGCCAAGAGTGACGGCGGCTACTGTGCCGTCAATCATCTGGACGCCATTTTCCACATTGCGGCGCCGCACCTCGCGATCAAATGTAAAACGGTTGATCTGGAAAGAGAGCTGCGGCGGCACGGTGGGAGCCTCGTCGACGACGTATGTACGGTCCGCGGGATTGTCGATGTTGGGCTTGTAATAATAAGTGAGGCCGTACTTCGGGTAGTGGCTTTCAATGATGTAAGCGCCGAGGCCGAGTTCGAGGAGAAAATCAACCGTGATCTCGACGAAAGATTCGCCGACAATGGGGCGGTTCTTGTGCGGACCTTCCACTACGGTCACGCTCAGGTTCGGGAACTGCATCCGCAGGTACGCGGCCGCAAGCTGGCCCGTTCCTCCGCCTCCCATAACTAACACATCGGTGGTCATGGGCCTCCGGGCGTCCAATCCGCCGGCGCGCTGCTGCGTGCGAGGCTACGGCAGCGCCATTCTAGTCATGCTGACAGGATAGTCTGGATGCGTGAGAAACGGATGTCAATCCAGGATGCGCGTTCAAGCATTCTCGCGCATGGGTTTCGTTCACAGCTCCTCGCGATGCGGCTCAAATCTCCCGAAGCGGAGAGCGAGCGTGGGGAGAACCAGCAGGTTGAGCAGCGTGGAGGTCGCGAGTCCGCCGAGAATGACAATCGCCATGGGGCCTTCGATTTCACGGCCCGGATCGCCGCTGCCCAACGCCAAGGGAAGAAGAGCGAGCCCGGTGACCAGCGCCGTCATCAAAATCGGCGCCAGCCGTTCGGAGGCGCCGCGAAGCGCGGCGGGCCAGCCCCACGTCATGCCCTCTTCGGCGACCAGGTTTTCATAATGCGAAATCATCATGATGGAATTTCGCAGCGTAATGCCGAACAGGGTTACGAAACCGATCATGGAGCCGAGAGAGACCTCGCCGCCCATCAGCAATATCGCCAGCACGCCTCCGACGAGTGCGAAGGGAAGGTTCAGGAGCACGAGCAACAGATTGCGGTAGTTGCCCATCACCACGGAGAGGAGGAGAACAATTCCGAGCCCCGCGAGAAGCGAGTGAACCAGCAATTCGCGGAGTGAGCGGGCCTGTTCGGCGGCCGTGCCGCCAAATTCCACATAGGTTCCCGGAGGCAAGGAAATGCGAGCGATGCGCGACTTCGCTTCGGCGACAAAGGAATTGACATTGCGGCCGGCGACATTGCAAGTGATCGTCTGAACGCGGCGAGCGCCGTCGTGCAACACAATGTAGCGGCCCGAGGATTCGTGAATATCGGCGAGCTGGCGAAGCAGGACATAGTTTCCATCCGGACTGCGCAGCGGCAGCGAGCCAATGGCGGCGACGTCTTGCCGATCGCGAGGTGCGAGAATCACGGAGACATCAAACACGCGGTTTCCCTGGTAAATCTGGCCGACGGTATCGCCGCCATAGGCGGTTTGCAGGGCGTCGAGCACCTGGACGGGATCAAAACCCCAGCGAGTGATGGCATTTCTGCGAAGCTGAACCACAACTTGCGGCATCCCGGGCGGAGATTGAACCTGAACCGACGTTGCACCGCGAATTTTCTGCAGCGCAGCCGCAATCTCGCCGGCCTTTTGATCGAGAGTGTTGAGATCGCTCCCGAAAAGATTGACGACGACGGCGCCATTGTAGCCGGAGAGCGTCTCGTTCACACGCTCGGTGAAGAAAGTATTGATCGAGAACGTCGGGCCTGGAAATTTGGCGAGCACGGTCATGATGTCCGATCTAGCGGCCGCGTTTTGGTCCCTCTTGGCGATTTTTAGGCCGACTTCAAACTCACTGGCAAAAGTGCCCGCATTATCGTCCGATAATTCCGCCCGGCCGACCCGCTGCGCGACGAAACTCACCGAGGGAAGTTTCATCAACGCGCGAGTGACTCGCCTTCCCATGCGCAGAGACTCTTGAATGGAAGTTCCCGGCACGGCTTTCATGTGCACGATGAAATGTCCTTCCTGAAGCTCGGGAAGAAAGGCACCCTTGAGGAATGGAATTGTGGCGACGCCCAGGACGATGAGCAGCGCGACGGCAACGATCACCACGCCCGGCCACTCCTCCACGTGCGCCAGCAGCTTTGCATATCGTTCCTTCAGCCAGCCAACCACCGGCGGATCCTTCGCGGGAAGGTCCTGATTGCCAAGCAACAGAAACGCCAGCGCGGGCGTGACCGTGAGCGCAACCAGCAGCGAAGCGAGGAGCGCGCAAATATAGGCAACAGCGAGCGGCGCAAAGATCCGGCCGGCCAGGCCAGAAAGCGTCAAGACGGGAACAAAGACGAGGATAACCGCGAAAGTGGCGTAGACGACCGCGCTGCGAACCTCGATTGAGGCGTCCAAGACGACTCGGAACACGGGTCGAGGATTGGGCAACGAGCGATTCTCGCGCAAACGGCGGTGGATATTTTCCACGTCGATGACCGCGTCATCCACCACCTCGCCGAGAGCGATGGCCAAACCGCCCAGCGTGATGGTGTTCAGACTGAGGCCCAGTTGTTCGAGAACGATTACCGCCGCCAGCAGGGAAAGAGGGATGGCCGTGCACGAAATCGCCGCCGTGCGGAAGTTAAACAGAAACAGGAACAGAACAACGATGACGAGTATGCCGCCGATAAGAAGCGAGGTGCGGACGTTGTGCAACGCAGTCTCGATAAAATCGGCCGGGCGAAAGATGTCGTCGTGAATCGTGATTCCTTCGGCGGCGAGCGCGGGACGAAGGCCGTTGAGCGCTTGTACGAGGCCGCGAGTCACGTCGAGAGTGTTGGCGCCGTATTGGGAAGAGATCATCAATATAATGGCGGGATGTCCCATGACCGCAGCGCCGCCCACGCGCGGGGCTGGCGCGTCAACCACGTTTGCTACGTCTCCGAGCGTGAGGTTCGTTCCGCCCTGGCGAAGCAAAACCGTGCGGGCGATTTGCTGCGGCGAGATGGACTGGCCACGGCTCTGAATGACAATTCGCTGGTTGGGCGTGTCAATAAAACCGGCGCCGCGAATGGCCGTCGCGCGGCGCGCCGCGGCAGTCACGTCCGCAACCGTCAAGTCATGGCGGACCAATTGCGCGGGACTAAACTGAATCTGGGCTTGCTCCGTTTGCGCTCCAAAGACGACGACCTTTGCTACTCCATGCACGGCCAGAAGCCGCTGGCGCACGGTCCAATCCGCGACGGTGGTCAGGTCCATCACGGAGAGTTTCGGGGAAGTCATCCCCACGGCCATGACGATGCTGGTGGAAGACGTGAGCGGCGCAAGAATCGGCGGATGGACTCCCGTGGGGAGTGTTCCGGCCACAACCGCCAGACGCTCGGCGACAACCTGGCGATCCAGATAGATGTTGCTCTTGGAATGGAAATTCACGGTGATGACCGAAAGCCCCTGGATGGAGCCGGAGCGAAGCGATTGAATTCCCGGCGCGCCATTGATGGCGTTCTCGATTGGCTGCGTGACCAGAACTTCGACCTGCTCCGGAGCGAGGCCAGGGGCATCGGTGCTGACAACCACCTGCGGCGGCGCGAATTCGGGAAAAACGTCGTAGCGCGCCTGCGTGAGCGAATAGAGTCCATAGCCGAGCAGCGCGCAGGCAAGCGCGATTACGATGCCGCGAAATCGAAGCGAGAAACGGACGATGGCATTGAGCATATTTATTTCTTCACCCTGTTAATCATCATCGTCTCCGCCGGAGGACGTTTGCGGACGCGATTCCTCGGATAGAAGCATTTGGGCGCCGCGAACCACGACCTTATCGCCGGCCGCGAACGGCGCTCCGGCAAACCAGCCATTTTTAAGCGGCGTGCTGGTCGAGACCTCGCGGCGCGTGAACTGCCCGGGAGCCGTCTGCAGATACACCCAAGCTTCCCCTTGAAACCACACGACCGCCGCGCGCGGCACGAGTACGCCGTGCATGGTCTTGCCCGTTGGCACGCTGGCCACCAGGCTCATGCCCGGAACAAGGCCTGGATTCGCGGCCGTAATATAGAGAAAGCTCATGCCTTGAATTTGCGGGTTCACCTGCGTGAATGGGGAAACCAGATTTGCCCGCACGGTTGTGGCGTTCGGCATTTGCAAGAGCACGGTTCGCGGAGGCCTGGGAAATTCCGCGGACGACGGCGTCACCTGCACGAGCACCGCGCGGAGGGTGAGTAGCCGCGCGAGAGACGGTAAATCGTGAGCTAGCCAGCCCGCGACAACATTGCCCCAACGCAAGCGAGCGGCCGTGCTTTGCAAGGCCAGTTGCTGCTGGGCCGCGAGCAGATCGGCCTGATCCAAGCGCCATGCGCCCTCGGCGGCCTGAACCGCTTTCTGGGAGGCGTTTTGATTGTCCTGATAGAGCGTCCGGAGCCGTTCGTACTCCTTCTGTGTGACGTCCGCATTGACGCGCGCCTTCTGCAGCGCCATTCGGGCGTTGATGAACCCAGTGCGCAAGGTTGAAAGCTGATCGACCGGGAGAACGATGCCAAGGGCGGTGAGTTCCGCGTGCGTGGTCACGGGCTGCAAAGGCGCTATGAGCAGCCCAAGCCGCGCTTGAGTTTGCGCATCGAGAGTGACGACGGTCTCGCCGTCTTCGATGGAGACAAGTGCGGGCGCGGAGGCCGCGGTTTTGTCGTTACGATCTCCCGCCGCGCGTCGAGCGGAGACAGCCAAAAGGAGCAGGCCTAAAGTCAGAATCAGCAGCGCGGTTCCAATGGTCCACTTCGAAGTTTTGGTCATAGTTTTATTCATCGTCATGTTCCTCGTTGTATTTCTCGTTTCGGGAGAGCGGCGGGTGGAGAATAAATCGGCACGAAGGGTCCATCCTGAAGCGGACTCTCGACGGCGTCTTCCAAGCTGCCCAAAGCAGTTTGCGCGCGGGCGAGGGCGTTGAGCTGCGCCTGCGCCGATGCGGCCCCTTGCAGCCGGACTCCATTAAGCGTCAATGGGCCAGACTCGCCCAGTGTCTTAGAGCGGCTTGCCATTTTCTCGCGCTGGATTTGAACCGTCGTCAATGATCCTTCGGCTTCGTGCAATTGGGCGAGAGCGGAACGGTAGGATGCCAGCGCTGTTTCGCTCTGGGCGATCACCTGTGCCTGCAGGGCCAGAAAGGCGGCGGCAGCTTCTTTCCGTTTGGCCTCCGCCTCCGCGATGGGGCCCTGATTGTGATTGAAAATGGGAAGGACGCTGGAAAGTGCGAAGGTAAAAAAGTTGTTTCCTTCTTCAAAATCGTAGCCCGGCCCAAGCTGGATATCGGGATATTGCTTGGCGATTTCGAGTTGCAAGCTGGCTTCCGCTGCGGCGTACTGCGCCAGCGCGCGGCGAACGTCGAGACGGTTCAGAATCGCGTCGCGCTCGATGCGTTGCACGGAAAGCGATGCGATGCTGGGCGGCTGATCCAGGTCTGGCCAGGAGAACTGCACGCCGTTAAGCCCGGAAACCGGAATGCCGATTGCCGCCGCGATGGCGGCCCGAGTTTCGGAGACGGCGCCTTCGGCCGTGCGGATGGCCAGCCGGGCGTTGGAGAGCGCGATTGTGGCGGAATCCACTTCCGGCCGCGGAATCTCCCCAACCGCAAGCCTTTCTTTGAGCAAGCGGCGCTGCTTGGCAAGCAAGGTTTCCTGCGAGCGTAATAATCGGAGATTGCGGCGAGCCAGCATGTGCGCGAGGAGCGCCGCTCGGACTTGGCTGCGCACCTGCCATGCGGCCGTGCCGAGGTTGAGGCGTGCGGCGTCGGTGAGCCGGCTGGCATTCTCGATGCGATAGCCGCGCTTGCCGGCTGTCTCGATCGGCACGGTAAACGTAAGTGCGAAGAGATATGGGCTGGGTATTCCCGGCGTGGCGCGGATGGTGGGATTCGGACGTTCTCCGGCTGTGACGACGGCAGCCTTCGCAGCCAGCACCTGATCCCGCGCCATCTCCATGACGGGGCTGAAATACAGGCCCGCGAGAGTCAGCGTGCTCAGATCCCAGGTTTTTGGCGGCCAGGGGCTTAACTCGTGGCCAAGATTTTTCTCCAGAAAATGCTGGAGGCCAGGATCCGCCAGATTTCGGCTCTTGAGGCGCGAAGCAGTTGCTATTGGCGAAATCGGCGCGGCATGGTACCGGCGCAAGGCGCAGCCTGATAGCGTCAGCGTGAGCAAGCAAAACAGAATCGGTACTTTCGTTCGAATCATCGCTACTGCTCCATTTGAGGCGGTCGAATCAGCCCGCTGCGGCGGAAAACGAGACAAACCTCCGGGCTGCCCCCGCAGGGGTTCACGGTGGAGGAGTCTGAGCGAGGTTTTAGATGCGCAGGGAGAGGATAGGGGGGCTTGCCGAGATGCGAATCAAAAAGAAGGGACCAAGCAAGAACGATGCACCACTCGGCAGGGACGCGCGAACAGAACTGACCCGTTTCGCAAGCCAGTTTTGAAGGAGTCTCTTCACGATCTGGCCGATGGCCAGCGTGGTGCCGACGCACACCGCGCAAATCACCAGGGTCGATTCCGTATCATGGCCAGTCGCTAGAGAGGGGTCCCAGTGATCAAAGGTCTCGAAAACGGGGCCAGCGACACACGTGAACAGAACCAGTACGATCAGCGCTTGCAGCATCCTCAGCCGCATGCGCGAAATCATATCACCTCGTGGTATTCCGATTCAATTCAAGTTGAGCAATGGCCTGCTCTCTTCTATAATTGTGTTTCGGCAGCGAGGCGCCAAAATCGTGCTAAAAAACCTGACCCAGAGCAAAACGGGCGTAAAGATTTTTCTTGGCGGCGTACTGGTATTTATTTGCGGCGCCATGGTTCTGCAATTAACTCCGCTCGGCGGCATCGGCGCCACGAACGGCAGCCCCAACGCGGTGGCAACGGTGGGCGGACAAAGCATCACTGCCGTCGACGTGCGCACGCAATACCAGCAGCAGACGAACGGTCAGAACATCCCGCCGGTGCTTGAGGGCCTTTATATGCGCCAGGTCCTCGACCAGATGGTGTTTCAGCGGCTGCTCAATATGGAAGCCGCGCGACTGGGCATACAGGTGACGCCCGAGGAAATCACCGAGCGCATCAAGCAGCTTATCCCGACGGCCTTCGTGGGCGGGAATTGGATCGGCGCGGAGCGCTACGCGCAGGAAGTTCAGATGCGCACGGGCATGTCCGTTCCGCAGTTTGAGGATTTCGTCCGCACCAGCATTCTCGTGGAAAAGTTCAAGGACATCGTCACCGACGGAATCACCGTTTCGCCCGCCGAACTCGAGCAGCTTTATCGCTGGCAGAACGAAAAAGTCCAGTTGGATTACGCCGAGATCAAGCCTTCGGCCCTCGAATCCACAATCAATCCTACGGACGCCCAACTTTCCGCCTATTTCGCGCAACATCAGTCGAAATATCAAGTCCCGGAGCGCCGCTCGGCGAAATACGCGCTGCTCGATATCGCGCAGCTCCAGAAAAATACCAAGATCAGCGATGCGGCGATTCAGTCCTACTACCAGCAGAACATCAACGACTACAAGGTCGAAAATCGCGTTCATGTCGAGCAGATTGTTTTCAATACGTTGGGCAAGACGGACGCGGAAATTGCTCTGAGCAAGCAACAGGCCCAGAAAGTTGACGATTTGGCGAAACACGGAGCCAATTTCGAGGATCTCGCGAAGAAGTATTCGGAAGACCAGAACACGAAGGCTAAGGGCGGCGACATCGGCTGGATTGTCGCGGGCCAGACGGCGCCCAGCTTTGAAAAAGCCGCATTCAGCTTGCCCAAGGGCGGGATATCCGACGTGATTCAGACGCCCTATAGCTTCGATGTCATCAAAGTCGTCGATAGAGAAGACGCGCACACGAAGAGCCTCGACGAAGTACGCAGCTCGATCGTCTCAACGCTGGCGCAGGAAAAGGTCAATCAGGAGCAGAACGACCTATCCGACAAGATGGCCGCGGCCGTCCGGCAGTCCAATCGCCAGCCGATCGATTCCATCGCGAAAGAGTTCAATTTGCAGACGGGAGAAACGCCTCTGGTCAGTGTCACCGACCCTGTCGGCGATCTCGGCAGTTCGTCGCAGCTTCAGGAAGCGCTTTTCAGCCAGCAGCCGGGCGAGTTGAGCCAGCCCATCTCGATTGACCGCGGCTACGTGATCATCTCCGTGGACAAAATCGTTCCCGCCCACCCGGGCACGCTCGCCGAAGTTCGCGATCGCGTTCTCGCCGATTACCAAAAGGAGAAGGTTCAGGAGCTTGCGCAGCGGAAAGCGCAAGACCTCGCCAAGCTGGTGAAATCCGGCAAGTCGTTCGATCAAGCGGCGAAGTCGCTGGGACTCACGGCGAAATCCACCGATTCGATCACGCGCACCAGTCAAATCACCGATCTTGGCCCCGCAAAAGAGCTCGTGGGCGCATTCAAGACACCCGTTGGCCAGACCGGCGCGCCAGTCCTCGTTGCGGGAAACTGGGTTGTTTACCAGGTGAAATCGAAAACGCAAATCAATCCCGCCGATTTTGCGAAGGCGGAGCAGAGCCTCAGGCAACAAGTCCTCGAGAAAAAGCAATCGGTCGCGTTTGAAGCGTTCCACGATGCCTTGCAGAAGCGCTACGAGAAGGAAGGCAAGCTCACCTTCAACCAAGCGAATCTGAAGATGCTGACGAGCCAATCACAAAGCTAAGCTACTATAAACAAGCTACTTATAGTAAAATAAAAAGCTAAACTATTTTTAGTTGCGTCCGCCATTCCCTTCGTCTAGCATATTTCCTCTAGCAGCGCCTACTCCGTCGCCAGCGGGGTGCCACTGAATCGGCGGGGCCTCCTCCCCGCTTGAAATGCCTTTCGCGTCAGGCCAAACTTCGTCCCGGGCGGTCGTGGAATCGAGGTCCCGGAGCCAGGTTGGCGGGCGTTTCGCGGTTACAAAAGGTAACGTCGGCCAGGGCGAGACGAATATCAGCTTCCCCAGAATCGAGAGACTCCATGAGCGAGAAACTGACTGCCCAGCGCAACGAATATCGTTGCTGCATCGAAGTTAATCAGAACGGGAAATACGCCGTGCGCGTCCGGGCTAAATTCGGCGCGAAGGACTGGTCTTTGCCGGTGTTTTTCCTCGTTTCGTCCTTCGACACGGGCATGAAGAAGCTCGAAGAGGCTCTTCAGCTTCTGCAGCGCCACGAGGAGCGTCTGTGGTTTTGGGGAGTCGAGCGCAGCGACGATCCGAAACTCGCCGGCGAGATGCTCAATCAATTCGGCCTTCGTTACGACCAACGCAAGGATTTTCCCCGCCGCGCCGCGCAATTGGCGGTTTCCGCGGGCCGGCCAGTACCTGCGTTTCGCCTTGCACAAGCGCGCCGCGCCCTCGCCGACTCCATCAGCTCGGGACGCACGGCGCTCGCCAGCGACTAAGGTTTTTGCCGGGCGGCCTGCAGCCGACTTACTTGGCGCGGATGATGACTTCGCCGTGTGCGATCACGTGGTCATCGATCGCCAGACGGTACTTGTACGACCCAGGCGCAACTCCCGCGCGCGGCGTTCCGCTCATCAGCCGCATCCCCGGCGGGGCCTGAAAAACATTCGAGGAGAAAGGACAGCGCTGCGGGTCGAATTCGACGCGCAGATTCCCGGTTTCCGCCACCCACACCACCTGATCGGCGCTTCCGATCAGCACCACTTCCGGTATCACTCCGACGAGTACGAGTTTTTCAGTCATTGTGGAATCGCGCGATTGCGCCCAGTTTCTTCACGCAGCGCGAGCCTCGAACCATAGCATAGCGCCGCGCGATTTACATCTTCCGGGGACCGCTGGATCGTGGATGCCTGGATCATTGATCCGCGGGAACGGAACGAACGGCGATGCGGCGGCTTATGGATTCGACGATAGGATCTCCCCAACCATCGCGCGCAGCCGCACCAGCGTGAACGGCTTGGGCAGCACCGGCACGCCTTCCAACTCGATTTGCGCCTTGTCCGCGTCCGCCAGATTCCCGGTCATCAACAGAAATTTCCGCGCCAGTGCCGGGTGCGCCTGCCGCAGCGTCCGAAGCACCGATAAGCCATCCTGGCCGGGCATTTTCAAATCGCAAAGAACGGCATCGAACCCTTGCTGGTTCAGAATCGAGTCGAGCCGCGTGGAATCCTGGAGGGTCACGACGGTGGCTCCGGTTTTCGCCAGAACAAACGAGACAAGGTTTAGAATTTCCGTTTCGTCATCGATCACCAGAAATCGCCGGGCCGGATCCGCGCGCGCCGGAACTTCCGCGGGCTTGTTTGAAACGGCGATCTGCGGCTCTTCTTGCCGAACTGCGCTGCCGTGTTCCTGGATAAAGTCTTCGGAGGCGGTCGCCAGAGGCAGCAGAACTCGAATGGTTGTTCCCCGGCCGACTTCGCTTTCGACTCCCACTTCGCCGTCATGTTGCTCGACGATGCTGTGGCAGACGCTCAAACCCAAGCCGGTCCCTTGCCACATCGGCCGGTTCGTGAAAAACGGATCGAAGACGTGATCGCGCACCTCCGCGGCCATGCCGCAGCCGTTGTCTTCCACGGTGATCCGCGCGCGGGCGTCCCATACGTCGCATTTGAGCCGGATTTCTCCCTTCTCGCGGCTTTCCCGAATGGATTGTTCCGCGTTCAGAGCGAGCTGCAACATTACTTGCAACAGCAGATCCGCGTCGCCTTTCACCCAGATGGGCTCTTTCGCCGGTGTGTATTGCAGGCGAACGTTATTGGCGGCCAATTGATAGCTCCGCAGTTGGAGCATCCGCGCGGGAACCGTGCGCAAATCCATTCGGTGGAGTTGCCGCGGGCCGCGCCTGGAGATTCGACTGAGGTTGGCTACCAAATGCTTGAGCCGCAGCGCCTCGTCCCGCACAACCTGCAGTTGCGTGCGCATGGAGGGGTCGAGCCCGGGGCGCCCCAGCACCACTTCGCTGAATCCGAGAATCGACGTCAGGGGATTATTGATCTCATGGGCTACGCCGGATACCAGTTGCCCCAGCGACGCGAGCTTGGCAGCGCGCAATAGATCCTTGTGCGCCGCTTCCAGTTGCGCGGCCCGCTCCCGCACTTTTTCTTCCAGAGAATCTCTCATTCCCTTCAGCTCGCAGGCCATCACCAAAAATGCCGTGGTCAGCGATCCAAGCTCGACGGTCTCGGGTACTTCGCCCCTCACGTCCAGGTTCCCGCGCTGAACCTCCATGACCATCCCATGGAGCTGTTCGAGCGGCGCCCAAATTCGCCGGTCGTGCGCGCGCCGGAACCACAGCATTACCGTAAGCGGAAACACTCCAAGGACTAGCACCAAAATTCGAAGCCACTGGCTGTATCGGCCCAGTTTGTGCGTTGCGGCGCTCAGGTCCTGGAACTGCTTCTGCTCCATGGAGCGCAAGACATTGCGAACGCGAAGTTCCCGATTCGTCAGTTTGTTGAACTTCGGCTCGTCCGTCTTCTCGTTTTGCGGGCCCGCTGCCAGTTGGCCTGCGAAGCCGAGGAAATCGTCCTCGCGTGTACTGAGTTCCGCTACGGCGTCTCTGTGCGCCTGCGAAACGGCGGTATCGGCCGCGCGCTTCGTCAGCGTTCGCAACGCGGCCTCCGACTTCCGGTACTGAGTCAGCAGACTCGCGTTGTTGGATCCGTAGTATCGCCAGAAGCCCAGCACGGTGTTGTCGAGCGCGTCATGAACTTGCGTCTGCAAGGCGATCTGCTGTTGCAGAGCCTCAACGCCGGACGCGAATTGAGACCGGATCGCAGCGCTCAGGCTTAGCGCTCCCGCCATCAAGACCAGCGCCACCGCGATGGTTGCGCCTTCCATCAAGATGAAGCGGCTCTGCATCGAGCGTGGCTTCGGCGGCAATACGGCAGTTGCCGTCAGCGCGCGTTCTGCTTGCTTAGCCTCTGGGAGAACCACACTTCGACGTGGCGCAAACGAAAGGCCAAAGCGCCAAATGTAGCTCCCATGGGATCATCAATTTGCAGCGACACGAAAGCGGGCACGAAAACGAACAGACGCATGGTGGGGCAGATGTGTCATTTCGGCACGGGTCGCCGATTTGCCCGTGTGCAGGACATTCCAGTTTCAGAGTTCGACGTAGGCGGTTTTATAGCAACGCTTGAACACGAAGAGCGTCGCAGGCAGCCTATTCAAGCTGCAGTTCGAGCAGTTGGCTCGGCTGTTTTCACGTGGAAGAGTTGCGAAGTCTAGCAACTTTCCAAAACTCCGGCCGCGCCTCAATCCATTTCGCGAACCGCCGAAGCGATATGTTTCGCGGAGATGCCAAAGGCGTCGAGCAGCTCTTCCGCTTTTCCTGAATGAGGCATTCCGCTGACGGCAAGTTTCGTGAAGCGCTTGGGCGCCGCGCCCGCTTCCGCCAGCGCCGAAAGCGCCGCTTCCCCCACGCCGCCCTCGGGATAATGATCCTCGACGGTGATCAGATTTCCCCCGCAGGTCTTCAGTTGTTGCGCGATTTGCTTTCCATCCAGCGGCTTGACGCAGTACAAATCGACAACACGGGCGGCGATTCCCTGCGATTTCAATTCCTCGTGCGCCTTCAGCGCTTCATGCACCGTGATCCCCGCGCCGATAATCAGCGCGCGGTCGTTGGCGCTTTCGCGCAGCACGTGAAAACCTGGCACCGGGAATTTGTCCGTTGCGGAATAAAGCAGCGGCGTCTTTGGCCGTGAAGTGCGCAGGTAGGTGATTCCCGGCATGCGCGCGGCCGCTTCCGTCAGCCGTTCGGCTGAATAAGCGTCCGAGGGATACAGCACCGTCGAGCTGTGAATCGCGCGAAACGACGCGATGTCCTCGAGCGCCATCTGCGAAGGCCCATCCTCGCCAATCGAAATGCCGCAATGCGAGCCGCAGAGCTTGATTGAGCTGCGGCTGATTGCCGCCATGCGTACCTGATCGAACGCGCGCGAAAGAAAACACGCGAACGAAGAAACAAACGCCACTTTGCCGCGCGCGGCCAGGCCCACGCCCACGCTGACCATGTTTTGTTCCGCGATGTACGCCTGATAGAAACGGTCCGGATACGCATCGCCGAAAATTTCCGCGAACGTCGAATTCTTCACGTCGCCATCGAGCGCGACAAGCTCCGGATTCACCGCGCCAATTCGCTTCAGGGCGTTGCCATACGCTTCGCGCGTCGCCACCGAGGCATCCGGCTGGTAGCTCGGCGCGGGCGGCTCGGGAAAATCGGGCGGCTCTGGCAATTTCGTTCGCGCGTACGAACGTCCCGGATCGGGCGCCACTTCGATCGCCCCGCCCATCTCGGCCACAGCCTTTGCGAGTTGCTCTTTCGAGAGCGGCTTGCCGTGCCAGCCCTGTTTGTTCGCCAGAAAGCTGACGCCGTGGCCTTTGATGGTGCGCGCGATGATCGCCTGCGGGCGCCCCGTGGCTGCCGACTTCGCATGATCGAGCGCCGTGAGCACCGCCGCGACGTCGTGGCCGTCAATGACTTGCGTGTCCCATCCTTCCGACTCGAATTTTTCTCTGTAAATTTCCATCTCGTGTCTGTACATCGTCCAGTCGCTTTGCCCCAGCGCGTTGATGTCGCACAGCGCGATCAGGTTATCGATTCCGTAATGCCCGGCAAATTCCGCCGCTTCCCAATTGCTGCCCTCCGCCAATTCGCCGTCGCCGAGCAGCACATATACGCGCGTCCCCAGCTTGTCCATTTTTGCGCCAATCGCCAGCCCCGCGCCGACGGAAAGTCCTTGCCCCAGGGATCCCGTCGCTGCGTCCACTCCCAAAATGCGCGGCGTCGGGTGGCCTTCGAGTTCGCTCGAAAATTGCCGCAGGGTCATCACCCGCGAAATGGGAAACACACCCGCTTCCGCCAGCGCCGCATAGAGCAACGGAGCCGCATGGCCCTTCGAGAGCACAAACCGGTCGCTCTCCGGGCCATCCGGATTTTCCGGATCCAATTTCATGGCGTAGAAAAACACGCCAGCCGTAAGCTCAGCGGCAGATAAACAAGAAGTCGGATGCCCCGAGCCCGCCGCCGTCGTTGCCATCATGGATAAAATTCCCAGCCGGCGCGCTTTTTCTCGAACCGTATCGATCGCGGATGTTGAAGGAACTGTTTTCGATGTGGCGCTCATAATTCCCCCTAATCAAAAACTCACGATTCGATTTTACTCTGTTCAAGCCGAGGGCGCTAACGAGCGTTACCCGCTGGGCTTTCGTGTCGCGGAAGGTGAAGGAGCGCTTTCCGCTTTCACTCCGCCAAATGCAATTCCGCGCGCTTCCGGTCCCAGCGCAATCACCACCGCGCCAACGATCAGCACGATCGCTGCGAAAATCCCCATGGCGTGGCCGTAGCTCATCCGTTTCCCCATGATCGCCTCGAGATAAGCGCTCGACGCGGCAAACAGGACGCCGAGCTGATATGCCAAGCCGGGGAAGAAGCCGCGCAGCGTGTCCGGCGAAAGTTCATTGATGTGCGCGGGAATCACGCCCCACGCGCCCTGCACCATGAATTGCATCAGGAACGCGCCGAGCAGAATCAGCGGAAGATTCGGCGCGGCGATCCACAGCGGAATCAGCGCCACGGCAAATATCGCTGCGCCGATCATCGCGCGCCGCCGCCCGCGACGGTCGGAATACAATCCGACGAGGATTCCGCCCACAATCGCGCCAATCATCGAAAGCACGGTAATCAGCGCCGTGGCACGCGGACTGTAGCCGCGCTGCGATTGCAAAAACGTCGGATAGAAATCCTGTGTGCCATGAGAAATAAAATTCATCAGCGCCATCAGTAGAACTAGGTAGGCGAAGCGTTTCCAATTCTGAAGAATCGAGTCAAAGTATGCGCCCCACTTCATGCGCGCGGACGCCGCCCACGCCGCGCTCTCTTTCACTTTCGAACGAATGAACAGGGTCAGCAGTGCGGGCGCGCCGCCAATGAAAAACATCGCGCGCCAGCCGAAGTGCGGAAACACCAGCCAGTAGGCGACCGCAGCCAACAAATAGCCGAACGCGTAGCCTTCTTGCAGCACGCCAGAAAGAATTCCGCGCCATTTCGCGGGCACGGATTCCATCGCCAGCGACGCACCCACTCCCCATTCTCCGCCCATGCCAATTCCGTAAAGCAATCGCAGCACGATGAAAACCGAGTAGCTCGGCGCGAATCCGGAGGCCACCTCAATCGCCGAATAAAACAAAATGTCGAGCATCAGCGGAAGCCGCCGCCCGTAACGATCCGCCAGCAGCCCGAACACGAAGGCGCCAATCGGGCGCGTCGCCAGGCTCGCCAGTATCGCCAGCGCCATTTCTGGAATGCTTTTGTGGAAGTCCTTTCCGATCGGCGCGAGCAGAAATGTCAGAATGAAAAAATCGAAGGCATCGAGCGTCCATCCAAGGAAACACGCGATCACCGCATTGCGTTGATTGGCGCGTTCCGCGGTGGGAGTTGTTTCCGGCATCTTCGGTCGCGCATGTTAGGCCGACGAACGCGGGAATGCAATTGCCGCTATTGTTTTCGCAGCTGGTCGAGTCCGGCGAACAGAAAGACGGCAACCGCGGAATTGATCAGCGAAGCGATCAGCAGTTGCGTCGAAAAAAACGGCTCGGGCCGCGCCAGCAGCAGATGAATGGTGACCGCCAAAATCACCTGATGAATGTGAAAAAAAAGAAATACCAGGATGAAGCGGCTGATGGGATGTTCCGTATCCAGCCGCGCGCCTACCGACGACGCGATATATCCAATCACTCCCTTTGCGATTCCATAAAGCCCGATGGGGGTGTGGCTGATGCCGTCCTGCAGCAGGCCGACCGCGGTTCCCAGAAAGAGGCCCGAGATGGGATTTCTGCGGCTCAAGCCAAAGTAAATGACAACCAGCAGCGGCAACTCAAGAAGTTGAAAATGCGCACTGAACTTATTCAGAAACGCCTGAAGCACCAGGGCAAGAACGCATGCGATCGCGACGGCGCCGCCACGAAATTCATGAACCTCAATGTGCTGATCTTCGAAATCCATCTGGATGGTCATCGCGCGTCTCGGTTCATCGCGGCGCTCCCGGCGGATTCGTTCCCGTGGGTTTCACGACGGCGGGATTCTTCTTTGCCGGCGGCGGTGGCGTCTTCGCATGGCTCGCGGGCGCCGCCGCATTCTTGGGCGCTCGTGAAGCGATGGGCGCCTTTGCCGCGTTCCCTCGAGGTTTGCTGTTCGAGGAAGTTTTTTCTGGGGTTGCCGAGGCTGCGGGTGCCTCGGTTTGTCTCGGATTGAGCGATTCTTCCGTCAGCAGAACGAGCACTTCCTCGAGCCGGTCGAGATGCGCGGCGGGCTTGGCGCGAATGGTCTGGAAGGGATACCCCGGCTTCGCCGAAGCCACCGTGCCCACGGGCAAATCCTTTGGGAAAATCCTGTCTTCGCCGGAGGTCAGAATTTCTTCTCCGACGAACAGTTTTTCCCCTGTCGTAACATAGTCCATCCGCAGCAGAGGATCACCCGTGCCATTCACGACGCCATGCGTGCGCGTGTTCGCGAGCAGCGCTCCGACGCCACTCTCTTTATCCGTGATCAGCAGCACCTGCGCCGTGTGCGAAAACACCTCGAAGATTTTTCCCACGACGCCGTCTGGTGTTATCACCGCCATATTGCGGCGCAAGCCGTCATGCTCCCCGCGATTGATGAAAATTGTCTCGCTATTGGAGTCCGCGCTCGCCCCGATCACTTCGGCGGCCACCATCGGTACGTTCAAATTGGCCTGCCGGAAACCCAGCAGCTTCGCCAGCCGCCCGGCCTCCGCGGCTTGTCCTTCGAGCTGCTGATTCTTCAGCCGCAGCTTGCCGACCTCATCGGCAAGTTGTTGGTTGTATCTTTGCGCGTGCCACAGATCGATGTATCCGGACCACGCGCCTTCAATTTTCGAAATCACGAATATCCCTGCGTGCTGCGGCGGCGTCAGCACGGCCGCCGCCCAGACGCGGATCAATCGCACGTCCTGGCCACGCTTGATCTGGAACGCAAGCAGCAACAGTTGCGCCAGAATCACGGCGACCAGCAAAACCAAGGGCCGATGGCGCGCAGGGACATCCATAAGTTCCTAGAGGTTTGAGGTTGGAGCCTCGAAGCTTGAAAATTCAAGGCCGCATGGCTGCGCCGCCTCCCGGCGCGGCTTGCGGCATGAAGCGATTACCCCGCGGCCAGCCTTCGTCAATCGATCGAGACCAGCCGAAGCAGCCGGAAATCGCTGAGCATTTTGCCCGTGCCGAGCACCACCGACGCCAGCGGATCGTCGGCAATGGAAACCGGCAAGCCCGTTTCTTCGCGAATGCGCTTGTCGAGATTCTTGATCAGCGCCCCGCCGCCGGTGAGCACGATGCCACGATCGCTGATATCCGCGGAAAGCTCGGGCGGCGTACGCTCGAGCGCCACGCGGATCGCGTTCAAAATCGTCGCGATGCATTCGGAAAGCGCTTCGCGGATTTCGCTGTCGTCAATCGTTACCGTGCGCGGCACGCCTTCGATCAAATTGCGGCCTTTCACTTCGAGCGTCAGGGGCTTTTCCAGCGGATACGCCGAGCCGATTTCAATCTTGATTTGCTCCGCCGTGCGCTCGCCGACCAGTAAATTGTATTTTCGCTTCAGGTAGTGCATCACCGCTTCGTCCATCTCGTTTCCGGCGACGCGCACCGAGCGTGAATAGACGATCCCACTCATGGAAATCACCGCGATGTCCGTCGTGCCTCCGCCGATGTCCACCACCATGTTGCCGGAAGGCTCCTCGATGGGCAGCCCAGCGCCAATGGCCGCGGCCATGGCTTGCTCGACCAGATACACTTCGCTGGCTCGCGCGCGATACGCCGAATCCTGCACCGCGCGCTTTTCCACCGGAGTGATTTCGCTGGGCACGCCGATGACGATGCGCGGATGTACCAGAACGCGCCGGTTGTGCGCCTTCTGGATAAAATACGTCAGCATCTTTTCCGTGACTTTGAAATCCGCGATCACCCCATCCTTCATCGGCTTGATCGCCACCACGTTGCCAGGTGTCCGCCCGAGCATTTCCTTCGCTTCCTTGCCTACGGCGACCACCTCGCCACTGTTCTTATTGATCGCGACGATCGAGGGCTCGTTCACCACAATGCCCTTGCCCTTCGCAAACACCAGCGTGTTCGCCGTTCCCAAGTCTATGGCGAGGTCGGAGGAAAATAGGCTAAACACCGACCTCATCGAATATCCGTTTTTCATGAACCCCCTCTTGCCTTGCATCCCCCGCCCGCGAACGATGGCGTCCGCAATGCGCGTCTGAGCTTCCGAACTTTTAAGGAACCACGACGGGCACGCGCTTGATGGTTGCGCCGCCCCTGCGATCCTGCCCCGTAATGACGATTTCATGCGCGCCCGAAGTCATGGGCTGCGTAAAATGCCGGAACCGCCCATCCGGGCCAATATCCGCCACCGGTTCGCCGTCGATAATCAGCGCCGCGCCGGGCTCGGTATGGCCAATGATCTCAACCACCTTGCCATCAAACTCGACGCGATCCACGGTGAGCAGCATGCTCTGCTCTTTTCCCTGTTCGATGAGCGTGAATTTGGAAGGACCACCCGGTTCACTGGACGCTCCCTTGGCATCGATGGCCTTGACGGTCCAGAAGTAGTCGCCCGCGTCCAAGCCGGTAACTTCGACCGCCGTGTCGGTCGTTTTTCGATCGGCGAGAATTCGAGTGAACATCGACGAATCGCTGATCTCGAGTTCATATTCACGCGCGGTGCTGACGGGCTGCCATTCGAACCGTACCGGCGTGGTCTTGGGATCGGCCACAATGATCGGCTGCAAATTCACGGGCTGGATGAGGCCTGGAGGCGCAAGCACGTCCGTCTTCGTGATCGGGCCGCCGGCGGTGAATGACGCGCGCTGCCACTGCGCCACCTGCACTTGCTGCCCGTCACGCTTCACTTCCGCGGCGCCGGCCGCCACCGTGATTTCGTTTTGCTTGGTAGTCGGGTCTGTCTTTACGTCCGCGCGGCTGTTTTCGTGCAGCGATGCCACCGCGTCCTGAAATGACACCTCCGCCTTGGAACCGGGTATCTGCCAGGTGCCTGTGGTCAAGTCCACGGCGCCTGAGCTGATATGCATGCTCACGCTCGAAGCTCGGTTGGCGGGGACGAAAATTTCCTCGACGGTGACCAGCGTATCCGCCTGCACTGTGTATTTGGTTCCATCCGCAAACGCGATGCGCGCCACTCCATCCGGGCCGGTCTGGATTAAATCGCCTCGATCCAGCGTCATCTGGTAGTCGGCCCGGGTCCACTGCACGGAATTGACCTTCTTCACCTGCACCTTGCCGTCCAGATTGACGAACCGCGCCCCGCGCACATCCGTCGACGCGACGATAGAGCTCTTCGGTTCCAGTGCCTGCGAGAGACGCCGCGCGATTCCTGTAAACGTGTCCGGAAACACCAGGTATCCGGCTGCCGCGAACAGAATCACAAACGCCAGAACATAGAGCACGATCGTCCGGTACGTCACCGTGTGCCAGTACACTTCGACCCGGTTGACCTTCGGTTTCGATCCGTCCGTGAATTTTTCCGCGCTCATGCGAAATTTCAGCTAATTTGCGAATCTAGCATAGGGGTACGGGCCTTTCAACACGACCTGCTAGAAGTTGCGAAGTCGCTAATACTTACCCCAAGGGCCAGTTGTCCCTTTCTTCTTGTGTCCGAAGGAACAGAAAAGTTTGCGCTCGCACGCCCTCGAAATCGCGGCGTGGTCCCGCGCGGCAACACTCGGAGGTTCTACGCTTGGCCGGATCGATCGACGGGAAACGAATCATCCGCGGACGCGAGAGCGGACGCCGTCAATTCGCGCGGCGAGGTGAATCCGCTCAGCGCCATCGACAAATCAAAATCAGCAAGCAGGTTCAGCACCGCGTCGCGCACGCCTGCTTCGCCTGCCGCCGCGAGTCCCCAGATATAGAGCCGCGCAATCAGCACCGCGCGCGCGCCCAGCGCCAGCGCTTTCATAATATCCGCGCCGCGGCGCACGCCGCTGTCGAACAGCACCGGAAATTTTCCATTCACCGCGCGCACTATGCTGGGCAACGCATCCAGTGCCGCAATCGCGCCATCCACCTGGCGTCCGCCGTGATTTGAGACGATCACGCCGTCCACGCCGCAATCGGCGGCGCGCGCGGCGTCGTCGCCATGCAAAATTCCCTTGAGAATGATGGGCAGCTTCGTGTGTTCGCGCAAAAACGTTAAGCTTTCCCATGTCAGCGTGTTATTCGTGAAAATGCTGGCCCACAAACGCACTGCCTCGGTGGGATCCTTTTCCGGCGGCTGGCGCAGCGCCGCGCGAAACACCGGATCGGTGAAATAATTCGCCAGCCCTTCGCACAGCATGAATGGCAAGTAGCCCCGCTCGAGATCGCGTTCGCGCCACCCCAGCATCGAGGTATCCAGCGTCACGACCAGCGCCGTATACCCCGCGCGTTCCGCGCGCTCGAGCATGCTCGCGGTCAGTTCCGGATTTTTGCCCCAGTAAAGCTGGAACCATCGCGGGCCGGTGCCCATCGCTTGCGCCACTTCTTCCATCGGCCGCGACGAAACCGTGCTCAGCACGAACGGCAATCCCAGCTCCGCGGCTGCGCGTCCCACGGCCACTTCCGCGTCGCGGTGAATGATCTCTTGCACGCCAACGGGCCCGAGCAGCACGGGCGCCGGCAGTTTCGCGCCTAGCAACTCTACGCTCAAATCGCGCGCCGAAACGTTTCGCAGCATTCGCGGCACGATGCGCCAGCGATAGAACGCCTCCAGATTCGCGCGCATGGTATTTTCGCCGCCCGCACCTCCCGCCACGTAGTCGTACGCGCGCGGTTCGAGAGCCCCTTTTGCCTTTTGCTCGAGCAGCGAAAGCGTGACCGGAACAGACAGCGTCTTCCCGGCGGCCCCGCCCTGATAAATCTCCAGCTCGCGCTCCAGGCCAAAATTCCTCGGCGGATTGGAATTCCCAGGCTCCATCGTGCGCGGGAATTATACATCTCCGCGCGGACGCGATAGCCGCCTTTTGCGCCTGCACGCCAAAGAAAGCGTTAAACGAGCACCTAAATGCCCCGAAAACTCATCTAAAGCTATGTGAGGCAGCTTTTTTTCACCTCGGAGACGAACATGAAAAAACAATTCCCGCTCGCGTCCATTCCAGTGCTCATTTTGGCCGCAGTGTCCTTCGCCGCGCCGCTGCTGGCGCAAAATGCGCCGCCCCAGAGCGCATCATCGGATCTTGTTCGCGTCACCGTCACGGCCACCGCGCGTTCCGGGAAAGTTCCGCCCGCGCTCCAGAAAATCGACGTCTCGGTGCATCAGGACAGCCGGCCGCGGCCTGTTGTCGATTGGATTCCCGAGAACAGCCCGAAGGCTTCTCTCGATTTCGTGATCCTGGTCGACGATAGCCTGAACCCGCAACTCGGCCTGCAACTGCGCGACATGAAAGATTTCATTCGTTCGCTGCCGCAAAATTCCCGCATTGCGGTCGCCTATGCAGCCAATGGCACCGCGAACATGCAGCAGAATTTCACCACAAATCGCGATGCGGCGGAGAAAGCCCTCCGCTTGCCAGTCGGCGCGTTCCAGTCGTCCAACGGAATTTATTTCGCCTTGGCCGATCTCATCAAGAAATGGCCAAAGGACGTAGACCGGCGCGAGGTGTTGCTGATCAGCGATGGCATCGATCTCACCTACGGCGTCGACGAGTCGCAGCCGGGCTCGAACCCCGCGCTCGACCAGGCCATTGGCGCGGCGCAGCGGAACAACGTCACGGTATACAGCCTGTTTGCCAGCGGCGCCGGAATGGTGGCTCGGAATCCATTTCTGGTCTTGAATGGACAAAGCTGCCTCGGCAAATTGACGCTGGATAGCGGCGGAGATTCGTTTTTCCTCGGATTTCAAACGCCCGTGTCTTTTCGCCCGTATTTGCAGGATCTTACGAAAATGCTCGGCCAGCAGTATCTGCTCACGTTCCGCGCCGCGCTTCCGCAAAAGGCCAGTTTCCACGAGCTGAAAGTGAGCACGGAAATGTCCGGCGTTGAACTGATGGCGCCGTCGCGCATTTACCTTCCCGCGCGCCCGTAAAATTCCAGCGCGAATCAGTGATGCTACCGCCGTGTAGCTCGAATTTGTCCCGAGCCATCGCCGAGCCAATGAAACGCCGGAAATCTCGACATCGGAAGGATTTGGCGACAGTGGGCGTTACACGGTTCTGGCCCAGTGAAGACAGCACAATATCGTGACATCTGTGCATCCGTCATTAATTCGCTTCCGCTCGGGAAGCGAGCGGATGTATAACGTGTGTTTCCTCGGCGGGGAAAGCGCGGCGGTGGGTTGGGACGCGGAGGAACGCCGATAAGTTTTTGCGAATTCTTTGGGAGGGCTCATGAAGCGATCGTTGGGAGCACGCGTGGCAGTTCTTTTGATCTTCGTTGCGGTGCCGATGTTTGCGGCGGCGCAGGAGAGGCCAAAGCCGCCGGAAAAACCTGCTGAAAAGCCGGCGGCGAAGGTGCCGAAGGAACGCACGGTGGTGACGCACGCCAGCGTCACGATTGACGGGAAGCAAATTCCCTACACAGCCACGGCCGGAACGCTGCTGCTCTACGATAAGAAGCACGAAGCGACCGCGAGCGTTTTCTACATCGCCTACACCGAAGACGGCGAAAAGGACGCGGGGACCCGGCCCGTTACGTTCGCTTACAACGGAGGGCCGGGCGGGGCTTCGGCGCTGGTGGATATTGGGGGATTCGGGCCGCGGCGCATCGTCTGGCCCGCGGTCGGCGACATCCAGAATGAACTGCCGCCGTACCAGCTCGTGAACAACGACCACAGCATTTTGAAGAGCACCGACTTGGTGTTCATCGATGCAGTAGGCACTGGCTACAGCCGTATCGTCGGCAAGGGCACGCCGAAAATGTTCTACGGCGTTAGCGAGGACGCTTCCGCTTTCGCGCAATTCATCGAGCGCTACGTCGCGCACTTCGGCCGATGGAATTCGCCGAAATTTCTGCTCGGCGAAAGCTACGGTACCACGCGCAACGCGGTCTTGGCGCAGGATCTGGTGCAGCAGGGCGTCTATTTGAACGGCGTAATCATGTGTTCGACGGTGCTCAATTTTGAAACGCTTGGTTTCTCCACCGGCAACGATCTGCCTTACGCGCTGTACCTGCCTTCCTACGCGGCTGCGGCCTGGTATCATCACAAGCTCAATCCGCAGCCGGCCAGCCTCTCCGCGGTCATCCAGCAGGCGGAGCAATTCGCCAGCGGCCCGTATCTGACGGCGCTGTTCGCCGGCGAAACGCTGCCCGCGGATCAAAAGCAGCAAATTGCCGCGCAGCTCTCGCAGCTCACCGGAATCCCGTCCAGTCTCTGGCTCAAATCGAATTTGCGGATGTCGCTGCGCATGTTCCGCCGGCGGCTGATCGGGCCGGAGGGTCCCGCGACCGGCCGTTACGATTCCCGGTTCACCACGCCGGAACTCGAACCGTTGCTGCCGATTTCCGGTGAAGGCGGCTCGGGCGCGGCATCGACCGCGATCATGGGCGCTCTCACGGCCACTTTCAATAATTACGTGGACCACACGCTCGGCTATAAGAGCAGCCGCATCTATACCCAGCTGAGCTTCGAGGTCAACCGGCAATGGAACTTCCGGTTCCGCGCGCCGCTCAGCGAGCTGAGTGGTGGTAGCTTTTCGCCCGACGTCGCCGCCTCGCTGGCGCGCGCCATGAACAACGATCCAGGGATGCATGTCCTGTTCAATAACGGCTACTACGACATGGCCACGCCTTTCTTCGCCACGCAGTACACCGTTGACCACATGGACCTGCCGCCTGCGGAGCGAGCCAACATCCAGTTCGACTACTATCCTGTCGGCCACATGCTGTACGTGAATCCCAAGGCGCTGCCCATGCTGCAGAAGAATATTGACGCCTTTATTGCTGCAGCCTCAGAGCACGCAGGGAAGGGATAAACGACTGGGCTGTCGCGCGAGCCAAACTTACTGCATGGTTGCAGACGCGGCCATCGCTTTCGTCTGCGTGTAGACGAAATGCGCCGTTCTCTCGTCAGCTGCCGCGCGCGACTTTCATGTCATATGCTTTTCGCTCGAAAGCTAACCCCAACGGCCAAAACAGATAGGGTTTTGACACCTGAATAATGCACAGATTTCGTTTGATCTGAGGGTGGAAACCCGAATCCCGACCTCATCATTTTTTCGCTCCGATGTGTTCAGCGCTGTTTGATTTTCTTTTTTTCTCTAAGTCAGCCCGTGTTGCTTGTATCTCGT
>DATLTU010000055.1:0-19828 GCA_035533415.1 Candidatus Limnocylindrales bacterium
TGTTCCTAAGTCCTGCGCGTCTGCCAATTCCGCCACTTCCGCACGGATTGGCAACATCTTAACCTGTTATCGCGGCGGCGAAAAGGTTTGCGCTTCGATCCACAGGCTATCAGCGGCGCGCGTGAGAAAGGGAAAAGCATCCGCGGCTTTGCGGCTCGCATACGATGCGAGCACGATCAATTTTCCCGCAGGCGACAGAAGATCCATGTCCGCAAGCTGCGGATTCTGCGAGAAAAAACCATCCGCGCGAATGGCGACGTTCAAAAAGCTGGCCTGCTCCAACGCCCGCCGAATCGTTGCGCGCGTCCAATAGCGCATTTCAAAGGTGCCCAATTTCGCTTCGCGAAAGCCGCGCTTGAGTTGCTGCGCGATGCTGAGCAGCCCGAATGTATTGGGAAGCTGCACCAAACAAACTCCCCCGGGCTTCAAAATGCGTGAAATTTCCCGAAAACTTCCCATCACTTTAGATTTGTCCAGATGTTGTAGGACGCTGTACGAGAAAACGAAGTCCACGGTGCCGGAGCGGAACGGCAGGCGCTCGGCGTCGCCGCAAAGATAGTTGGCGCGAACGCCGAGCTGCCGCGACACGCGTTCAGCAGCCGCAAGCGCGTCGACGTGAACGTCCACGCCGATGGGCGCAAATCCCGTTCGCGCGGCGGCGATGCTCCAGCGCCCCCAACTGCAGCCAATATCAACCAGCAGCCTTCCCTTGCCGGGTCCGAATGGCCAGTCCGGAATCGGGTAGCGGGGCAGTCTGCCGCGCGCTCGCCAATAGAGATTTCCGTTTGTGTTTACAATCCAATCGTTCACGAAGGGATCGATCGCGTGGCCGCGCGCTTCGTCGCCGTCAAAGTGCGGGCACGGTCCCATGTTGAGAGGAATGGGTTCGCGGCGCGGAGTTTCGGCGAAGACGGGAATGCCTTCTTCAAGAAAAAATCGGTGTGCGTACTCGCAAACCAGATCTCCACCATCGAGCGTGAGCACGCTGTGGTCTCGCGGGCAGGCAAGAATGCGCAGCAGGGTGTCGTCGAGCAAAGCAGGCACGGGAAACTCCGCGCTCAGTTTACGCGATGACGTGAAGTTTGCGTAGGCGAAGCCATTGCGGCCGGT
Organism: Candidatus Limnocylindrales bacterium; assembly: GCA_035533415.1. Lineage (GTDB taxonomy): Bacteria > Acidobacteriota > Terriglobia > Acidiferrales > UBA7541 > DAHUXN01. Next base: position 1,111 of record DATLTU010000055.1, read on the forward strand.
GTTGCGCGCGCCCGCTAACTGATAAGCGACGGCCCGACCACGATTTCACTCCACGCGGCATTCCGCGCGTTACACTTGAATCGGAAACACTCTGCAGGCGTTGCCTTGGGGTTCACCGCACCGCAGGTTCCAGAGCACAGAGCCAGAGCACAAGCAATGTCAGATACCATCGCACCGCCTTCCGCGTCGCCGTCGCAAGCGATTGCGCCCATGCCGACGCCGAGCATCATCTCCGCGATGCTGCGGTTTTCGCGGCACGCAAGCGACCTGATTTTTTCTCCGGGCCGGCTGCCGCAAGTGGAAGCGAACGGCCAATTGGCCGGCGTGAAAATCCCCACGGTGGACATTTTGACCGCAGAGGATACGGCGCGCATCGCCGGCGATTTGATCGGAAACAACAAGCAGGCGGTCGAAAAGCTCCGCGAGCAGGGTTCTTGCGATATTTCCTACAGTCTGCCGAAACTGTCGCGTTTCCGCGTGAACATTTTCACGCAGCGCGGCAGTTGCGCCATCGTCATGCGCGTGATCCCCAGCAAAGTGCCGGATTTCTCCGAGCTGAATCTTCCCGCGCAGCTCCGTGAGATTGCCAATTTGCGAACCGGAGTCGTGCTCGTCACTGGCCCCACGGGCTCCGGAAAATCCTCGACGCTCGCCGCCATTGTCAGCCAGATCAACGAAGAGAAGGCCATACACATTCTCACGATCGAAGACCCCATCGAGTTTCTTCACCCGCACAAGAAGGCCACGGTCCATCAGCGCGAGCTGCACAGCGATACGCCATCGTTCGCCCTCGCGTTGCGTGCCGCGCTGCGCCAGGCGCCCAAGGTGATCCTCGTCGGCGAAATGCGCGACCGCGAAACGATGGAGATCGCTATGGAAGCTGCCGAAACGGGCCATCTGGTTCTCTCGACGCTGCACACGATTGACGCGTCGAAGACCGTCGAACGTATCGTCGGCGTTTTCCCGCTCAGCGATCAGCAGGTGATCCGCACGCGTTTATCGAAAACGTTCCGCTACATCATTTCGCAGCGTTTGGTGCCGCCGCTGAATGGGGAAGGCCGCGTGGCCGTGATCGAGATTTTGAAATCCACGATGCGGACCCGCGAATACGTCGAACGCGGCGAAAACGAAGGCAAGACGCTCGTGGACGCCATGCGCGACGGTGCGGGGGAGGGAATGCAAACGTTCGACGGAGAACTCGAGAGGTTCGTCCGCGACGGCATCATCGATGTCGAGACGGCCATTGCCTATTCCACGAACGCTGGCAATCTGCGCTTGCAACTCGCGGACATGCCCGATAAGCCCGGTAAAACCGCGCCGAAAGAAAAAGAAGTTGTCGCGTCATCTTCCGCAAAGGCCACGCTGGACGGCATCGAAATCGAACGATAGCAAATCCGCTACCACCGCACGCGGCACTTGCTCTTGTAGGACCCGACTATGGCTTGCCCTGAGGAACGAAGGGTCGGGCCGCGTCGCGCGCACGCGCGGCGGTTCCTCGTTCGTGTGGCACGCCCCAGAAAACGCAGCCTCGAGCAACGCCATGCAGCGCCGCTATTCGAGTTGCTTGCCTCGCGTTTCGGGCAGCGCCAGCGTCAGCAGCGCCGCGATGAAAAAGGCCACGCCAAGAATGACGAACGAATGTCCCAATCCGAAGCGAATCGCCAGCGTCCCCACGGCAAAGGGCGCCAGCGCGGAAATGCCGCGTCCGATGTTGTACGTCAAACCCATCGCCGTGGCGCGAATTTCCGTGGGGAATAATTCGGACGCGATGGCCCCGAAGCCGGAAAAAAATCCCGTACCGAAAAATGCCACCAGCGGTCCCAGGGCGAGCAGCCACAGCGGGCTGCGCACGAATCCATAGAGCGGCGCGAGAATTGCCGCGACGACTAAATAACTGAAATACGTGCGGCGGCGTCCAAAGCCGTCCGCGGCGAAGCCGAAAAGAACGTACCCCAGCCATTGTCCCACTCCCATCACCAGCAGCCACGCGGTCGTCTTTGCGATGTTGAGCCCGCGTCCGCCTTGCGCAATCGGCAAAGAGAGATACGCGGGAATCCAGAAAAACAGTCCCCAGTAGCCAAACATTCCAAACGCGTTCATGGCCGTGGCGAGGAAGCCGTTCCATCGCAGGTCCTTGCGCCACAGCGTGCGCAGAGGAACATTCGGCGCGTGGCCCGCAACGGTTTCGCGGTGGCGCCAAATTTCCGGCTCCGGAACTCGCCGCTGAATCCAAAACACCAGCAGTGCGGGCAACACACCAACGAAGAAGACGCCGCGCCAGCCGTAACGCGGAAGAATCGCTCCGGCGACGCCTGCCGCGAGCATTTGGCCAATCGCCCACGTGGACTGCATCAGGCCCAGCGCTTTGCCGCGATGTTCCGCCGGCCAAGTCTCCGCGACCAGCGCCGCTCCTGCGGTCCATTCGCCGCCCATCCCGAGGCCAAGAATAATGCGGAAAATCGCCAACTCGACGACTGTATGCGAAAAGCCGCACGCGGCCGTCGCGACGGAATAAATCACAATGGACGTGGAAAGCGATCGCGCGCGGCCAATGCGGTCCGCGACGAAGCCGAAAAACACGCCTCCTACGGCGGAAGCAATCAGCGTGAGCGATCCGAGAAACCCTCCTGTCGCCTTGCTGATGCCCAGGTCCCGCATCAGATACGCCAGGACCATCGAATAGAGCATCACGTCGAAAGAGTCGAGCATCCAGCCGAGTCCTCCGGCGATGAGCGCGTTGCGTTCCGCGGAGGTAATTTGGCGCGGCCATTCCAGCCCGAGAATTTTCCGGGTGGGGCGCGCGGCGGCGGCAAAATCGGCGGGCAGAGCGGCAGCCTCCTTCGTGAGCTAACTTCTCCGTCGAAATCTGGTTCGTTCGGCGCGGGCGATTCTACTCAATCGCGCGGCAGGTTCCAATTTATCTTGCTGTACGCTGCGGCGTTTGATAGTCTTCGCGAAATTGTCGGACTGAGGGGTGAAGCAAACCATGCCACATTGTTCGAAGTGCGGCACCGCCGTGGCGTCAGATACGGCATTCTGCCCGAATTGCGGCGCGGCGCAATCTGCGTCGCCGGGTGTTCCTACGTCACCGGCTGCGGCCGGTCTTTCGGAAAACGTGGCCGGGTTGCTCTGTTATCTGGTCGGGTGGATCACTGGGCTGATATTTCTTCTGATCGACAAGCGCCCTTTTGTGCGCTTTCACGCCGCGCAATCGCTCGTGACGTTCGGAGCGTTGAATATCCTGAGCATCATAATCGGGATGGTCTTCGGGATGGGCATGATGTTTGGCGGGTCGTTCAGTTGGACCGGATTCACTGTCGGCGCATTGCTTCTCAGATTGATCGACCTTGCCTGCCTGATCGTCTGGATCGTCGGCATGTTCAAGGCCTATCAGCATGAACGCTTCCGCATCCCCATTGCCGCGGACCTCGCGGATCAAATCGCCGGAAAATAACTTTCCATCGCTCAGCGAAGATGAAATTTGTGCAATACGGGTAGGAGGAATTCGAGGGCAATATTCTGTCCGAAGCTGTCCAGTAAATTGTAATTTCCCGTGCGGAAACTATCCTCCGGACCGTAGCGCGACGGATACCATGCGAGCGTCGAAAACGCGCTCGCGTACGGCGCCGCAACGCTGGGAATCGAGAACACCCGATGCCCGTCCTCTCCGGCGCGCGCCGTGATGGTTGAGAGCAGCGCGTGGCGCACGCGCGGCCAAATCCCCTTGCAATCGCACGGGTAATATCTTGTGTCGAGGTGCATCGCCTCGCCGAGCGCAAATTCCGTGGTGCCGCCGATCGCTGCCGAACCTACGTCTGACGCGAAACGCTGGCCGTACGCGCCCCAGCCTTGCCGCCATTCCGGCGGCACATTGTCCGCGTCGCTGATGGCGGATCCCATCGCGAGTTCGCTGAGCTTTAGCGGGCCAAAAGTGCCCAGCGCGTACGCGTGAAGGCGCTCATGGAAATTCGGCCGCCCATAGGCGCGAGCACGTATCGAAACGTCGGCTTGTCTCTGCGATGATGCGGCGTTCGTATTCTGCCGCTGCTGTGCCATGGCTGGCATCGCGAAAATTCCCGCCACGGCGAAGAGCCAGAGCGCGCGCCCGATGCTTCCGTGGCAATCGACGCGCCTGTTGCACGCGCGACGCTTGTGGAACTTGTGAAGAACGACGCGGTCGATTTGAGTGCTCCCCATTCTCTGTGTGGCTCTCGATGATTGCGTTATTGTCGTCCAAAACCATCACGGGTCGCAGACAATCTCAATACGAGCCCGATAAAGTTGGATGCCATCTCGACAAACATGGTGGCGCATCCCGCGAAATCACTTCGATTCGCGATAAATCGTCCTAGCTGCTTTCGTTGACAACCATGGACGCGTCCGATAGGCTCATGAGCTTTACCGCGCGTCGTTTTGCGCGCCGGGAACGCAGCACACAAGTTCAGGCTGTAAATCTAGCGCGCGATTGCAACGCGGAATTGCAAAAGAATATGGCCGACCGAAAGCTTCCAACACGCACCGAAGATTTCTCCGAATGGTATAACCAGCTCGTGCTGCGCGCGGAGATGGCCGATTACGCGCCCGTGCGCGGCTGCATGATTGTCCGCCCATACGGCTGGGCGCTCTGGGAGAACATCACCTATCAGCTCGATCGCCGCTTCAAGGCCACCGGCCACGTGAACGCGGCGTTTCCGCTGCTGATTCCGCGCAGCTTCATCGACAAGGAAAAATCCCACGTCGCGGGATTTTCGCCCGAGCTTGCGGTCGTCACCATTGGCGGCGGCGAGGAACTCGAGGAGCCGCTCGTCATTCGCCCCACTTCGGAAACCATCATCGGCCACGCCTACGCGAAATGGATTCAGTCTTACCGCGATTTGCCCGTGCTCATCAATCAATGGAACAGCGTGGTGCGCTGGGAGCTGCGCACCAAGCTTTTTCTGCGCACGCTCGAATTTTTCTGGCAGGAAGGCCACACCGCTCATGCCACGCTCGAGGAGGCCGAAGCCGAGACGCTCCAGATGCTCAACATATATACCGATTTTGCCGTGCGTGAAGCGGCCATCCCCGTGATTCCCGGCAAAAAATCGGACGCCGAACGCTTCGCCGGCGCCGACAAGACGTATTCCATCGAAGCCATGATGGGCGACCGGAAAGCCCTGCAGGCGGGCACTTCGCACAATCTGGGGCAGAATTTCGCGAAGGCCTTCGACATTAAGTATCTCGACAAAGGCGGCGTGCAACAGTTCTGCTGGACCACTTCGTGGGGCCTTTCGACGCGCTTCATCGGCGCGATTATCATGGTGCACGGCGACGATCAGGGATTGATCCTTCCGCCGCGGCTCGCGCCGTTTCAAGTCGTGATCGTGCCGATTTTCAAGAGCGACGACGAAAAGCGCGTCGTTTTCGAGGCCGCCCAGAAAATTCGCGCGGAGCTGGTCGCCGCCGATATTCGCGTCAAGTTGGACGAGCGCGACGGCATGAGCCCCGGCTTCAAATTCAACGACTGGGAAATGCGCGGCGTGCCGCTGCGCATCGAGCTCGGCCCGAAAGACGTGGCGAGCGGCAACCTGGTGCTCGCGCGGCGCGATCGTCCCGGGCGCGAAGGCAAAACGTCCGTATCGCAGCAGGGAATTGCAAGTGTGGCCGCGCAGTTGCTAACGGAAATTCAGGATGCGCTCTTTCAGCGCGCGCTCGAATTTCGCAAGTCGAATACCGTCGAGCCGAAAGATTACGGCGAGTTCAAGACCGCCGTCGAGCAAGGCTTCGCGCTTTCGCACTGGTGCGGCAGCGCCGATTGCGAAGCGAAAATCAAGGAAGAGACGAAAGCTACCATGCGCTGCATTCCTCTCGAACAGGCCGGAGGCACGGGAAAATGCATTTATTGCGGCCAGGCCGCCTCCGAGCAAGCCATTTTCGCCAAAGCCTATTAGCCGAATATTCTTGTAGCAGCAGTTGAACCGCGCCACTCGCTGTCATTCCTTGCTTTTACGGGTGCCCCATCCGGCTTGCCCTGGCGCAGGAAGCGAGCGGTTTTTGCGAAGGGTGGGGTTTTCGCCCTTGGTTCCGTGCGGGGAGGCTCGTCCCCGCCCGGGGCGAGAGGGCGAGACGAAGTCTCGCCTTTGTCTTTCTAGCTCATGTCCCACCAGCGTTTTTCGCTGGTTGGCATGAGGTTCGATCTCGCCAGGGCGGGGCTTTCGCGTTTTGTGCGTCCCGATGCTCTTTGTCGGGAAACCCCGCCGCTGCGTGTGCGTTGAGAGGGGCTTCAGCTCCTGAGGCCGGGCCAGTTCTTGTTTTCGTGGTGCCGCGGCCTTCATTTCCGTCGCGGAGGCTTCTGAAAATACGGGGGTTTCAACCCCTGAGGATCACGAATTCGCGACTCACCACGCCGGTTAACTTTTCTGAAACCCTCCGCGAATCGCTCCCTCGACGCTCAACCCCTCCAGTGCTAGCATTTATCGAAAGCCAAGCTATGAAAACGTCTGCGAAGCCGGAGGGAGCGATGTCTCGCGCACAGCACCACAGCGAACGCGGCGGTAGCCGGATCAAGACCATTATTGTACTGCTCATTTTCGGCGCCATGGTGTTCGTCGCGGTGAAAATCGTGCCTCTCTTGGTGACAAACTACGAGTTCCAGGACAAGATCCAGCAAGAGGCCACCTTTGCGACCGTCAGCCGCAAGCCGGCTGATCAGATACGCACGGATGTCGAGGCGGAGATGAACAAACTCGGGCTGCCCGTGGACGACAAGAACATTCACGTGTCGGACGTCGCCGGCAACGTTACCATCTCCATCCGCTATACCATTCCGGTGGACCTTGCCGTTTATCAACTTCAACTGCATTTTCATCCCCAGGCGAACAACGCTTCCCTTTAGAATGGCAACAGACTAAATGAAGGGCTCCGGGGGAAACTATCGAGCAGCGCCTGGCCACGCCGCCGTCCGACAGGGCTAGGCCGCGCATCCCAGCTTTCGACGATGCATCCCGGAAAGGAATCGGAGGAACGATTGCGCGTTCGACTCGCCCGCGGGTTTTGGACCTCCCGCTTCGGCCTGGTTGTGTTGAGCCTGGCGCTGTGCGCGATTCTCGCCGGGGCAGGCGTCTTTACCTATTATTGGGTCCGTTTCAGCCATCTCATTGACGCGCGGCTGACGGGTCAGGTCTTCGGCCACACCTCGCACATTTTTTCGGCGCCGGAGAGCATCTTCGTCGGCGAACCCATGACCCCGGCCAGTCTGGCTGGGTATCTGGTGAACAACGGGTATTCCGAGGCCGCCATCGACGGCGCCGCCGGCCGCTTCAAAGCCGGAAAATCCTCGCTCGCGATTTACCCCTCCGACCACTCCTATTTCGACGGCCGCAATGCCTTGTCCGTGGATTTCTCCAAGGGGAAGATCAGCCACATCCGGCTGGTCTCCGATGACGCTCTGGTGAGCTCCGCTCAAATCGAGCCGGAGCTCCTGACCAATCTCTTCGATAATTCCCGCGAGAAGCGCCGCGTGGTTCGCTTCGTGGATTTGCCACCGATTCTCGTGCACGCCGTCATGGCCGCCGAAGACAAGCGCTTTTTCGAGCACGGCGGCTTCGATATCATCCGCATTGCGGGGGCCGCGCTCGCCGACGTGCGCGCCGGCGAAAAAGCTCAGGGCGCCAGCACCATTGATATGCAGGTGGCGCGCAGCTTTTTCTTCTCCCGGCGGCGTGAGTGGCGCCGGAAAATTGCCGAGACCATCGTGGCCCTCGAGCTGGATCACCGCTTCACCAAGGACCGCATTTTTGAGCTCTATGCCAACGAAGTCTATCTCGGAAACCGCGGCAGCTTCGCGATCCGCGGATTCGGCGAAGCGGCCGAGGCCTATTTTGGCAAGGACGTCAGAAATCTGGATCTCGCGCAGTGCGCTTTTCTCGGCGGCATCATTCGCGCGCCGAACCATTACTCCTCGGCGGAACGTCATCCGGGCCGCGCCAAGGAGGCGCAAGATCGCGTCCTGAAGCAGATGCTCGGCGACGGCTACATCACCGCGGCGCAGGAGACCGCCGCGCGCAACGAAACGCTCAAATTCGTCGGCGGCCACACCACCAGCCGCGCCGCGCCTTATTTTGTGGACATGGTGCGGGACTCGCTCCTCGATCAGTTTTCGCAGACCGATCTGACCACCCAGAGCTACCGCATTTACACCACGCTCGATCCCGCGCTGCAAACCGCCGCGGATCAGGCCGTCGACACAGGCATGAAGATTATCGACGGAGAGCTTGCGCGCCGCTACGCACTCGAGAAGCGCAAGGGTCAGCCCGTGGTGAAGCCGCAGGTGGCTCTCGTGGTCCTGAATCCCAAAACGGGCGCGATTCTGGCGCTCGTCGGCGGCCGCAACTACGGCGAAAGCCAGCTCAATCGCGTTCTCGCGCACCGCCAGCCCGGCTCGTCGTTCAAGCCGTTCGTCTATGCCGCGGCATTCGACAATGCGATCGCCGGTTTGCAGCCCGTCATTACGCCGGAAACCACCGTGGTGGACGAACCGACCACGTTCACTTTCGACGGCCAGGATTACACGCCGAATAACGACGAAGGACAATTCTACGGCACCGTGACGGCACGCACCGCGCTGACCCATTCGTTGAACGTCGCCACCGTGAAGATCGCGCAGATGGTCGGCTACGACCGCGTTCGGGCCGTCGCTCTGCAGCTCGGCCTGAGTCCGAACATCGAAGCGACGCCGGCGATGGCGCTTGGCTCCTATGTGATGACGCCGCTCGAAGTCGCCGCGGGCTACACGATTTTTGCGAATGATGGCGTGCGCGCGGAAGCGCGATTCCTGAACAAAGTGGTCGATGCCAATGGGAAAGTCATCGAGAGATCCTTGCCCCAGACGCGCCCGGTCCTCGATCCGCGTGTCGCTTACCTCGTCACCAACGTTCTCGAAGACGTCATCAATCACGGCACTGGCTATACCGTGCGCCAGCGCGGCTTCACGGCGCCCGCTGCTGGCAAGACGGGCACTTCGCGTGATGGCTGGTTCGCCGGCTATACCTCGAACTTGCTCTGCGTCGTCTGGGTCGGATACGACGACGACCGCAATCTCCGCTTGGTGGGCGCGGACTCGGCCGCGCCGATCTGGGAAGAGTTCATGAAGCGCGCGCAAGCGTTGCCCGCGTATTCCAACATGCAGGACTTTCCCGTGCCGTCGGGAATCGTCACCGCGACGATTGATCCCCAGTCCGGCGATTTGGCCACGCCGAATTGCCCAACCACGCTCGCGGAAGTCTACATTGCCGGAACCGAGCCAACCGAATTCTGCCCGTTGCACGGCGGAGGAGGGCTTGCAAACGTTCCTCCCGTCTCGTGGCTGTCGCATCTGTTCGGCAAACCGTCAACTCCCAAGCCGCCCTCTTCCGGCGAGCCCGCAAACCCTGGCGCGGCGAAGCCCGGCGCGATAAATCCAAGCGCACCGTCGGCGCAAGGTGCACCCTCCTCGGCGTCCCCGGCTGCTCCCCCCGATTCCCAAAAGAAAAAGGGGCTCCTCGACAAGATTTTTGGTATCTTTGGGGACAACAAGAAGCCGCCGTCCAAGCCGAAGCCGCAAATCTAGCAGCGCGGCCTTGGGGGAGGGGTGAACATGAAGCGATTGATCCTGCCTGCCGTGTTCCTGATTTTGCTTTCCTCGTCGATGGTGCGTGCACAGCAAAGCGCAAGCCCGCAAGTGCGCCAGGTGTCCGCAACTCCAACCGCCCCCAGCCAGCCGGTAATGACGCCGCGCCAATTGGCCGAACTGCGCGCGGATATACTGGTCGCGCGAAAAATGTATCCGCAAGCCGTCTCGGCATATCTCCGCCTCGCACGTCAGGAGCCGAAAAACCCCCAACTGCTGAACAAGCTGGGCATGGTGTACGAGATGTGGGGCATCAACGGCCGCGCCGAGCACTGGTTCAAGCAGGCCATCAAGGCCGACAGAACTTACGCCAGCGCTTTCAATAACGTCGGCACCGTCGAATACGCCAAGCACCATTACAAAGGCTCCGAGAAGTGGTACAAGAAGGCGCTCAAGCTGCGCCCTGACTTGGCCCCCGTCTACAGCAATCTGGGCTACGCTTATTTCGACAATAAGAAATATCCCTTGGCCATGGCTGCGTTTGAGAAGGCCATTGAGCTTGACCCGCTGATTTTCCAGGAACACGGCGAAGGCGGTTCCGTGGTGCAGCAGCGTGGAATGTCGAATCCGGGATTGTTTTATTATTTCGTCGCCCGCACCTACGCGCAACTGGGCAATGCCGAGCGCGCCGCGCATTATCTGAAAATGTCGCGCGATGACGGCTATGCGAAATACACCGCCGCGAAGGCCGATCCTGCGTTTTCGCGCGTCATAAAAAGTTCCTTGGTGCAGGCGGTCTTCGCTCCCGTGCCCGAGATGGTCGATAATCCGCGCTCGCGATAAGGGCAAGAACCAGCTCTATTTCCGCGCCGGTTTTTTTTTGACCGCTCCCGTGCCAGAAGCGCATATTCGCGATGCTCGTGCGCCGTCCCTGCTATAATACCCGCGCAGATGAAGCTGGAAAATTCAGTTTCGGTTTCCCGCGATTTTGACAGTGCGGAAATTGACGAATGCCGCATTTTCGCGCGGAGACTCTTACGCATCCGGCGCGCTGCGGCGTGCTTGTGCGCGCTTGCGGCGGCGTTATTTATTCTTGCCGCGCCGCTGTCGGTTGCCGCGCCCGCGCCCGCCGGCTCCGCCGTCTACGAATTGCAAATCAATGGCGAGATTGAACCAATTCTCGCCGAATACATCGTCGATGGAATCAGCGCAGCGAACCGCGCGCATTCCAGCCTGATCCTCATTACCATCAATACGCCCGGCGGCCTCGACACCTCCATGCGCCAAATCATCGCCGCCATTCTTCATTCTTCCGTTCCGGTCGTCACCTACGTGCATCCTTCCGGCTCGCGCGCCGCTTCGGCTGGATTTTTCATTTTGCTTTCCGGCGACATCGCGGCCATGTCGCCGGGCACGGACACGGGCGCGGCCTCTCCGCTCCTCGAGATCGCTGGCAACCCCGTGAAAGTCAATGACACTCTCGAACGAAAAATCATGAATGAAGCCACCGCGTATCTGCGCAGCTACGCCGCCCGCCGTGGCCGCAACGTTGCGCTCGCCGTCACCGCCGTGACCGATGCCAAGGCCTTCAGCGAGACGGAAGCGCTCAGCGGCAATCTGATCAACATTGTCGCGCCCACGCGCGCTGCTCTGCTCGCGCAACTCGATGGCCGCACCATCACGCGCCTCGACGGCTCCACGCAGAAATTGAATCTCGCCCGGCCCACCATCGAAATGCACGGCATGAGCGCCCGTGAGAAATTCCTCGACCGCATCGTTCAGCCGGACGCCTTTTTCATTCTTCTCATTCTCGGCGCTCTGGGGATTTACGTCGAGTTCACGCATCCTGGCTTGTTCGCGCCCGGCGTGCTGGGCGGAATCTGTCTTGTTCTCGCGCTGTTTGCCATGCACATGCTGCCGGTGAATTTTGCGGGCCTGCTCCTCATCCTACTGGCGCTGATTCTGTTCGTGCTCGAAGCCAAATTTCCCACCCACGGCGTGCTCGGCTTGGGAGGTGCAATTTCCATGTTGCTCGGCGCGCTGATGCTGGTTCATTCGCCGATCACCGCGGGCGGAGTTCACCCGGGCATCGCGCTCGCGGTCACGCTCCCCGTTGCGCTGATCGCGATTTTCCTCATGCGTCTTGTGCTGCGCTCCCACGCTTGGAAGCCCACCACCGGAGTTGATGAACTCGTGGGCGCGGTCGGCGAAATGATGGAGCCGGTCGCGTCGGCCGGCGCGAACGGGATGGCGTTGATTCACGGCGAACTTTGGCGCGCCGCGGCCGGCGAGCCGATTCCCAAAGGCACGCAAGTCCGCGTGCTGCAAGTGCACGGTCTCACGCTTACAGTCGAGCCGATCCGCGTGGCCACGCCTTCCCGGTGAGCCGCGCGCGAAAAAATGCGAAACACCGGAGGACGCGATGGATTTTTTCATGCTGGTTACATCCGTAGCCATTTTCATTTTCCTGATCTGGCTGTTCAACTGCATCTATGTCCTCAAGGAGTGGGAGCGTGGCGTCGTGCTGCGCCTCGGACGCATGATACCCGTCGCAAAGGGGCCGGGCCTCTGCCTGGTCTTCTATCCCATCGACAAGCTGACGCGCGTTTCCTTGCGCATCGAGGCGCTGGACGTTCCGCCGCAGGACGTCATCACCCGCGACAACGTCTCCGCAAAAGTAAATGCCGTCTGTTATTTCCGCGTCGTCGACGCAAACCTCGCCATCTCGCAGGTCCAAAATTATTTGTACGCCACCTCGCAGCTCGCGCAAACCAATCTCCGCAGCGTCATTGGCCAGTTCCAATTGGACGACGTTCTATCGGAGCGCGAAAAGGTAAACGAGAAGTTGCAAACAATCCTTGACCAGGATACCGAGCCATGGGGTATTAAGGTAACGAAGGTTGAGGTGAAGCAGGTCGACATACCGGAGAACATGCAGCGCGCCATCGCGCGGCAGGCCGAGGCGGAACGCGAGCGCCGCGCGAAAGTCATTAACGCCGATGGCGAGTTGCAGGCTTCGGCGAAACTTGCCGAAGCGGCTGAAGCGTTGCAACGCCAGCCGGTGTCGGTGCAGTTAAGATATTTGCAGACGCTGCAGGAAATCGGCACGGAGAAAAATACAACCGTGGTTTTTCCGGTGCCCATTGACCTGATCGCTCAGTGGCTGCCGAAGCCGCCGGGCGCGGCCAAGTAAATTCGGAGGATTTTTTGAGCATGAGCGGAAATGCAAGACGCGGAGGCGGAGATCGCGTCCTCGAGAGCCGTCATCTGATTGGTTTGTTTCTGGGCGTGGTGCTGCTGTGCTGCGTTTTTTTCACGCTGGGATACGTCATGGGGAAGACGCAATACGGCAATTCTCCCGTCGAGGCCGCGTCCATTCCTAAGACGCCGCATCCCATCGTGCCAAGCGTTTCGCAAGCGGCGGCGCAGGCGCCCACCTCTACCGAATGGGATTTCTACTCGAACAAGAAAACGGCGGATATTCCGCTGAAGGCCGCCGCGCCGTCCGGCCGCCGCGTGGAATCAGCCTCCACATCAGCGCCGGAGCCCGCATCCGTCCGGCGCGAACCTGCGCCATCGGTCAGGCGTCCTGTTTCCGTGATCGCGCCGCGCTTTCGTCCCCCGCGAATATCGAAGAACGCGATCGTGCTGCAAGTCGGTGCGCTCCGCAGCGAAAGCGACGCTCTCGCCATGGCCGGCGTGCTCCAGCGGCGGGGTTTTCCCGCATTCGTCATCGTTCCAACCACGGACAGTTTCTATCGCGTGCAGGTTGGACCCTTTGCCACTCAGGCCAGGGGCGACAGAGCCAAGCAATCGCTCAAGCGCGAGGGATTCAAGGCCATTTACCGCCGCTGAGTGAACACGGAATGGCCGCCGAATGAACGTCGCATGAATTTGTCACGGCCCGTTCGATGGTTTCTCGCAATTGCTTCCGGGCTGGCTCTCTCATTTTCTTTTCCCAGCTACAATTTGCCGCTGCTCGCCTGGATTGCCGTCGCGCTGCTGATGCTCGCCGCGCTCGGCGCGCCCGCGCGCGAAGCCGCGCTCTACGGTTTCATCAACGGCGCGCTGTTTTATCCTCTCAGCGTCCCGTGGATCGACGATGTGATGCGCCAATACGGAAACGTTGGTCCGTTTGCCGCCGCGGGAATCCTCGCGCTCATCGCGCTGGCTGGCGCGCTCTTTCCCATTGTTTTCGCGATTTTGGTTTCCCGCGCGGGAAAACGCAGCCTGGGACTCGCGTGCGCGCTCGCGCCGTTTTTGTGGGTGGCGCTCGAATTCGCCCGCGCCAACTTGCCCATCATCGCGTTTCCGTGGAACTTGATCGGCTACGCGGCTTCCGGCAACCTGGCGCTCGTGCAGCTAACCAGCGTCACCGGAATTTATGGCCTCTCATTTTTGATCGTGGCTTTCAATTCGCTCGTCGTTTGGGCCGTTGCTGCGCCCTCGGCAAAAAGCCGCCGCGTCGTGCTCGCGGCAGCAGTGCTCCTCGTCGCCATCGCCAGGTTCGGCCCGCGATTCGTGCCGCGCGCCGTGGCGGATCACGTGGCCCATCTCGTGCAAACCAATTTCCCGCAGTCGGAAAGTTATCCCGCCAATTGGATGGCCCTTCACGCCGCGGCCATGCAGCAGCTCGAGGCCCTTAGCATCGGCCCCGCAAGAAAATCGCCCGGCGTAATTGTCTGGCCGGAAGTGCCCGCGCCCTTCAGCCTGCAGGACCCGCAATTCGCCGCCATCGCGCGGAAAATCGCCAAAGACTCTGGCAGCGATTTTCTGGTCGGCGTTGTCGATTGGAAACTGGGGCCACATCGCCAGTGGCTCGCGTCGAACAGCGCCGTATTGCTCAACCCGGCCGGGCAGCGCGAATTCACCTATGATAAAATCCATCTTGTGCCGTTTGGCGAATACGTGCCCCTGCGGCGCTGGCTCACTTTCGCGAAGAGTTTGACGGCGGGCATAGGCGATTTCACTCCCGGCCATACCTTCGGCGTGGGAAGCTTGCCTGCCGCGGCAGGCCTCGCCGGGGGACGGTTCAGCGTTTACATTTGCTATGAAGCCGTGTTCCCGTCGGAGGTGCGGCGCTTCGCCGCCAATGGCGCGCAGTTGCTGATGAATATCTCGAACGACGGCTGGTTCGGACGCTCCTCCGCCGCGGCCCAGCATCTGATGATGGCGCGCGTTCGCACCGTCGAAAATCGCCGCTGGCTGCTGCGCGACACGAACACGGGTTTCACGGTGGACGTCGATCCGTATGGCAGAATCGTCGCACGCCTCGCTCCATTTCAGCGCGCGGAACTCGACGCGCCTTACGGTTTTCGTTCCGATTTGACGCCGTACACACGCTTCGGCGACTGGCTCGCCTGGCTCTGCGTCATCGCGACAATTGGCCTCTTCGCCGCCGCGATGTGCCCCGTCAAACGGGATTTGTAGCGGCGGCCTTTTTACCCTGAACGACTTGCGTGAAGGGCAGGCCGTACTGGCTTTTAATCTTGGCTGCGGCTCGGAATCGGAAAGGGAATTGTGAGCAATTTCATCGAAGACCTGCAGAATCGCTTTGACGAATTGAACAAGCGCATCGAACTCGTGCGGAGCTATCTTTGACGTTGCCACCAGCCGCGAACGCCTGAAGTCCCTCGAACAAAAAACCAGCGATCCCGCCTTTTGGCAGGATCAGGAGAAGGCCCAGGCCATCCTCCAGCAGCGCAAGCACGCCGAAGGCAATATCGCCGCGGACGAAAAGCTCACCCGCGCCGTCAGCGACATCGAAACCTATTTCCACATGGCCCACGAGGAATCCGACGCCGCGCAGCGCGAATCCGTCCTCAACGACATCAGCGCCGAGCTCGACGCCATCGACAAATACATCGGCGAACTCGAGACCCAGACCCTCCTCTCCGGCGAAAGCGACGCGCTCAGCGCCATCATGACCATCAAGCCCGGCGCGGGAGGCACCGAATCGCAGGACTGGGCGGAAATGCTTCTGCGCATGTATCTGCGCTGGGCGGAAAACAAAAATTTCCGCGCCACGGTGATTGATTCCACTCCCGGAGAGGAAGCCGGCCTGAAATCCGTCACCGTGCGCTTCGAGGGCGAAAACGCCTACGGTTTGCTGCAAGGCGAGAGCGGCGTTCACCGCCTCGTGCGCATTTCCCCGTTTGACCAGGCCGCGCGCCGCCACACCTCATTCGCTTCCGTCTTCGTCATTCCCGAAATCGACGACCGCATCGACATTGTCATCAAGCCCGACGAATTGCGCATCGACACGTTTCGCGCCGGCGGCCACGGCGGGCAGAACGTCAACAAGGTCGAATCCGCCGTCCGCATCACGCATCTTCCCTCCGGCATCGTCGTCCAGTGCCAGAACGAGCGCAGCCAGCATAAGAATCGCGACATCGCCATGAAGGTGCTGAAGTCTCACCTCTACGAACGCGAAATCGACAAGCGCCGCGAAGTCACCCGCAAGCTCGACGAGTCCAAGCCCGAAATCAGCTTCGGCAGCCAGATCCGCTCCTACGTTCTCCAGCCCTATCAACTGGTCAAGGACCATCGCACCAAAGTCGAGCAGGGCGACGTGGATCGCGTCCTCAACGGCGATCTGGACAAATTCATCCGCGCCTATCTGCTATCCCGCCGCAGCGGCAGCGACGGCACCACCGCCGCCAAGAATTAGTTTCGTTGCCGCCCAGCTATAGAATTATTGGCATGAGGTGAACCATGTTTCGGATTGTCTCTTCAGCGATACTGTCACTGGCATTTCTCTTCGGAACGGGTGTCTCCGGCGCAGGCGGCAAGTCCCACAATTGGCCATTGATCAAGCCACTTTCGTGGTCTGGCGAGATGGACCTATTAGGACCGCCAACGCTCATTCCCATCCGGTCCGCGACTGGGACGATACTCTATCGCCTATATTGCTCTTCGTGGGTAGCACCACAGGAACAGGAGCCACAATGGCTTACTGCGGGGGACAACTATGAGGGAGAATTCGAGTGCTTGCTGACCGACGCAAAGCCAGAAACTCCAGCAAAAAGAGCAACGTTATTGAACTATGACCCAGAGGATACAAGTCCCTATCATTTCAACGAAGGGAGCTTTCAGTGGAACGAACTTCTGGGTAAGTGCTGGAATAATCCTGAGTGGGGAGACGATAGAACGTTTTACCTTCGGGGCATGCGTCTGCGAATCCATGTCGTAGCCCTGAGAGTCGAGCTGTACAAGGACAAAAAAGAGGCCAAGACATACCCCATCATTCGGCGGGCGACTGCCAACATCACCGCCCAGCCGGACAAGAATGCGAACACAGAGTTGGCGCGTCCGCCAACGCAACCCGAGCCAAAGGCATGTATGGTGAGCGGTATGTGGTGACGCTATGCGAAGCGCACCTTGTGACTGCGGTCACGGAAGGGACCAAACTCTATAGGGAGTTGGCTTCCGTCAATCTGCAATTTTTTTCATGCTATCTCCGCCTCCTCACGCGTCTCGCTCTCTCTATCTCCGCGACGTTCACACCCCATATCCGCCATTCGACCGGCCAATAAGCCTTTTCCGTGCAAGCCGTTGACACCACATCGGCCGCATGTTACGGTTTTTATTCGTGCTTCCCGCTGCATTTAGGCGCTTGGGCCACTAATTTGCTTCCGATCAGCCGAAGGAGAATGTTTTGACACGCGCAGAAGAAAAAATCCTATTTACTTCCGAATCCGTCACCGAAGGCCATCCCGACAAAATCGCCGACCAGATCTCCGACGCCATCCTTGACGCCGTGATGAAAGACGACCCCATGGGTCGCGTCGCCTGCGAGACGCTCGTCACCACCGGCCTTGTCGTCATCGCCGGAGAAATCACCACCAAGACTTACGTCGATTTTGCGGGCATCGCCCGTGACGTCATTCGCGACGTCGGCTACACGCGCGCCAAATACGGCTTCGACGCCGACACTTGCGGCGTCATTTCTACCATCAAGAAGCAATCCGGCGACATCGCCATGGGCGTCGATACCGGCGGCGCCGGCGACCAGGGATTGATGTTCGGCTTCGCCTGCGACGAGACCGATGAGCTGATGCCCATGCCCATCCAACTCGCGCACCGCTTGTGCCAGCGCCTCGCGGAAGTTCGCAAAGCCGGAGTCGTCGATTTCCTCCGCCCCGATGGCAAGTCCCAAGTCTCTGTCGAATACATCAACGGACGTCCTGCTCGCGTCGATTGCGTCGTCATCTCCACCCAGCATAGCGACTCCGTTTCCAACAAGGATCTTCACGAAGCCATTTGGAACAACGTTATCCTCCCCATCGTTCCCGCGAAAATGATGGACAAAGATACGCGCGTCCACATCAACCCCACCGGACGCTTCGTCGTCGGCGGGCCGATGGGCGACGCGGGCCTGACGGGCCGCAAGATCATTGTCGACACCTACGGCGGCTATGGCCGTCACGGCGGCGGCGCGCTTTCCGGCAAAGATCCGACCAAAGTCGACCGCTCCGCATGTTACATGGCGCGCTACATCGCCAAGAATCTCGTCGCTGCTGGCGTTGCGCGTAAGCTCGAAGTCCAGCTTGCCTACGCCATCGGCGTCGCCGAGCCTGTTTCCGTGATGGTTGATACATTCGGTACGGGCACCATTCCCGACGCGCAAATCACCGCGCTCGTTCGCAGTATTTTCAAATTGACGCCGCGCGGCATCATCGAGACGCTGAATCTTCGCCGTCCGATTTATCGCGAGACTGCCTCGTACGGCCATTTCGGCCGCACAGGTCCCGGCTTCACCTGGGAGCTTACCGATCGCGCCGACGAAATTCGCAAGGAAGCGGGCCTGCCGGCCGCGGCCATGGCCTCGCGTTCGTAGCCCGCTTTGCCGTAACTTTTGACTTTGCTTTGACGGGTGCCCCATCCTGAGCGTTTTTGGCGAAGGGTGGGGATTTTGACTTTGTCTTTGCAGGGCGCGACTTGTCCTGAGCGCTGTCGAAGGGTGGGACTTATCGGGCCGTCGGCGTAAGGCGCCGAGAATCTTTTCGTTGTCATCCCGAGCCGCTATGCGGCGAGGGATCTGCATTTCGCACTTACAGGAGACGCACTCGTGGAAACCGCAACCAAGATGTCGGGCGACGTGAAAGACCTTGCTCTGGCCGAGAAGGGCCG
>DATLTU010000056.1:0-2403 GCA_035533415.1 Candidatus Limnocylindrales bacterium
GTCTCCCAAGCTCAATTGGAAAATCGGTTTTGTTTTCGCACTCCAGTTGCAACGCATATTGATGCACGGCATTCCACTCAGCTGCTCCTTCGAGATACTCCCGCGCCAGCCTTTCAAACTGAGACGTATCTGAAGCCATTAGCTTCCTTGCCGCATTCCGCATCCCATTTTCCACCGCAAGCTCTCTGTATCCGGCAGATGATACCGCTCGGCCATTTCAGTTCGGAGTATGTTCTTTCGTAACGGAAGCGCGAGACCGTCAACGAGGCGGAAATTAAATGGGGAAAACTTGGAGGCGCGGGCGAGAATCGAACTCGCGTATAAAGGTTTTGCAGACCTCTCCCTTACCACTTGGGTACCGCGCCGGATGAACCCAGTTAGTATAGCGAAACTGACATGCGGTCAGCCAGCGAATTGGATGCTGCATGCGAAGGCGCGCACCGCTTCAGCGATGCTTTAGCGCGCCTTCAACGCCCCATTCAACGAATGCTCAGCACATAGGGCATCTGAACGCGCACCGGCTCTGCCTGCACCATGGCGGTCAGGCGATGCACGAGCGACTGCACCGAGCTGTAGTCGTTCCCCGGCGCGATCACCTGGCCCTGCGTGCGGTCGAGGAGCAAATCGAAAAGCGTTTTCGACTTCGGCATGCGAACAATCTCGACGGACTCTGTCGTGGGAATGTGCGCCAGTTCCTTCGCGATGGTAATGGCGCGATCCGTTCCGCCGAGATCATCGACGAGGCCAAGCCCCTTGGCCTGCTCGCCGCTCCACACGCGTCCCTTCGCGATTTTGTCCACCGTACCGATGGGAAGGTGGCGGCCTTGCGCGACGCCCTGCGTGAAATGCAAGTAGATGTCCTGCAGCATCTTCTGAATCACTTGCTGCTGCGCGGGCGTGAAATTCTGCTGCGACGAATACAGCGTGGCGTTATCGCTCGTCGTCACGGAGTCAGTGCTCACGCCCAGCAGTTTGTACAGGCCGGAGATATTCATCTTTCCGCTCAACACGCCAATCGAAGCCGTAATCGTGTCTGGATCGGCCACAATTTTGTTCGCCGACATGGAAATCCAGTAGCCGCCGGAAGCCGCCACGTCGGACATGGAAGCAACCACGGGCTTTTTCTCGCGCGCCAGTTGCACCTCGCGCCGGATGACTTCGCTCGCCACCGATGAGCCGCCGGGCGAATTGACACGCAGCACAATCGCCTTGATGCTCGAATCGTTTCGCGCCTCGCGCAACTCCGCCGCAACCGAGTCGCCGCCCATCACAACGCCGCCTCCCGGCGTCACCTGCGACTCGCCCGAAACGATTTCTCCGGACGCATAGATAATCGCGATCTTCGGCCCGCTGCCATCGCTCAATCTCTGGCGATATCGCGCGAAGCTGACCGGGTTCCATTCGCCGGTCTTCCTGCGGAAAAAAGTCCGCACCTGATCCCAATAGCCGAGGCGGTCAACGAGCTTGTTTTGCAATGCCTCCCGCGGCAGAAATGGCCCCTTCTCGACCAGCGACTCGAATTGCGCGGGGTTTATATGTCGCGCGGCGGAAACTTCGCTGACGTACTGATCGTAAAGGCTCGTGAGCAGCGATTGGACTTCCTCGCGGTGCGCCGGCGTGAATTTTTTATCGGTGAACTCATTCGTCGCCGTCTTGAATTCCGCGATGTGATAAAAATCCGGCACGATTTTCAGTTTGTCGAGAGTGCCGCGCAGGAATGTCGCCTGCGCCATCATGCCGCGCACATCCAGCGGGTTCGATGGCGTGAGCCAGATCTGATCGCATCCCGTGGCGGCGTAATATTCAGGGTTTCCTTCGCCGTCGTAGCCCAGATAGCAGACGCTCGGCTTCCCGCTCGCATCGAACGCCAGCAGATGCGCATGAATTTCTTCGAGCTTGGCCCATCCCGTGTCCAGTGGGCCGATTCGTACAATCAATCCCTTGATTTTTGGATCCGTGCGCGCGGCGTCAATCGCGTCAGTGATTTCGTGCAGCACCAGCGCCCGAGAACCGAAGAACACATTCGAGAAGTCCGCGGGCCGCTGCTCTTTAATCTGGCCGCTCAGGTCCAGAACAAGCGTCGAATTCGATGAAATTGTCCCGCCGGAGGAAATCATCCACCACGGAACCAGCCAGAAAATCAGCACTGCGGCCGCAACCACCAGCAGAATCACGAGCGTTCGTCTCTGACCCCACGTCATTTCTCTCTCCTTGCGTGCATTCCTCGTCCGGCCCTGCGGCCAAAGTACCATCACGCCCGCCAAAATGCCATCGCGCGCCGGACCTGTCCCTTGGTACAGGCAGCGCCGGATTCAGTACAGGTGCATGGATTGAGCAAGTAAGCGGACAAACAACGCCACAACGCGCAGCGGGGTTGTTACCATTTACAAGCTGAATCAGGAA
>DATLTU010000057.1:0-15474 GCA_035533415.1 Candidatus Limnocylindrales bacterium
TTCGTGACCTGACCAAGGCAATTCAAGATTACATCCAGTGCTACAACCGGAACCCACGACCGTTTCAGTGGGTCGCCAGCGCCAGTAAGATCATCCGCAAGGTCAACAAATATAAAGAAACTTTAGAGACGGGAGACTAGCAGCGTATACAACCAGTTGAAGTTCATTCGCTTGGTCGTCCCCGGGTGTTAAAACGCCGTAATAGTATCGGATGCGAAAGGACTGAGGGTTAGCTCGGGGTGGAGCGCTCCCTGCCGAAGCGAGCTTCGTTTGCAGGCAGCTCAGCACCTCGCCAATTTTTTCGACTGGAACGACTTTCGGCGGCTTCTTCTGCGCGTAGCACGGAAATGCGAAAACGAGAAGAAAGATTCCGGTTAGCTTTTTCATGTCACGGTCCCAGGACTGGATCCTCCGAGGCTTCTGAATTATTTTCCGCGGGACACGGGGAAACCCTGGCCAACCCAGTCGTGCGCGAAATCGTGCGGGAGCAGCAGCATCACCAGCCGCGAAAATCCCATCTTGCGCAGAGCGTCATAGGCCGGATGAACGTTCGGGCATTTTTCCCACGGGCAGCAGCCACAATACAAAATCACTTCCTTGTTCCGGGGGATCTTGGCTGCCTCGGCTTTCAGCCGCGCGAGACCCGCCGCCGTCGACGCGGGGCCGGCGAAAACTGCGCCGGGTATGTGTCCGCCATCATAAAGAACCTTGAAGCCGACTTGCAGCACGATCGGCCGCGCACTTTTCGGACCGGAAAGTTTCTTCACAAGTTCCGCGGCGGAAATTTGCCGCGCGTCTTTCCACGCCGGCGCCGATATGGACGAACTGTTGGCGGATGAATTCACGCCCGAAGGATCAGGCGGATCGCCAGCCGCGGGCTTCAGCGCATTCGTCACGTCCGGCGGAAGCTTGTCAGCTCGCGAGAGCAGGGCCGCCACGTCCCACATCTGCTCATCGGAGAGCGAAGCGTGAAAACCTGGCATGCCCGTGAGCCGGATTCCGTTTTTCACTTTCCAGTAGATCACGCCCGCGGGATCGTCCGTCACCATGCCGTTCGTGGTGAACAATTGCGGAGGCCTGGGAAACATTCCGAGCGCGGCCGCCGATTTCGTACCGTTGGGCAGTCCATGGCAAAACGCGCAGTTTGCCTGATAGACGTTTGCTCCGGTGATCAGGTCCGCCGTCGTGAATCCCGAAACTTCGCGCTTCGGCGCCTCCTTGTTAATTCGCGCGTGCAGAGCCATGTTGGCAAAATACTTCTCCATCGGCATCGGCTTGTCCGACGTCGCTACCGGAGCAAGTCCAAGATAGAAATAGAAAAACACTCCCGCAAAAGCGACCACAAATGCCACCACGACACCAAGAATGAAATTCTTCACGGGCGCAATCTCCTCTCTTATCTCCTACTCTCGCGCTTGAATAATTCCGCAGACTCCGCCATACCGGGCGGGGAAAACACCGCCAGTATGATGCGTCTATCGGCACATCCGACGCCACAAATCTTTCATCGGAATCGGCTGTGAAACGGGGTAAGCTCTCGCCGTTGTGACTGACTGGAGAATTTTGCGATGTTTCAAGCAGATTCGCTAAAGGGCAGGACGATTCTCATCACCGGCGGCGGCACGGGGCTTGGCCGTTCGATGGCGTTAAGCTTCGCTCAATTAGGCGCGAATTTGTTTCTAATTGGCCGCCGCGAAGAGCCACTCGCGAAAACTTGCGAAGAAATTCGCGTTAAAAAAGCCCGTGCCGCTTACGCTCCGTGCGATGTTCGTGATTTCGCCGCCGTCGAGAGCGCCATTGCGGTTGCGGAAAAGGAATTCGGCCGCGTCGACACGCTCGTCAACAACGCCGCCGGAAACTTCATCGCGCGCACGGAAAAACTCTCACCGAACGCGTTCAACGCCATCGTGGGCATCGTTCTACAAGGGACGTTTCACTGCACGCTAGCGCTCGGCCGCAAATGGATCGCCGCGAAGCAGCCGGGCAACATCCTCAACATCGTCACCACGTACGCCGCCGCAAATTCCGGCTCGGGGTTTGTGGTTCCCTCGGCGTGCGCCAAGGCAGGAGTTCTGGCGATGACGCGCTCGCTCGCCGTCGAATGGGCGCGCTACCACATTCGCATGAATGCCATCGCACCTGGCCCGTTTCCCACCGAAGGCGCATGGTCGCGCCTGATGCCCGCGAAAGAATTGGAAGATCGAGCGCGCAATCGTCACCCGATGAAGCGCTTCGGCCGCCACGAAGAGCTCGCCAATCTCGCGGCGTTTCTGCTCAGCGATCTTTCGGAATACATCAACGGCGAATGCGTGGTGATCGACGGCGGTCTGTGGCTGCGCGGCGCGGGCGAATTCAACGACTTCGTTGATTTCCCCGAAACTGCCTGGGATATGCTTGAATCCGCGCGCAAAAAATAGGAACGTGAAAGATCACGAGGCGCGCGCGAAAATTCCGACGCCAACGAAACCGCCTCGGCCAACTTCGGCAATGCGCTACGGCTTTTTCTTCTTCTTGTTCAGCAGGCCGCCAAGGATTCCGCCAAGCTGGCCCTTCTGCGGAATCTTAAGCTGATTGAGCGGCGTTTTGCCCAGGCCGCCAAATCCTGCAACGTCCGGAATCACTTTCGGGTTCGACGCTGTGCCTTCGACTCGGAATGGCAAACCGCCGCCCTGGCTGAAAAATGGCAGCTTGGTGAGTTGCGCGAGCGGGCCCGATCCATCAAGCTTCGCGAGCAACCGGAAGTTCAAGATATTGTTCGGGCTGACGGTTCCCGCGCCAGTCACGCTGCCGATCATCGGAATTATGATGTCCACGTTATCCGCGCGCACGCCGTCCGCGGCATACCGCAAATTCGAGCTGGCCAATTTAATCAGCGTATCGTTGCCCGTCGCCGCCCCAACCTGCCCCAGCGCACCCGCTAATTTCGAGGCGAGACTGTATCCCGCAAGCGTGACGTTGCTCAACTGTATTGGCCCTTGCGTCACCAGCCCCTCGAGCGGTCCACGCAGCGCCAGATTAGCGTTAATTGTCCCGCCCTTGAGCGACGATCCCACAGGCAGCGCGTAGCCCAGCACCGCGAGGAGGTTTTCAACGTCAGGCGCCGGAACGCCATTGGCTTTCAATTGCCCGTCGAATGGCATACGGTTCGCATCGCCATTGCCAATGGGACCGGCGTTGCCGCGCAGATTCAACTTCCCGCCGCCCGGAGTCTTTGCGTCGAATGTGAAGGGAAACGCGGCAGTCTGCGAAATATTTTTCGCCGTGATGTTCACGTCCTGATAGGCGAGACGCGTCGGCTGGCCCGCGCGTCCGAATGCAATCGAGCCATTCGAAATTTTCATTTCGCCGACCGTGAAACTGTTCAGCGCCGCCGTGTTGCCAGGAGGGTCGCTCACCGCGCGGCTCGCGTTGGGCGGCGGATCGCCCGCCGGATCAGCCTTCGCTGCCGTGGTCGCGCCGAGCGTCGCGAAGTTCCATTGGCCAGCCGCAGTTCGCAGAAATTCGACTTGCGGGTCGTTGAATTCGAGCGAATGCACGCGCAGATCGCGCGAAAAAATCAGCGGCATCACTTCCACACCCACAGCCAGGGATTTCGCCGTAAGGAACGGCGCGCGGCCGTATGCCGGATCGTCCGCGATGGAAATTTGATCCGCCTCCAAACTGCCCGAAAATAGCGACACGCTCAAATGGCCAATTACCACTTTTCTGCCAAGTTTTGCGCTGAGCGCGTCTTCAATTTCCGGACGGAAGCGGTCCGCATTGATGAAAAACGGCGTGATAATCAGGATCAGCAGAATTACCGCGACGACGATTCCTGCGATTACGATGATTTTCTTTTTGCCGGCCATGGTCGGCCTCTCTTATCTTAAATTTCCGGCGCACAGCGCTGCAAAACAATACCGCCTGTGTCGCCATGCCTATGGTAGCCCCGCGCCGCCTCAAGCGGCAACCGTTCGCCGCCATTTTTGGCGGTCCGGCGGCCATATTTATGGTTTGCGCACGCCTTGGCAACCATTTTACAACCCCATCCGCACACCCCTCTATCCTATATCCAGCCAGCCTTGGGAAGCGCACACGGTCAGTGGCGCGACCCGCTAACACGGTCATATCGGGAGGCATGTTCGGCGCGCGCACGCGCTCCGCCCGTTCCTTCTAATTTCAACCCGGAGGAAACTCGATGCGAAAGCTTACGGCGGTCCCTGCACTTTTATTATTCGTTTTGTTTGCGTCACCGCTGACTGTCCATGCACAGAGCACGGAAATCTTCGGCGGTTATTCCTACGTTCACTTCGACACCTCGCCGGGCAGCACGAATTTCAATGGTTGGAATGCTTCGCTGACGGAAAATATGTTCAAGGTTTTCGGAGTCACTGGTGATTTTGGCGGCACCTACGGTTCGCCCGGCGGCGTGAAGTCCAGCATGAATACATTCCTCTTCGGGCCGCAACTGCACTTGCCGACGCCATTTGTGACGCCATTTGTGCATGCGTTGTTTGGCGCCGCGCGTTTCAGCGCAGCAGGCACCAGTTCCACCGCGTTCGCCTCGGCATTGGGCGGAGGCATTGATGTTCACCCGTTCCCGATCGTCGGCTTGCGACTCATTCAGGCTGACTATCTGACCACCCACTTCGGCAACACGCACCAGAACGATTTGCGCCTCTCCGCCGGAATCGTTCTTCGTTTCTAGATACACGATTTATCGCCAACCGGGGGCCGGGCGCGCACTGGCCCTTCCATCCCGCCTGCGCAGTTTATGGCTCGAGAATGAATCGCACGGTGACGCACGTCTCAACTTCCACCGCCCGGCCATTGAGAAGCGTCGGCCGATAACGCCACTCTCGGACTGCTGCCACCGCGGCGCGCGTGAGCAGCGGGCTGCCGCTCAGCACTTCGACCGACCGCACTCCGCCGTCGCGTCCAATGATGGCGCGCAGCTCCACTGTCCCAGAAATTCGCGCTCTCGCCGCCAGCCGTGGATACCGTGGATCCACGCGATGAACGAGCATCCCAGATTGCACTCCTTCGCTTCGCCGAATCATGCGCGGGACAGACCGTGGTTTTGGCGGCACGATGATCGCCGCACCGTTTCCGATTCCATCGGGTGTCCCAAACGTATCGCTGGAATCGCCCGGGCCGGACTCACCGAACACAGGCGGCGCGACATTTTGGGTCGTCACGGAGATCGATTTCTCGATTTTCGGGGGAATGCGCGGCGGTTGGAAAAGAACCCTATCGTTTTGCAGCGGACGCGCAACGCGGGACACCTGCTGCGCCGCAGGTCTCTTTTCGGCCTCGCTCCCTTGGTAAGGAACGCGTGGCAATATTAGAATTTCTTCCAGCGCGCTTCCGGGCGTGAGCATAGGCCACAGCGCCAGACCAATAAGCAGCGCCGCCTCAACCACCAGTGCCGCGCCGAGCGCGCGCTCGCGCTGATGTTTCGCGCGATTCTTCGCTTCCACATCGCCATCGATCAAGCAGCTGTTCAAAAATTGTGCATCCCGCATGGGCGCACCTCTCCCGTTACGTCTCCAATCCGCTTTTCGGGCTTTGATCGGCGGGGCGGCGCCTGGATGGCCACGCCGAAAGCACTATTTGTGAGTTCGCGCGTCCTCTGCGATGATGGACACCGCCAAACGAGCGAAGTTCCCGCAATCAGGCATTCGCATAGGCTTAGGATTCGTACCGATAAGAAAATTAACGGGTTACCTGAATATTCCGAGTTGCGGCATCATTGCAGGCGCATCGCGCATCCAATCGTCTGAATTCACTTATATACATAAGGGTCATCGGAGGTTGTCATCATGAGCAAACTAAGCTTAGACACGCTGGGGGTTCGTCGGACGGGCCGCGCGGCTCTCGACCGCGACCCGCAGGATGACCGGCTCGAATTCACGTGTCCGCATTGCGGAACGGTGGGAAGCAAGCCTGCTCGCCGCTCGCACGCGGACTATCATTTCAGCGACGGTTTTGTGCAGGACCTGCAGGGAGAAATGTCCACCTGCCGCGCTTGCAAGCGTTCGCTGCACATCGCTCCGGTGGTCATGTTGCACGATCCGGATGAGAAGCGGCGCTTTGAAGCGTTCTTCGCGACGGAGCTGTTTTCCTCGCGAAATTAATTCTGTCAGCACGCCCGGGGCGCGGCCGATGTTTCCCGTCGAAATTCAGCTGCGCCCTTGGGACCTCATCTTAGATCTTAATTCTTCTTAATTCCTCGTAACACCATGGTCTGCCGAGCCGCCGAGAATCCGGCTCCATTTCCCGATAGCATTGAACGCGCTCCACGGGCTAGAGTCCCGCTCCCGGATGCATCTTTCTGATGCATCCTCGATGCCGGTCTCGGCATCTCAAGGGCCGAAATGTTCACCAGCTTCGCCAAATCGATCGGAGAAGGTCAAGTGAATCCCAAAGCCGCGAAGTTGTTCCTTATCGTGGGATTTCTAACGCTTCCTCTGGTGACCTCGGGGCCATTGCGGGCGCAGGCCGCGAACGCCACGCTGTCTGGCACCGTCACCGGCACTTCAGGAGCCGTTGTTCCCAACGCGAAAGTATCCGTCAAAAATGCGGCCACGGCTCAATCGACGGCGACCGAAACCAATTCGGCCGGAATTTATAGCGTGCCAAACCTCATGTCGGGGGATTACGAGATCTCCGTATCGGCGGTAGGGTTCGATACTAAAACAGCCAAGGTGACGCTCACGGCAGGAGCCGCTCAAACGTTAAACCTGAATTTGAGCCCCACGCTTTCGCTGCAGGACCTTGGCTTTCCTACGTCCCAGACCCAGGGAAGCGCCAAGGAGCAGGCGCTGCTGAATAAGCGATCTCACATGCTGCAGATCCATCAGCGGCTGGGATTATTAGCCGCCATTCCGTTGGCCGCCACGGTGATTACTGGCGCCTTCGCCGGTGGGAAGAAAAACGTCACCAGCTCCACGGATCGCGATCTGCACGCGGCCCTGGGCACGGCGGCAGCGGGTTTGTACTTCTCAAGCGCCTACTACGCCATCTTCGCGCCGAAGATACCTGGGACCAAAGTCGAGGGGCCGATTCGCCTGCACAAGGCGCTGGCCTGGATTCATGGGCCGGGCATGATCCTGACGCCCATTTTGGGAGAGATGGCTTTCGCGCAACGAAGCAAGGGGGAAAAGGTGCACGGAATCGCGAAATTCCACGGGCAAGTGGCCATTATTACCGCCGCGGCGTATGGCCTCGCAATTCTTTCGGTATCGCTTAAGTCGGGTCCTGTTACCAAGTCCGCGCACGCTGTCCTGGAACGGTTTGGCTTCAAACATCCCCTTTCCGCAAATGCATCCACTGGCGGCAATGCGCATACCGTCAGCCAGAAACCTGCGGAGAATCGCAGGGAAGCGGAAAGTGGTTTCCTGAAGGGCTCGACGTTTTACCCGGATTGAGTGCGGATAAGAAGGCCCGCTGGGACCAGATAGTAGCGGAGAACAGACACTAGGGTTTTGGGCCGCCAGGAACATGCAAGATTTTGAGAACTGCGATTTAGAACTGCATCCGTGGATATCTCGTGGATAAAAAAGAAGGCGGATTCATGAAAACAAAACTACTGATCATCATTTTGCTTCTGGCGCTTCCCAGCATCGCCAGAGCGGATAGCCAGTGGGTTCTTGTAAAATCCACTCTCACCTATCATGTGTCTCACCCACTGCACCAAGCCGATGGCGTCAGCCATGCGGCGCGGGGCAAAGGCGTTTGCCACGGGGGACAGTGCGACTTCCTGGTCGCGGTGCCCGTAACATCGTTTGATTCAGGGGACAGTAACCGCGATTTGCACATGCTACAAGTAACGCGCGGCGCGCAATTCCCCATGGTCACGGTGCGCTTCCGATTGCCCGAAGGAGAGATCACGTCAACAACGATCCATTGCGATCTGGAGGTCCAGTTTGCCGGCCAGACCGCCTATTTTAAACAAGTCGCGTTCCACGCGGTGACTCAAGGAAACGAGACTCGGGTAACGGGAACAATTCCAGCGACGCTAACCGATTTCAAAATTCCCGCACCGGAGCTACTGGCGATGCCGATTAAGAATGAAATTCCGGTGCGCGTGGATATGACTTGGCGCCACTCGTGAGTTTCTAGGAAGCACATCCGCCCGCGCCTGCCGAACCTTGAGCGGCCTTTTGCTGCTTCACCGTCTACCGTTTCTCGTGTTTCTTCTGCATTTGTTCGTGAAACTCTTGCGATTTCCCGCGCGGAATGCTCAATGTCCGCCACTCCGATCCCGCATAGTGCTTCGCAAGCAAAACAATTTGACCCACGTGTTGAGCCGTGTGTGACAGCGAGCGCTGAATTGCCCGGATGACGGTGTGCGGTTCAGAGCGAATCAGAACGGTGCGCTCCAAATCCGCAGGCGTGAGGCGTTCCAAGGATTCAAGCACGCAGCGCCATCCTTCTTCCCAACCGCTTAGCAGATTTTTCCTTGTATCCTTGGCCCCTTGCAAAAACTCCGTGTCTCGGTTTCGATCCGGCTTCTCGCCGTCCGATGTCAGAAAATTCGTCCAGTGCGACCGCAGATTTCCGGCAACATGTTTCAAAATCGTGGCAATGCTATTTGATTCCTTGTCGAGCTGGGCAAAAAACTCTTCGTTGCTCACCTGCGCCATCGCGGCGTCCGCCATTTTTTTGAGCGCGCGAAATTGCTGAATTGTATTTTGGAGAAAATCGTTCTCGTACACCCGCAACTCCCTTCACACGATCCGCGCGCTTTTGCCGTTTGCACCCGCCGGGCTGCTCTTCAAACTCCTTCCCAATCGGAATCGAGCACCAAGTGGTATTTCTCGAGGCCTGTGCGGATTCTGACGAACGCGTCGTCCACCGTGTCGGCGAATTGCAGCATGCTGAATTCGCGCTCGCTGATTGTTCCCGCGCGCACCATCGCCTGCCAGTCGAGAACCTTGTCCCAGTATTTGCGACCGTAAATCAGAATCAAATGGTGCTCGGGCAATTTGCGTGTTTGCAGCAGCGTCAGCATTTCCCAAAGCTCGTCCATGGTTCCAAACCCGCCGGGAAACGCGATGAGCGCCTTGGCGAGTTGCGCGAACCACAATTTGCGCATGAAGAAATAATGGAAGAAAAGGTTGAGTTCCGGCGTGATGTAGCGATTCGATTCCTGCTCGTGCGGCAATTGAATGCTCAGTCCAATCGATGAGCCTCCCGCCTCCGATGCGCCTCGGTTCGCCGCTTCCATGATTCCGGGTCCGCCGCCCGAGCAAATCACAAACCTCCGCGGATGCTCGCCCAACGTCAGCGACCACGCGGTGATCCTGCGTGCCAGCTCGCGCGCCTCTTCGTAATAGCGCGACATCTCCAAATTCGCCTTCGCCGCGCGAACATCCGCCCGGTGCGCGGGATCGTTTCTCGCGCGTTTATTGCTCTGCAGGCGCTTCAACTTCGCCACCGCGCGATCATGCGGCAGGATGCGCGCTGACCCGAACATCACGATTGTGTCGCCGATATTTTCTCGCTTGAGCCGCGTTAGCGGGTCGAAATATTCCGCCATCATTCGCATCGGGCGCGCGGCGGGGCTCTCCATGAATTTTGGGTCGCGGTACATCAATTTCGGCGATGGCTTGTGGCGTATCAGAGTCATCAATCCTCCTGGCCATAAAACTGCGAATCCAGCATTCTAGTTCTGTTCCATTCGAATGGAGCATGAATTATTGGTGAACGCCGTGAAACAGCAAGCATGATTGCCGGTAAATTTCCGACTGGATGGATCAGTTGGGAAGCCATGCGAGGCCTCACCGCTTTTCGCCTGTACCCTAAGGTTCAAAAACGGCACTCCTTGCATGTCTCGATTGTTCCGTTCCCACTTCTCTCTTATTGTAATTATCAGAATTATTTATTGAACTTTTTCGTTCTCGTTGAATCAAAATGGATGGATGAGCGAAGCGCCCATGAAACGCTATCTTTTCGCCAGCGATTTTGATCGCACTCTGAGTTTCAACGATTCCGGCTATATTCTCAGCGAGCTGCTGGGAATTCCGACGGCGGAGTTCGAACGCAAGGCGACCGGCATGGCGAAACTCAATCTGGTCCAGCAGGGGGCGGAGCTCGCCTACCTACTGCTGCACGATCCCCAGTTCAGCTCGCGAGTTCGCCGCGAGCATCTCTATCAGGTCGGCAAACGAATTCGCCTGAAGCAAAACATTGAACTTCTGCATGAGATTCTCGATCACGGCATCGAAGGCTACCACTTCGACTTCTATGTTCTTTCCGCCGCTCCCACCGAAGTTATTCAGTCGGCGCTCGAGGGAATTGTTCCCGCCGATCACATTTACGGAACCGAATTCCGTTACAAAAGTACGGGCGAAATTGACAGCCTCGTGCGCGCCACCGCCGGATATGGAAAGGTTGCGGTGCTCGATCAATTGCAGTCCATTTTGCAGATCGGGCCGGATCACATCGTGTACGTCGGCGACGGAAGTTCCGACGTCCATGTGATGCTGCATGTGAAGGTGCGTGACGGTTTCACAATCGCGGTCTCCGAAACCAAACATGTATCGCAGATCGCCAGCCGCACCGTGCTCAGCGACAATGTGATTTCCATCCTCGTACCGATTCTTGAAAAGATCGTTGGGCTGGACCGGCCGAAAATCCGCCAGTTTTTCGAGTCCTACGGATTGCTCGTGCAGGGATGGGAAAAGGTGCGCACTGACTGGGTCACGTTCCGCCCCGTTAGCTCTTGACTGCGGCCAAGTTCGTTCTCCGGCGAAAGAGGACGCTTCGCCCCCATTGCCGGCTTGACGGCTCTAAAAAACGTGCAACGTCGACCGATGCTGGGGAATCAGATACAGTGGAGCTATGAGACACCGCGCCCACCTTGCCTCGCTGGTCGTCATTCTTCTTGGGGCGTTTATGGCGTTACCCGCATTTGGCCAGGAACAGCCGGTGGGTCCCATTCACGTCAAGCCTAGCGCGCAACTCAAGCAGCAGCCGATTCCGCAGGTCCGAGTCCACGTCACTCTGGTCACGCTTCCCGTCGCAGTCACGAACGATTCCGGCCAGCCTGTGCTGAATCTCGCGAAAAAAGATTTTCAGATACTTGATGACGGCGTGCCGCAGACAATCACGCACTTTGATCAGGGCGGTGATCCGCTTTCCATTGTCTTGGTTCTCGAGACCAGCACGCGCGTGGAGCCGCTGCTCCCGGAAATTCGCAGGACCGGAATCATTTTTACGCAGATGGTGATGGCGAGCACGGGCGAAGCTGCCGTCATCGGCTACAACGACGAAGTGGATTTGCTGCGTCCCATGACTACGGATACGAATCTGGTGCTGACCGCGATTCGCCATGTCCGTGCGGGATTGAATGGTGCGCGGCTCTATGACGCGCTGTACCGCGCCGAAGATCTTCTCGAGAAAGAACCTCCGGAGCGCCGCCGCATCATCGTCGTGATGGGCGAAAAAAACGACACAGGCAGCGAGACAAAGCTCGGCCTGGTGCTGCGGCGCGCGCAACTCGCCAACATTTCCATTTACACAATTGGACTCAGCAGCACCGCCGCGCAATTGCGGCAGAAGCCGGAAGCGGCGCAGCAGCCGCAGGTGAGCCCGCCAGGCACGTATCCCGTACCGCCGGTCCCGGGTACGGCGCAGACGCCTGATGCGCTCAACGAACAGATGGGCGGAAACGGCGTTCCGCTGTTGCCGATCATTATCTGGCTGGTGGAGCACGGCGCCAACGCGCTGGGGCAGAATTCGCTGGCGATCATCAGCCAGGGAACGGGTGGGTTGCACGTGGGCACGATCAAGGATCGCTCCATCGAAAAAGCGATGAACGAAATTGGCAACGATCTGCACGGTGAATATTTGCTCGCCTATCATCCACGCGGCAGCGAGCGCTATGGCTATCACAACATTGAAGTTCGCGTCACCAAGCCGCACCTGAAAATCCGCACTCGCCCCGGCTACTACCTGGCGCCGCCAGCGCAGTAGCGGCCTGCCGTCCGTCGCGCCAGGACGCTTCCAATCTCCCTTTGGAATTGTCCCCGCTTACGCTATAATTAAGCTGCAATTTTGGAGGAGATAACGAAGTGTTAATGATCCGACTGTCCCGCATTGGCAAGAAGAAGCAGCCGGCCTACCGCGTCGTTGTGATCGAAAAGACACGTCCGCGCGACGGCCGCTTCGTTGAAATTGTGGGGACATACGATCCTCTGAAGAACCCCGCGATCGTTAAGCTCAACGCCGAGCGCGTGAAATACTGGCTCGGTTGCGGCGCCCAGCCCAGCGATACGGTCCGCAGCTTCCTGCGCAACCAAAAAATCGCATAAAGCGTCGTATCTTCGGAGTCTCGAACTTCAGCGCCGGATCAATCCTCAGCGGATTTTCCGCCGGACCCAGCGAACGTCCGGAGGTTTCTCATGATAAAGGAGCTCGTCGAGCAGATTGCCAAAGCTCTTGTCGATCATCCCGAACAGGTGACCGTGAACTCCATCGAAGGCGAGCAAGTCACCGTCCTCGAATTGCGCGTCGCACCGGATGACCTTGGGAAAGTGATCGGCCGCCAGGGCCGCACCGCCAAATCCATCCGCACGCTCCTGGGTGCGGCGGGAATGAAATTGAAAAAGCGATTCACTTTGGAAATACTCGAATAGCGTGGCGGATTCCCCGGCCAGTCGCGTCACTCTCGCCCGAATTCTGCGTGCTCGCGGACGCCGCGGGGAAGTTGCGGCAGAAATTTTCACGGATTTCCCCGAGCGCCTCACGCAGCTCACTTCCGCCGAATTATGGGACGGCAAAAATCCACCGCGCCGCATTGCGATTCGCGAATGCTGGCTCCATAACGGCCAAGCGATTTTTCTTTTCGAAGGGTCCGATTCCATCTCCGACGCGGAACGCTTCGTCGGCCTCGAAATTCAGGTCCCGCTTTCCGAGCGCGTGGTTCTTGCGGCAGGCAGCTACTTCGTCACGGACCTGATTGGTTGCGAGGTTTTTCAAAACCTTGGCACGAGCGCTTCGGAAAAAATCGGTTTCGAAAAACTGGGGGATGTTCGCGACGTACAGTCCACTGGCGAAGCTGTCGCCGGCACGCCAGTCCTGGTTGTCGCGACGCCTCGCGGCGAGTTGCTGATTCCCCTCGCCACCGAAATCTGCACGCGCATCGACACCGCCGTTCGCCGCATCGAAGTGATTCTGCCCGAAGGCCTCCTCGATCTGAATCAAACGTAGAAACCGCGCGGACAGAAACGTGACTAAGGTAAGATTCCAATGCTATGCGCTTCGATCTGATTACGATTTTCCCGGAGTTTTTTCGCGGGCCGCTGGATTATGGAATTGTGCGACGCGCGCGCGAAGCGAAACTAATCGATGTCGCAATTCATGACCTGCGCAATTTCACCCACGACCGTCATCGCACGGTAGACGACCGACCGTTCGGCGGCGGCGAAGGCATGGTCCTCAAACCCGAGCCAATTTTTGACGCTGCCGAATCTCTCGTCGGCGCCGTAACGGACGCGCAGCAGAAGCGCGCGACAAAAACTGCCGTTGTGCTGCTTTCCGCGTCCGGAAAACTCTTTCGGCAGGAGACGGCAAGGAGTTTTTCGCAACTCGAGCGCGTGATCCTAATTTGCGGGCGCTATGAAGGTGTGGACGAACGTGTGGCCCAGCATCTTGCCACCGATGAAATTTCCGTTGGCGATTTTGTGCTCTCCGGAGGCGAATTGCCCGCTGCCATGGTGCTCGACGCAGTGACACGGCTGATTCCTGGCGCGCTCGGCAACGAAGATTCCGCCGAAAACGAGTCGTTTTCCGCCGCGACCGAACGCGTGGCCGATTTGCGAAACGCGAAACGCGAATCACGGAACACGGAATCGTGGAGTGCGGCTCCCGGAATCCTTGACTATCCACATTACACGCGGCCGCAGAATTTTCGCGGCTGGGAGGTTCCCGAAATTCTGATGAGCGGGAATCACGAACAAATCCGGCAATGGCGGCATCGCATGGCGGTCGAAAAAACGCAGCGTAACCGTCCGGATTTGCTCGCCGGTGAAGATCCGCGAGGCGGCGTCGCGGAATAGATTTCAGCGCCGATCATTCCGCGATTGATTCGCAGCGTTGTGCCGGCGCGCGGACGTTTGATAGGCTCAGGCGCGAGGACACTTTAAGAATGGCCATCATTGATTTCCACAATCATTATTATCCGCCGGCGTATCTGGAGGCGCTGCGCGCGGGCTCGAGCGTCGTGAAAGTTGATTTCGACGCGGAGGGCAATCCGCGGCTGCATTATCCGGGTGATTACAATGTGGCCGTGCGCGGGCATCGCGACATCGATTTTCGCGACGGCGAACTCACTAAATACGGCGTGGACACGCAGGTGATTTCGCTGACCACGCCCGGAACGCACGTCGAATCGCCTGCAAACGCGGTGAAGCTTGCGGCGCTGGTCAACGACGCGTTCGCGGAGGTGCTGCGCACGAAGCGCGGGAGATTTGCGGCGCTAGCGACGCTGCCGCTGAATGATCCAGCCGCATCGGTGAAGGAATTCGAGCGCGCGTGCCGCCAGCTTCAATTTCGCGGAGCGATGCTTTTCAGCAACATCAACGGCGTGGCGCTTTCCGATGAGCGTTTCTGGCCGGTGTATGAGCGCGCCAACGAGCTTGATGCGATTCTGCACATTCATCCTACGGCTCCCGTGGGCGTCGAGGCGATGACGGATTATTGGCTGATGCCGCTCGTGGGATTTTTATTCGACACGACGCTCGCCGCTGAGAAACTCGTGTTCAGCGGCGTCGCAGAACGCTTTCCGCGCATTCGCTGGGTGCTGAGCCATCTGGGCGGCGCGATTCCGTATATCGCGGAACGCGCGGACCGCGGTTTCCGCGCGTTCAAGGAATGTCGCGTGAATATTTTGCGTCCGCCGAGCGAATATCTGAAGCAGTTTTATTACGACACGGTGAATTTCGATCCGCTCGCGCTGAAGCTGGCCGTGGATTTCGCGGGCGTCGAGCACATTCTGGCGGGCAGCGATTATCCGCACCAAATCGGCAGCATCCCGGAAATGCTCGCGTCGCTGCGGAGCCTGCCGATTCCCGCCGCGGACAAAGACAAAATCATGGGCGGAAATGCGGCGCGGTTGCTACGTTTATGAGGCCGAAAATGGCGGCCCAGTTCTTGCAATTCTAGGAATAGAATTTTAGGAAAAGCTTGTAATAAAGCGAGCCATATTCCGCAATGAACTGCTTAATTACGGGGAGCCGGTAGAGATTTTGGTGCTGGTACTCCACCACCGGTTTTTTGGGGTTGTGTCTCTTCACTCCCTTTCGAACCAGCCCCTTCAGCTCCCAATTATGACTGCATGAATTCCTCACTCTGTTCAGGTCCTTTAACTTCTTGTGAAAACGCCTGTCTATCAAGCGAAGTCCGCGGAGAAGTTCTACCTTCTGTGGAAATCTGAGGGATCTTTCTCCCTCGAGAAGGGATTCTAACGAGCTTGACGTGACCGGTTTT
>DATLTU010000058.1:0-25559 GCA_035533415.1 Candidatus Limnocylindrales bacterium
GATGTCATAGACAGTTGCCTGAGCTGCAAGCTGCGGCAGTTCTATCTCTTCTGCCATCTCTCCCCGGATTCTGTTAAACAATTGGAAGAAATCAAATCCACGGTTTCGTATCCGAAGGGAGCGGTGCTGTTCGTCGCGGGACAGCAGCCGCGCGGCGTCTTCATTCTTTGCCAGGGCCGCGCCAAGCTTTCCACATCTTCGAGTGACGGCAGGACCGTCATCCTCCGCATCGCCCAGCCGGGCGAGGTTCTTGGCCTGAGCGCAGTGGTATCGGGAAGGCCTTGCCTGGCGACGGCGGAACTGATCGAGCCCGCGCAGGCCAATTTTATCCGGCGCGCGGATCTTCTCAAGCTTCTCGAAAACAATGGCGAAGTCGCCCTGCGCGCGGCGCAATTGCTCAGCAACCAGTATCATTCGGCCTATGAGACGGTCCACACCCTCGGGGTCTCCCATTCCGCCACGGAGAAACTCGCCCGGCTTCTCCTGCAATGGGCCGCGGCCGGGAAACCGGTCGAAGATGGAATCCGCGTCACGGTCACGCTGAAGCACGAAGAGATTGCGCAGCTCCTCGGCACGTCCCGGGAAACGGTGACTCGTCTGTTCGCGAAATTCAAAAGCCAGCGGCTGCTCACCCTAAAAGGCTCCACGCTAATCATCCGGGACAAGGCTGCGCTCGAATCGCTCGTCCGCGGCTGACCCTTCGACGCGCGCAGCTTCATTGCTGCTTGACCCCTTCGCCCTGATCGACGGCCACCCAGTGCACTCCATCCTTGGAATTTTCAATCGCCACGCTGACGCGGCTGGACGATTCCCACCGGTAGATGATGCGCTCGCCGGCCTTCTTGCCTGGGACCGCCTTCTCTCCGTATTCAATCCACGTGTTGCCCTTGATCTCCATGCGCGAAACGAACGGTTTCCTGCCGTGTTCCCCGCTCGCATAAAGCTCGTAATGCCAGTAGCTGTGATCCACACTGTTATAGGTGTCCACCACAAGCGACTCGACGGCTTTGCCTGACCAGACGTTGCTGAACGTGCACTCCAGAAAGAGATGGTTCGGAGACCAGCGGCAATCCTCGTTCCAGGTCCATGAGCCCGGCTTGCCGGACGCCGTTTTCCGCGTCTTGCCGTGAAACACCCAGCGGCCCAAAGAAACGTCCAGTTTCTGAAGCTGGGGAGAAAGCGGCTGGCCGCCCGCCGCCAGCATTGGCGCGAACGCGAATGCGGCACTGCAGATGAGTAATAGCAACAAACTCCGTTTCATATCGACCTCCTTCGCGGATTCGCGCCCAGCGCCGCGGGATTCGGATATTTCGCGTCGCGCAGCCAGAAATGGAACAGCAACCAACACAAAATAAGAATCACAAAGCAGAACGCGCTGCCTTCCGGCCCAACCGATCCTCCGGTCAATATTTTCGCGCCGTGAAAACTCGGATCCAGCATGTGGCCCGGCGCGCTCAGGCCGCTGTTGGGCACGCCGTAAAAAAACGTCTCGCCCCAATCCCACGCCGCGTGAAATCCAATCGCCATCCATAAATCACCCGTGCGGCGCAGGATCAGGCAAAAGAGAAAACCGAAAGATCCCGCGGACAGCGCGCCCAGCCAGTCTTCGCTGTGATTCCCAAGATGCAGCGCGCCAAACGCGCCGGACAGCAAAATCGCCGCCGGCCAGAACCCTATGCCCGTCGTTAGCGTGAACAGCGGGTAGCCGCGCAGCGAAAATTCCTCCGTGAACCCGACGAGCACAAACGCCAGACCCCAGAGCGCGGCGAATTTCACGAGCGTCCCGCCGTCCAGCGCCAGCGCGCCGAAAGAAAAAACGCCCAGCGCGCGCAGCGTCCCCAGCAGAATCGTCAGCGCCGCGAAACCCACCATCGCGCCCTGCCAAAATTCTTTCTGGAACGCCTCGCGCCACGGCAAGCCGTAATCGCCGATCGTGCGGCCTTCGATCTTCGCCATGATCCAGCTTGCAATCAACAAAATGGCGAAGATGATGCCTTCGCCGATCATCATTGTCGCTGCTGAAAATGTTCGCTGTGGCGGCCGGCCGTGCTCGATAAGTTTCCCGCCGTACTGGAAACCTGCGATAAATATCGCCAGGATCGCCGCGAAAATCAGCAGCCGCCATCCCGCGCGCAGCCCGTTGGGTCCGAAGAAGGTTCGGTGCAGCGCGGATTCCGGCTCGCTCGGATCAGGCGGCGCGCTGCCGGAAGACGAAATTCCCGGCGGCGTGATTGAGCCGCTCAGCAGCGGCATGGTTGGACCGAATGATTGCCTGGGCATTTGTATTCCCGTCTCCTCGCGCGAAA
This sequence comes from Candidatus Limnocylindrales bacterium, assembly GCA_035533415.1. GTDB lineage: Bacteria > Acidobacteriota > Terriglobia > Acidiferrales > UBA7541 > DAHUXN01. The sequence goes on from DATLTU010000058.1 coordinate 2,307, forward strand.
CATCGCCGCCCCCAACCTTCGGGCTTGCGTAGCTAGATACGCGTTCGCCGCCCGCAATGTTCCCGCGCTAAGATAGCATCGGCTCGCGGCGGTTCAAGTGATAAATGTGCTGAAGGCATTGGGATTCTTGCCATGGGCGTTCGTGCTGGCATTGTTCGTCGCGCGCGCGAATGGAAGGATCTGCCGGACCCGGTTGCGAGTCACTTCAATCTCTCCGGCGAACCGACATCGTGGATGCCCAAAACAGTATTTGGGATTGTTCCGTGGTTTCTAGCGTCGCGTTCTGGGCCTAGGAGGGGATTTTTGCGCCGCAGTAGCCGCAGTTCGTCCACGCGCGCTCCACGCTTTTGCCACATTGCGGACAGTACGGGCTCAATGCGTTGCCGCAGTGAGGGCAGAAAGTGAATTTCGAGGGTACGGCATTGTGGCAAGTGGGGCAATCGGTCGGCAGTGCATCGCGCAGAATGAAATAGATAATGACGCCAATGAGGTCGGGAACGAAGATCGCAAGGAGCGTCCACATCACATAGCGCATCCCGCGGCGCTTCGCGTCGCCATAGATATAGCCATAGAGCGAAATGATGAGGAAAAGAAACAATGGCATTAGGAATATGAAGGCAAGCCGTCCGGCCTGCGGCCAGTGCGACATTTCATGATCGGTCGGAACCAGAAACCACAACAGGATTGCCATTCCTGCATAAAAAATGGACGCGATAATCCACGCGGTGCGCGGGATTACGCGGAGTTCCTTGCGAAAGCTCACGCGAGTCTCCTCTCGTGCTGGCGACGATTTGCCAGGACGATCGCGGCAGCGGCGCCGCCAAGCCAACACAGCGCCGTGAACACGGCGAAATTCTTCCAGCCTTGCTCGAAGCCAAGGCCGAACAAGCTCATCCATCCGTGGCCCAAAAGTTGCGCTACAGGCCAACTGACTGCTACGAAAGCCCAAGAAAACACGATGACCAGTGCGAGTACTCTGCGCTCGGAGCGACGATCGGATTCTTCCGCGAAGCGCATCTGCGCGTGCGCGATGGTCCGAACCACCAGAGCCGCCGGGGCTTGCGGCGTCAGGATGCGGCGAAGCTCCACTCCGATTGCCTGCCACGAGGCGAGTTCGGCAGCGCATGCAGAACAAGAGCGGAGATGAACTGCCAGTCGGCGATCTTCGTCCGCGCTGAGCGCGCCTGCTGCCGCGAGGGATAGAAGTTCGCGAATTTCGTCGTGTGCGGTCATTTGTTCACTCGTTCTCTGAAATGCCCGTCGCCCCGCTTTTCTTCACTGCCACTCTGTTTTCGGAAAACGCGCTTCAAGCCCTTCGCGGAGATTCTCTAGGCCGCGGCGCAGGCGGCTTTTCACCGTCGAAAGCGGCGCATTCAAAACCTCGGCGATTTCCTCGATCTTCATTTCTTCTTCAAATCGCAGCGCGAGAACTTCCCGGTACATCACCGGCAGGACATCCATGGCCTCGGCAATCTGCTGCGCGCGCTCGCGGGCGATCACCACGTCGAGCGCCGCCGGGCCCGAGGCCCGCAGCGAAGCAGGCGTTGCGGAATAATCATTCTCTCCACGCTCGTCGAGGCTTTCCGGACGCACTCGCCGCAGGTGGTCGATGGCTAAATTGCGCGCCAAAGTGAAGAGCCACGCTTCGAAATTTCTGTGTGGATCGAAGCGGCGGATTTGTGTGGCGACGCGCAGCCAGGTCTGCTGAAAGAGGTCTTCCGCTTCGGCTGGCTGCCGCACCATGCGCAGCAAATACCGGTAGAGGCGATTCTGGTAACGCGTGACCATCTCCGCAAGCGCGTCCAGGTCTCCGCGTCGAAGCCTTGCGACTTCCGCTTCGAGACCCACCTGCACCTCCATCGAAATGGCTGCCGCGCCCATCATACATTTCAATATACGGACAGAGTGGCGAAAAGGACGCATACGAAACACAACAAGGGATAAGAGGAATAACAGCCCTGACCACGGGCCAGCCGTGCGGGGAGCGCGGCCTTAGCGAATTTTCAGCTTGCCGATGATGCGCATCACGTCTGCATGCGTCACATCGTACAACTCGTGCTCATCTTCCTGCTCGAGCCGCTCGCGCAGATACTCGGCAGCGATGAAGCTCGCTTCGCGGTCGGTTAAATTGCGTTTCGCACGATCCGAGAATTCGATGAATGCGGTATGCGTGAGCCCGAGCACCACGCCTTTGCCGTCAACGTAAAATTTGCAATCGATTGTGTCCGCGTGCCGCGTCGCAATCCCATTCCAGCAATGCGAAAACCGGCAGCGGTAAACCATATCCGTCATCTTCGAGGCCACTTCGAAGGGCCGCACGAAATCGCTCATCGCGCCTTGATTCGGAATGCGCGTGACTGCACCTGTGCTCATTACTTGTGCCCCGCCATCGCCGCGTGCGCATCCGAATAGCTGCGAATCGCCGCGCCCACGCCCGCGCCAGACGAAAGACGAAAACCTTGATCCAGCAGGCACTTTTCCAGCGCCGCGAGGAATATCAGCACATTATTTTTCTGGCATCCGTAGCCCATCAACCCAACGCGCCACAGCTTGCCCTTGATTGGCCCAAACCCGCCGGCAATTTCAATATTGAATTCGTTCAGCAATTGTCCGCGAACCTTGGCATCTTCGATTCCCTGAGGCACTTTTATGCCCGTGACGGTGACCTGGCGGTCCTTGGGATTCTCGACGAAAAGTTCAAGGCCCATGGCCTCGAGGCCAGCGACAAGCGCGTCGCGATTTTCTTTGTGGCGTTCCCAGCGCGCCGGCAATCCCTCTTCCAGGACAATCCGCAGCGCCTCGCGCAGCGCGAACACCAGGGAAATCGGCGCCGTGTGATGATATGTGCGCTCCTTGCCCCAATAATTCATCGTCGTCGTCAAATCGAAATACCAGCTCTGCACGGGACTCTTCCGCGCGCGCAGCACTTCTTCCATGCGTGCGCTCACCGTGATGGGAGACATTCCCGGAGGCGCGCTCAGCGCCTTCTGCGAGCCGCTGAAGCAAATATCAATTTTTGTTTTGTCGACGTCGACGGGCATGCCCGCCAGCGTCGAGACTGTATCGACCACCAGCAGCGCACCCAGTTCGTCCGCCACTTTGCGCATATTATCGAGATTCGTTACCACTGAAGTCGAGCTTTCGCCGTGCGTCACGCCGAGAATTTTGATTTTCTTTCCCTTGCCCGCGCGGCGCACATCGTCGGGATCGCAGGGCTTTCCATAGGGCGCTTCCACGCGAATAATTTTCGCCGGAGTGCGCTCCGCGATAAGCGCCATGCGCTCGCTGAAGACGCCGTTGACGCAGATGATCGCTTCATCGCCCGCTTCCAGCGGATTCAGAACTGCTGCTTCAATCCCGCCGGAACCCGACGCGGAAATCGGAAACGTCAAGCGGTTCTGCGTCTGGAACACCTGGCGCAGCAGTACCTGCACGTCGCCCATCATTTCCAAAAACCACGGATCAAGGTGCCCCACGATGGGCGTGGACATGGCGCGATAAACGCGCGGGTCGATACACGACGGGCCTGGCGTCAGCATCAATCTTGTCGGAGGAAGCAGTTCACCCATGGGCGAGTTCATTGTCTGTCCTTGTTGCGGGGCGTGCTTGGCGGGCCTTTTGGCTTCGTTCCGCGCCCGGTCGCAAGCCAATAGTTTCCCGGATTTGACCCGCCCGGGTCAACAGCCAAAATGGCAGCGAGGCAGGTACCTTTCTGCACGGGTTCTATTGCCCAAAACAAGCCGTGCGGTTATGTTGGAGGCAGCGCGAGGCGGGTAATTCAACCAAGGACATGAAAAATGGCTGACCGGCCATCGAATTCATCGCTGGACAATTCGCAGCAAGATCAAGGCGGCGCGAGCGCGAATCGGCGTCTGGCGCATCGCTTCCCGTTCGTGGCGCTGGCGGAATTGGTGGAGATCAAGTCGGGCGAGCGCATAACGGCGCAGACCACGCAGCTCAGTTCGGGCGGCTGCTACACGGGCGCGCTGAATCCCTTCGCCGAGGATACAGCAGTGCGTGTGCGCCTGAGCAAGGATGGGAAAGTGTTCGAATCGGCCGGGCGCGTGCTTCACGTGCATGTCGAATTCGGCATGGGCATCGTGTTTGAAAATGTCGCGCCCGAGCAGCAGCGCGTCCTCGACGCGTGGCTCGCCGCCTCCGCCAGCTAAGTCCTCTCATTCCCTATTCTGATCGTCCCGTTTTGAAAGCGAAAGCTCGCTGGCGGTTTGGCCGCAGGCGCAAACTGTGTTAGAAACAAGATTGATCCTCACAGGCGCAAAAATTTGAAACTCGCCCTCATCGGAACACATGGCGTTGGAAAAACCACGCTGGCCTACGAAATTTGTTCATTGCTAAAAAAAGCAGGCGAAAACGTCGAGATGGTCACGGAGGTCGCTCGCCGTTCTCCGTTTCCCGTGAATGCGGCGACCACGCTCGAGGGCCAGCTCTGGATTCTGCACGCGCAGATTGCGGCGGAACTCGACGCCTCGCGGCACGCGCCGCACGTGGTTTGCGACCGTTCTGTTCTCGATAACTACTGCTATCTGGTGAATAAATTCGGCCGCCAGCCCCAACTGGAGTCCTGGCTCGCGTGGTGGATGCAGACGTACGATTTGTTGGCCGGTGTGCCTCCGCTTGCCGGGGAAATCCAGCCGGACGGTTTCCGTTCCGAGGATCGCGCCTTCCAGCAGCGCATCCACGAGTTGCTGAATGAACTTCTCGATGGTCCTGTTTTCGCCGGTGTGCGCGAACGCGTGCTATGGCTCGATGAGCGCGGCCGCGGCGATTGGGCCGGGCGCGTTTTTGCAGCTTCCATTCCCGCCGCGCGCGCCGCGGACATCGCCGGCAAGGCGGCGCGCTAACTTTCTGCCGTGAATACCCCGGACATTCCCATCCAACCTCTGCGCGAATCGTGGCTCACGCGTGGCGTCTTTGGAATTGGCCTCGCCAATCTTTTCTCCGATTGGGGACACGAAGCGGCGACTTCGCTGCTGCCCGCGCTGCTCGCGCTCGTCGGCGCGCCGGCCATCGCGCTCGGCATCATCGAAGGCGTGGCCGACGGCCTTTCGAGTTTCGCGAAACTCGCCGGCGGGCACATCGCGAACCGTCCCGCGTGGCGCAAACCCGTCGCCTCCGGCGGCTACATCATCGTCAGTCTGACCACGTTTGCTTACGCTCTCGCGCAAAGTTGGCCGTTTATTCTGGTGCTGCGCGTGGTTGGCTGGCTGGGACGCGGCGCAAAAAGTCCCTCGCGCGACGCGCTGCTCGCCGACGCCGTGCCGCACTCGCAACTCGGACGCGCCTTCGGATTCGAGCGCGCCATGGATACCATCGGCGCGGTCGCTGGACCGCTGACCGCCCTCGCGTTCGTGGCGCTTTGGAATGTACGAACGGCGCTCGAATGGACGATTGTTCCCGGCCTGGTCGCGTCTATTTCGTTTCTGTGGCTCGTGCCGTCCGGCAAGTCCGTAACCAACTATCAGCCGTTCAGTTTCTTGCACGGCTTGCGGCAGCTTCCCGTCAGTTTTCGCAGATTTCTTGTGGGAGTCTTTGCACATGGCATGGGGGACTTCGCGCCGACGCTGCTCATCTTGCGCGCGAGTCAGATCCTCACGCCTCACTATGGCGCGGCGCGCGCCGCAACGCTGGCCATTGGCCTTTACACGCTGCACAACGTCGTTTTCGCCACCGTTTCCTATCCCGCCGGCGCGCTCGCGGATCGCATCGGCAAGCGCGAGCTTCTCGCGGTCGGTTATGGCGTGGCTGCGGTGATGTGTGTCGGCTTCATTTTTGCGCCGTCAACGCTGGCCTGGCTCGCGGTTCTGTTCGTGCTGGCGGGCATTCATATTGGCATCCAGCAGGGACTCGAAAAATCGCTTGCGGCCGGGCTGCTCGCCACGGGAATTCGTGGCACGGGATTTGGCGTGCTGGCGACCGTAAATGGGATCGGAGATTTCGCCTCCAGCGTCATCGTCGGCGCGCTGTGGAGCATGGTGGCGCCCGCGGCCGGCTTTCTCTACGGCGCGATTTTCAGCCTCGCCGGCGCCGCGCTGATTTATTTTTGGCGCTGACGCGCTTGCGCCGGGAAATCGCCGCCGAGCGGCTTTTCTTCGAGCGGCGATGGCGCGGAGCCGGCTGGCACCTTGGACAAAAATAGCTGCTGCGCCCCGCAACAATCATGCGGTGGATTTGCGTCCCGCATCGCGCGCACTTCTTGCCCTCTCTCTGATACACGCGATGGCGAATTTGGAATTCGCCCGGTTCGCCCTCGGCATTCACGTAATCGGAAATGGACGATCCGCCCAGCCGAATCGCCGCGCGCAGCACTTTTCGCACCGCCCGGTTGAGCCGCGTCACTTCTTCATGGTTCAGCGCGGCGCCCAGACGCGCCGGATGAATCCGCGCATGCCACAGGCTTTCATCCGTGTAAATGTTGCCCATGCCGCGCAGCACGCGCTGATCGAGCAGCAGCGCTTTCACGCGCGCGCGCCGGCCCGCCAGCCTGCTCCGAAATTCCCCCTCGCTTGCTTCCAGCGCGTCGACGCCCAGCGCGCCAAGTATATTTTCGCTGCCGGATTCTGGCACCAGCGCCATGCGCCCAAAGCGGCGCGGGTCCGTATACCGAAGTTCACATTCATTATCGAGCGAAAACCACACGTGCGTATGCGGCGGCGATGGCATCGCGCTCGGGCGCACGGTGAGCTGCCCCGTCATGCCCAGGTGAACGATCAAATGAAACCGTTCCATCGCGGCGCCGCTCGCGATTTGCGTGGAGCGATCCCTTTCCAGAAATAAAACAATAAATTTGCCGCGCCGCCGAATTTCCATCACGCGGCAGCCCGGAGCATTTTGTTCGAGCGCCTCCGGATCGTCGATGAAATCCGTCTTGCCCATCCGAACGCCCAATATCGCGCGGCCGCGCAGCAGCGTCTGCAATCCGCGGACCACGGTTTCGACTTCGGGCAACTCCGGCAAATGCGTTCCTCGAGAAAAAATGCCGCGGGGAGTCAGCAAAACAAAAACTAAACAGTTTGCGAAAAAACCTCACCTTGTGGGTCGGGGCTTTCAGCCCCGGCATAAAGCCATGCTTTTGTTCAGGGCTTTAGCCCCTGAGGTACGATTTTGTCCTTATTTCGCAAACGGTGAAAGGGAACGCAGCGTTAACCACTCATTTCCGGTCACACCGCGCCCGCGTCACCGCGCGTGCGATTCCTTCAATCCGGCAGGATGGCGAACACGCGCACGGGACCGCCCGATCCGCCTTCGAGTTTTATCGGCGCCGCAATAATAAACGCGCCTGTCGGCGGCAACTTATCCAGGTTGGCGATATTTTCGATATGAAAGAGCCCAGCGGGCAACGTCGTGTGATGAACGGGAAAATGCACCGAAGGTCCGTAGTCAATGCTCAGTGTGTCGATGCACAGCCCGCTGACATGCCGCGCAATCAGAAATTTCGCCGCGGGCACGGAATAGCCCGGAAAGTGCATCACCTTCTTCGCATCCATGTTGCGGTAGAGCTTCTCGTTTGGCCAGCGCGAGCTCCAGCCGGTTCGCAACATCACAATCGCTCCGGGGGGGATGCGCCCATACCGCGCTTCCCATGCCTGAATATCCGCAACGCTCAGCCGGTAATCGGCGTCCTTGGCGACTTTGTCCCGAACGTCAATCACCACGCCAGGGCCGAAAAACTTCTGAATGGGGATCTGATCCAGCGTCTCTTTTCCCGGAGGGAAATGCGCGGGCGCGTCCATGTGCGTTTCGTAGTGCTCGAGCATCGTGAATTTCCGGGCGAAGTAGCCCTGCTTCGCGGGCGTCGCCACCACCACCGCCGTGAACGGGTGCTTGTCGCCGGGCCACGCGGGCGAATGGCCGTTGATCGCGTAGGTCATGTCGATCACGCGCGTTCGCCCCGAGGGAATGCCCGCGAGCTCGCTGCATAATTTTTCGCTTTTGTTAGCTTGCGCGCCAAGCGATGCCGCCATCGCCAAAGCCGCAAACAAAACCATTCCTCGCGCGGAAATCGGAATTTTTCTCACTGTTCCTCCTTTTGCTTCCTTCTGCAATAGAGTACGAACGCAACTTATCCCGGCGCTATGGTAATTCCATTTCTGATTTTCGCCAGGGGAATTCAGTCTGCGGCGCAGGCTACGGCAGAGGAATGCCGGGGGTCGCGACAATGCCGGCGAGCCGCAGAATTTCGGCGTACTCTTCCGCCAGCAGCGGAGAGATGGTCAGGCGCGGATTCTTCAGGAATTTCACTTTGCGCAGCGACCGCTCCTCGCGCAACTCCGCCAGGCCGATCTGCCGGGGCAGGCGTTCGAGCGCGCGCAGATCAATCACCAGTTGCTTCGCCTCTGGATCGTGCGGGTCCGGATAGGGATCGCGCGTCACTTCCGCAATCGCATAGAGCGCATACTCCGGCTTGCCGTGGTAGCAAAGCGCGCGGTCGCCCCTGCGCATCTGCTTGAGCTGGCGCAGCGCGTCGGGTTTGTTGCCCGCGTGGCGCCACATCTCCTTCCCTTTCACGAACAGAGTGTCCCAGTGATAGATGCGCGGGTCAACGGCCAGCAGCCAATGATGTGGTCTGGTAACGGGGCGAGTCATAGACGGGCTGTAACTGGCGAACTATACATGGAAGCGCGCGAGAAACAATGAAAAAGTGAAGTTGCCGACGAAAATGCCCAGCCAGCAGCACCGGCGTCACCCCACGTCCACAAAAACCTCTTCGCCGCGCACCTCCACGGGGTAGCACGGCACTCCGTCGGTGGGCTGTTGCGCCAGCTTGCCCGTTGTGAGGTCATATTGCCACCCATGCCACGGGCAACTGACCAGCGCGCCATCGAGCTCGCCATCCCCCAAAGGGCCGCCGTGGTGAAGGCATATACCACTGATCGCAAACAGTTTACCTTCAATGTTCGCGACCGCTACCGCCTTCCCGCCCACGTGGAATTCCCGGATCTGCCCCGCGGGAATTTCGTCGATTTTCGCCGCGCGTTCAAATGCCATTGGTTGACGTCGCCTTATTGGTTTGAGATGAGCCGGCCGCGTACGGCCTGGCCAGGGTGGAGAGTATAGCCATGCTGCGGGGCCAAATCAAATCGAACGTGCGGTGAACAACAGATCCTTGTTCTCACGCTCGTGATCAGTTTGTTGGACTCGGTTGGCCAAGGTTATTTTCGCGTTCCAAATTCGCAATTCGTCGTTCCACGCGGACTGTAACCGAGAATTGACGCTGCGCTAATCCAAGGGCAACTTTCCAACGCAAAACTCCCCGTGTCGGTGCCTGTTTTCAGTCTCCGTGTCGGCTCACGGAAAAAAATTTCTCAGACGTCCAAAGGGGTGGCATTAATGCGCAGGATTCTGGGTGTATGTGTGGCTGTGTTCTTGTGTGTGTTTCTGGCTTGGGCAGCGGGGCAGGGTGCCATCAGCGGGAAGGCAGTGGATGAGTCCGGTGCCGCGATTGCCAGCGCCAGTGTTTCGGTCAGCAATCTCACATCCGGGGCCGTGGCTCGGACAAGAACCGGGGCGGACGGCCAGTTCCGCATCAGCAATCTGGAGCCGGATCGGTACTTGGTGACGGTGGAAAAGACGGGTTTCAACCCGTTTACGCAGCAGGTTTCACTGTCGACGGAACAGTCCGCCGTTGTCAATGCCAAAATGTCAATCGCAACCTTGTCGCAGTCCGTGGTCGTGCGCGGGACCGTGGTACCCGGTGCCAGGCCCATGCCCACTCGCACCGATGTACTGCTCTCCAATCAGTCCATTCGCGTCTTGGATCGCAAGCAACTCGACGCCGCGGGCCCTGTCGCCGGTGGAGCGCAGATGATTGCGTACACGCCCGGCGCTAACGTCATAGGATATGGACAAACGGGTGCGACGAAATACACGATACAGTTGAACGGCATCCAGCAGGGCTGGGCCGGCGAGAACACAGGCTTCACTGGGCCGGGATCGCTTGGAATCACTTTCGATGGCGTACCCATCTCCGATGTGGCCACTGGTTTGTGGCAATCAGCCACCATGCCGCAGAACCTCCTCATGCAGAATTTGGCGGTCACCTATGGGCCAGGGTCAGCAGCCGACCGCTGGTACAACAACGTGGGCGGTCAGGTTGAATTCACGCCGATTCAACCCACGGTGAGCCGTCACATCAGCGTCGCCGCCACTTACGGCAGCTACAACCAGAAGAACATCGCTTTCGTCGCGAATACGGGCGGGTTCCATGGCTGGTCAACGGTGATCGGCGGAGGCGTGGGCAGCGGCGACAGCTTTCGTCAGGCTCCGGACGGTTTTGCAAACCACGGCAGCGACGGCGCAGCCTTCGTGAAGACGATACGGATGTTTTCGGCCGGCAGCTTCGAGCTGGGCAGCTACTTCGCCAAAAGCGGCGGTTACCGCGCGCAAGTGATTCCTCTGACCGACCAGGGCATCATCGAACCGAACGGCCAGAGCTATAGCGAAGCGACCAGCGGTTTCTACAGCACCATGCCCTTCGATGCGTACAACAAATACGATACAAATGAGATGTGGATTCTCTATGGCCGCGAAAATCTTCTCCTGAATTCCACGACTACGCTTTCCAATATGACGTGGTTCATGCACATCCACCGCTTCCACAGGCGCCTTAATGATATCTTCGCCGGCGCGCCAGGCTCCGGCCAGACCAACGAATGGAATAATCCCTACAGCGACGCTTTTGGAGATCAAATCTCGCTCTCGAAGGCTCTGCCCTTAAATACCTTCTCCCTAGGCAGCTACTTCATTCACGAGATTTACAACACGCGGAATAACTTCTACGACCCGACCCTCGGCGGGAACGGCGCCACCGGAACGGTGAACATTGGCGGGAGGATTCGCTCCGGCTACTTTGATCAGGACGACGTCGCTTTCTTCGCGCAAGACGATTTTCACCCCATTCCGAAGCTGCACATCACTCCCGGGGTCCGGTGGGTTGGCTTTCGCACGGGCTACTCCGATCAAGCCCAGCACGACTTCAATTTTGCCCCCGGAGTGGTGCTCAGCACGCATTGCTCGCTCTACTCTGTCAATTCTGACCCATACCACAACCTCTTCGGCCCTCCGAACACGACCGAACAGGGTTCCCTTTGCGGCGCGCACGCCACTCGCAGCGATGTGGAACCTTCCATCAGCGCGGGCTTGATGGCGCTGCCCTGGCTGACCGTCTATGGCGGCTACTCTACGCAGTTCCGTTCACCCTCGGTCGGCGGAGGCGGCGGGATGTTCCAGAAAGTTGATCCCAATTTTTACAGTTTGGCGAAAGGCGCGTATAGCCAAGTCGGGTTCAAAATGCATTTCCGGGACGCCCCAGCGCTCAAAAACATGATTCTCGGCCTCGCGTACTACCATATTGATTACACCAATCAGGAAGTTGACTTTGAAACGGCAGCCGGAGTTCAGATTTCAGGCGGCGGCAGTTCGGCCTATCATGGAGTGAACGCGTACTTCGACGATGACCCCGCCGCGAACCTGCATGTTTTCGTCAACGTCAACGCGGAGACCTCGAACTTCACCAATTACATCGTCGGAGGGCCCAGCATTGCCGAGTGCCAGGCGCAAGGATTGTCCTGCCTCTCGTATAACAATCTGCCGGTGTCCTACGTCCCGGACGCCACCTTCAACGCGGGGGTATACTACGGAATCGAGCGCCACGATCGCCTCGTCGTCGAGCCTCGTTTCTCGGTCATTTACTTGGGCTCTCAACACCTTTTCAATAACCAGACCGGCGCTCCCGACACCGCTACCATGCCGTCGTACACCACGGCGAATCTTTCCTTTACTGCCTCGCCGATTAAATTCGTGAATTTAAGCGTTTCCTTCCAGAACCTGTTCAATAAGAAGTATAACGAATACGAATACATATCTAGCGGCGGGTATTTCGGCACAACGAACGCTGGATACATACTCGCGTATCCCGGTGCGCCGCTTTCGACCTACGGCACGGTGAGCTTTCAGTTCTGACCAAGAGACAGGGCAAAACTAGGCCTTTGTGCCGTGAATGAGCAGTGCGCCTTCGCGCCGAAACGACGCAAGCTCCGCGGCGTCGCGGAACCACCGGCCCGTGTAGGTTTCCGGCGCGGGCGTGGGATCAGCGATGCGCCGATGCGCCACCGCCGTGAAGCCCGCTCTCCGAAACACTCCAGCCCATTCGTCCGCCGAGAAGAGATGCGTCGGAATCGCGAAAGTCTTGCTCCACTGGTGACAATACAAATTGTCGCGATAGTAGTTGATCAGAATCCACGCCGAGCCGCCCGGACGCAGCACGCGAAAAATCTCGCGAATCCCCGCCGCCGGATCGGGCCAGTAGTAAGACGATTCAACAGAGATTACTTTGTCGAAAGAATTCGCATCGCGAGGAATGGAATCCACGCCGCCGACCGAAAATTCAACGTTGCGCAAGCCAACGGCGCCACGCCGTGCCCGGTTGACCATCTCGTCGGAAACGTCCATCCCGAGCACGTGGCCCTTCGGCACGCGCGCCGCGATTTCGCGCACCAGCCATCCGCCGCCACAGCCCACATCGAGAACTCTGTCGCTCGGCCCGAGCTTCATCATCTCGAGCACAGGCTCGACGATGGGACGATGCTCCGTCTCCATGCTCTCGCCCTTGCCTGCCTCTGCCCAGCGGTTGAATTCTTCGCGAAGGTTTTCGTTCTCTGTGGTTTCCGCCATCGTTATCCGCGCGCTACATTCCTCCTTCATCGGCCGAAGGCCCGTAAATCGCGGGCACCGCAATATCGCGACGCAAGTTCAGACGGCCCTGCCGCATCCGGAGCAAAACCGCGCCACGGGCATGAACGGCGCGCCGCATTGATGGCAGTAATTTCCCGGCCCGGCGGCCATGAACACCGGCGCGCATGTTCGCGACGTGCATGCCCAGAACATCGCCGCAACCCATCCGATAACCGTCCAGCCGAGAAAGAAATTCACCAGGAAGATGCCCAGCGCATCGTGTTTGTTGTGGCCGATGATCGACGGCAGAAAATACATCGCCACCAGAATCGCTAAGCCCATACGCGCACCTCTCTATCTGGAATTACGCACCGGCACGTGCAAAAGTTCCGCTTGGATTGCGCCTACCCTTCGACTTTCGCCAGCAGCTTCACGAATTTCTCCTGGCGCTCCTGCTGATCCAGTCCGTCGTTCGCTTCCGCGAGCTGCGTCTGATTCATCGAGCAGAATTTCGGTCCGCACATCGAGCAGAACTTCGCGTCCTTGTAAAAATCGTCGGGGAGCGTTTCGTCGTGCATTGCGCGAGCCGTCGCCGGGTCGAGCGAAAGATCGAACTGCTTTTCCCAGTCGAACAAAAATCGCGCATAGCTCAAAGCGTCGTCGCGATCCCGCGCGCCCGGACGATGCCGCGCCACATCCGCCGCATGCGCCGCGATTTTGTACGCAATCACGCCCTGGCGCACGTCATCCGCGTTCGGCAATCCCAGATGTTCTTTCGGTGTGACGTAGCACAGCATCGACGCGCCGTGCCAACCGATCATCGCCGCGCCAATCGCGCTGGTGATGTGGTCGTAGCCGGGCGCAATGTCCGTCACCAGTGGCCCCAGCGTATAGAACGGAGCTTCGTGGCACATTTCGTTTTCTTTTTTCACCTGCAGCTCGATCTGGTCCATGGGGATGTGCCCCGGGCCTTCGATCATCACCTGCACATCGTGTTCCCACGCTTTCGTCGTCAACTCGCCCAGCACTTTCAACTCCGCGAATTGCGCTTCATCGCTCGCATCGGCGAGCGATCCCGGCCGCAGGCCGTCGCCGAGCGAGAAGCTCACATCATGCTTCTTGAAAATTTTGCAAATCTCTTCGAAGTGCTCGTACAGAAAATTCTGCTTTTTGTGATGGCTCATCCACACGGCCAGCAACGCCCCGCCGCGGCTGACGATTCCCGTGATCCGGTTGCGCACCATGGGCAAAAATTCGCGCAGCACGCCCGCGTGTATCGTCATGTAATCGACGCCCTGCTCGGCCTGCTCTTCGATCACTTCGAGCATCAGCTCGATCGTCAAATCTTCCGTGCGCCGCACGCGCGAAAGCGCTTCGTAAATCGGCACGGTGCCGATGGGCACGGGAGAGGCGTCGATAATTGCTTTGCGGATTTTCGGGATGTCGCCGCCGGTCGAAAGATCCATCACCGTGTCGGAACCGTAGTGCACCGAGCGGTGCAGCTTTTCAAGCTCGTCCTCGATCTTCGAGGTGGTTGCCGAGTTCCCGATATTGGCGTTGATTTTGCATTTGAACGCCACGCCGATGCCCATCGGCTCCAGATTCCGATGATGAATGTTCGCGGGAATGATGGCGCGTCCGCGCGCGACTTCGTCGCGCACCAGGTCCGGCGTAATTTTCTCGCGCTTCGCGACGTACTCCATCTCTTCCGTGACGATTCCCAACCGCGCATAGTGCATCTGCGAGACCTTACGATTCCCGTTGACGCCTGCCGTTTGCAGCCGCTTTTCAATCCACGCATCTCTCAACGCCATGATTTTTTCTCCCCCGCCCAGCAAAAAACTTCCGCAACAAGCTGGCTCAACTCTCGTGATGAAATGCCATTATCGCATCGCGTCGTACCGGCGGCAACTTATACGCAGCACTTGACAGTTTCGCAGGGAGGGGCGTAGTGTCACCACACTCCACCGGACTTCCATTTAAATTAGAAAGGAGCTTTCAACTATGCGGAAATTCCATGGTGCTGTTATCACCCTTTTCACTCTCGTATGCCTCCTGGGCGCGGTCAGACCCGCCGTCGCTCAGAGCAAGATGTCCGCGCGCCCCGCCATGAGCAGCAAAGCTGCGATCGAAGCGCTCGAACAGCGATACCTGAAAGCCTTCAACGCCAAGGACGTAAATGCGATCATGGCGAACTACGCACCGGGCAGCCAGCTCTTCGTTTTCGACGCCGTGCCGCCTCGCGAATATCCGAGTTGGGAGAGCTATAAGAAAGACTGGGAATCGCTCTTCGCCGCATTCCCAGGACCCGTCAAGGACACGATGTCCGATCTCAGCATCACCGTAGTTGGTCCAGTCGCGTATGCTCACCACATCGAAACCACTCACTTCACTCAGAAGGACGGAACCGGCAAGGAGCTTGTCATCCGGGTGACCGACGTCTTTCGCAAGATCGGCGGAAAATGGCTCATCGTCCAGGAACACGTTTCTTTCCCGGTGGATATCGATTCCGGGAAGGCCGATCTGCTTTCAAAGCCCTGATTTGTGAACAGTCGCGGAGCGCCGAGGCATCTCGCATTGCATCAGCGAGGGCACGGCGCTCGCGGCGACTCGATCTTCAGAATCACGCTTCAGCGGCCGCGCGAACCTCGCCGCGCGCGCCACTCTTCGGCAGTGATCTCCCAAATCTCGGTCGCGAAACGCCCGCCAACATAATCGCGCTCTTCGGTTGCGACCACGCGCATGCCCTGCTTTTCCGAAATGCGCCGTGAGGCCGCATTGGCGATGGCCTTGGGCACGCGCAAAGCAGGAAATTTCAGCGCGTTGAACCAGTAGTCCGTCACCGCGTCGCAGGCTTCGCTCATCAGGCCGCGCCCTTGCCACGGCAAACCAAGCCAGAAGCCGCGATTCTCCGTTTCGCCTTTGATCAAGCTGATAAAGCCGATCATTTGCTCCGGTTCGGTCTTCAGCCGCAGCGTCCAGTGCCACGCTTCGCCGCGCGCGATGGCCGGCAGGGCCATGTCGCGAACGTATTGCAATGCGCCATCGGCTGGATATGGCCAGGGAACCACGTTCCGCAGATAACGCACGATCTCCCAATGCGGAAAAAGAATTTGAGTCTGCTCGGCGTCGGCCAGCTCCAGGGGACGCAGCAAAAGCCGCGCCGTTTCCAGCGTGGGTGTCATAAGGGGCTACTATGATAAGAGACCAGCTTCAAAAGCCTGCCCGACATCCAGATCCATTCAAGGCGCCTAGCAGCCTGTCGAAAAAGAGCCGAAGGCTTTGTGGGTCGCGGCTTTAGCCGCGATGCAAAGCCTGCAAAATTAGTGGGCTTCAGCCCCTGAAGTTCCTCCCAATCAGTTTTTCTATAAGCTGTTAAATCGCCGCTGCGTGCAGGCTCGGTGCGGTCAGCAACTCGATCAGCTTCTCGGGTTCGCTGACGGGCGGATGACACGACGTCCCGACGCACACAAATCCCTGCGCCACATTCGCGCGTTCTCGTGCGAAGAGATGCGGAATCGTTTCCTTTAGCGCGGGCGCGAGCGCATCACTCGAAATCGCCTCCGGCGTGACGCGCAGCACGGCTTTGCCGAAGCGATACGCGGAATTCGCCGCCGCTTCGAGCGCCGCCGCTTTCGCATCGCCCGCCGCGCCTGTGACCACAACTTGCAACGTCTGCCGCGAATGCAGCACCGCCGCAAGTCCGTACGTCGCGGCGTAAAGTCCAAATTGCGGCGCAAGTTTTGCAAACGCTTCGAGCGTCCGCTGCGCCCATTCGCGATAGAGCGAGTTGCCCGTGAAACCGTAGAGCCGCCCGAGCACAACGGCAGCCGCCGAATTCGTGCTCGGCGTCGGCGAATCCTGAAACGCCTTGCGGCGCACTTCGAGCCCGCCCATGGGAGGCGCGTCGGAAGCGCGATCGAAAAATCCGCCGCCTTCCGCGTCGCCGTATTTCTCGATGGCAAGCTGCATGGTGCGCTCGGCAATCGCGAAATACCGCCTGTCGAGCGTCACCTCATACGCATCCAAGAGCGCCGCCGCCGCAAAAACCTGATCTTCGAGCAGGCCGCCGACACGTTTCGCATCTGCGCGTGACGCAGACGCCCCGGACTGCGGTACGCGATGGCAAAAACCTTTCTTCTCGTCCCACGCGTCCGCCAAAATCCGCTCGAGCGTTTCCAACGCGAATTCGCGGCAATCGTCGCGCCCCAGAACGCGCCACGCCTCCAGAAACGCCGAAACGAACATCGCGTTCCAGCCCACGTAAACCGTCTGATCCACGGCCGGAGCCGTTCGCTTCGCGCGCGCCGCCAGCATTTTTCCTTTCGCGCGCGCAATCACAAGCCGCGCGTCACTCTCGCTAATGCCGCTGCGCCTGGCAATATCTTCAACCGTGCTCGCCACCCACAGAACACTTTTCGCCGGGTTGTGATGCATCTCGCCCACCGGCCCAACGTCGTAATACTCCTCCATCACGCGCGCTTCTTCCGGCGTCAACGCGGCGCGCAGCTCGTCCGCCGTCCACGTGAAATAATCGCCGTCATCGTCGAGCGAAATATCCGCATCCTGGCTCGCGTAGAAGCCGCCGTGCTCGCGGTCGCTCAGCACGTCGAAAACCCAGCCGATGATTCCCTCGGCGGTCGCGCGAAAAAGCTGCGCCTGGCCAGCCGCGTCGGCGCCGCCAGCCGCTCTGATATTCGCGACTTGAAAAACGTGCAAATAATTCTTCAGCAGCTCCGAATTGTCGTAAGACATTTTCTCGAAGTGCGGCACGCACCATCGCTCGTCCACGGAATAGCGATGAAATCCGCCCGCAAGCTGGTCGTAGACGCCGCCCAGCGCCATTTTCTCAAGCGTGCGATTCGCGATATGCAGCAGATTCGCATCGCGCGCAGCCTGCCCGAGCTCGAGCAGCAAATCAATCGCCGCAGGATGTGGAAATTTCGGTGTGTCTCCAAAGCCGCCATTGCGCGGATCGAAATGTCCGGCGATCGACTCGGCCATCGCCTGCACCACGCCCGGATCAAACGCGCCGTGCGCATTCGTGAAAGTTTCCGCTTGGCGCACCGATTCTTCGAGCGCCAGCGCCGAGCTGTCGATTTCGCTTCGCTTCGAACGGAACGCCTCCGCCACGGCAACGAGAATGCGCTTAAATCCCGGCCGTCCCATCGCGTCTTCCGGCGGAAAATACGTTCCGCCAAAAAACGGCTTTCCGTCTGGAGTGAGGAATGCAGTGAGCGGCCATCCGCCTTGCCCCGAAATCGCGCTAATGGCTGCTTGGTAGCGCGAATCCACATCCGGCCGTTCGTCGCGATCCACTTTCACCGCCACATAGAATTGATTGATCAGCGCCGCGATCTCGGAATTTTCGTAGCTCTCGCGATCAATCACGTGGCACCAGTGGCACCACACCGCGCCAATATCCAGAAGAATCGGCTTCGCTTCCGCGCGCGCTTTGGCAAATGCCGCTTCGCCCCATTCGTGCCAGTCCACGGGCTGATGTGCCGCCGAGCGCAAATACGGGCTCGCGGAATCCTTCAAGCGGTTTGTCACGGAGTCGCTCACGAATTTCCTTTCGAGGAGAAAACGCAGCGCGCCGGAAATTTTGCGCAGTCAGCGCGCCGCGACATCAATTATTGAATCGGGTTGTGATAGTCGGCGTCCCGCGGATCGATCGGCTTGCGCCCGGCGAAGCCTTCGTCCTGCCGGTGATAAAATCGTATGCGATCCTCGCCCACGCGCCAGCAAAAATAAACATCCTCGTCATTCAGACGCGCGGGAAAATCGAGCAGGCCCGCGTCGAGGTCCTTCACCACGCATCCGGTCGCGCTGATGTGTTCGACCGCCGTTTCCACCGATTTTTCGTGACGGTTGCGCTCCAGCCGCTGTTTGGCCGCTTCGTCGTAATCGAAGCGCATCCCGCCCATCATTTGTATGCGCGTGGCCAGCTCGCCCAGTTTTTCGTCGAGCTCGCTCATGCGCCGCCGCTCCTCCATTGCTTCGAGCAACAACGGTTCGAGCTCCGCTCGCGTGCGCTCCGCCTCGGTCAGCGTGAAAATTCTTTGTTCGTCGTCCGCCATGGTCCTGGCTTGGCCATCCAGTGGATCCGCCCGTTACGCGCGGCCAATGCTTAGCCACCAATATAGACCATCGTCCTCGAAGGCGGAACAAAATCAGGCTCGTTGATCCGGTGCCCGGCCTCCTTTTCCATCACGATGCCACGAATCTCGGCCACGATTTCCTCGTCGCTTGCGCCGCCGCGCAGCAGCTCTTTCAAATCGTGATCTTCCTTGCTGAAGAGGCACGTCCGCAGCTTTCCGTCGGCGGTCAGCCGGATGCGCGAGCAGAACCCACAGAAGGGCTGCGACACGGGAGCGATCAGCCCGATTTCGCCGCGCCCATCCGCGAAGCGGTACTTCCGCGCTGTTTCGCTGCGCTCGTGCGTAATCGGAACCATCGGCCAGCGCGCTTCGATCCGCCGGCGAATCTCTTCCGCGGGCACGAACAGATCGCGCGTCCATGCGCGGTCCGCGTCCAGCGGCATGAATTCGATGAAGCGCATGATCAAGTCGCGCTCGCGCGCGAATTCCGCGAACGCCTCGACTTCATCATCGTTCAGCCCGCGTACCAGCACGGCGTTCACCTTCACGGGACGCAGCGGCGACGCTTGCGCCGCATCGATCCCCGCGATCACGCGATCAAACGACCGCGTGCGCGTGATTTTCTCGAACTTCGCGCGGTCCAGCGAATCCAGGCTGATGTTGATGCGGTTCAAGCCCGCGCCGACCAGACGTTCGCAGCGATCCGCGAGCAGTTGCCCGTTCGTCGTCAGTGAAATGTCCGGAACGCCCAGCGCGCGCAATCGCGAAATGAATTCCTCCACGCCGGGACGCACCAGCGGCTCGCCGCCCGTCACGCGCACTTTGCGAATCCCCAATCCCACCAGAATTCGCGCCAGCCGCTCCAGTTCATCCCAACCGAGCAGGTTGTGCTCCGCCATGTGGTTTTCAGGATTGGCAGACCGGCAATACACGCAGCGGAAATTGCAGCGATCCGTCACCGAGACGCGCAAGTCCGTAATTTGCCTGCCGAATTTGTCAACCAGGTGATCCATTGTTTTCCTGCGTCTTCTTCCCTGCGCCGTTATTTGCCTTAATTCTTGCCGCGTGCCTTGCGATTTCTCGGCGCGCTCGTCTAAGAGATTGCTGAAAAATGCCGAAAGTTTTGTGGGTCGGGGCTTCCAGCTCCGACATAAAGCCGTGCTTTTGTTCGGGGCTTTAGCCCCTGAGGTTCCTCCCAATCAAATTTTCAACAAGCCGCTAAAATAAAAAACGCCCAATTCCGTGATGAGAGTTGGGCGGAAAAGCCAAGACGCGTCGCGTCTTCGGCGTTTCTCCTTTCCAAATCACGGTTTGCCGTGAAGGGAGGCTCGAGAGTTTCCTCCCGAACCCTGAACGCTTGCGAAAGCATTTCGTTTCGCACACGTCTCCCGCGCCAGTCCAACAGCGCGGGCTCGTCCTCGGCGCCATGGATTTTCTCTTCCGCAGGCTCCGAGGATCGGAGAATTCAATTTTGATTCTACGCTGCTTTCCGCCGCGCGGCAATTCGTCCCATCAAATCGCCGGCTCGGAGACTTTTACCGGTTCAGCGGGCAATCCGTCATACGCTTTCTTCAGCAAGAACGGCGTCACGAATGTCGTCACCGTGGCCATCAAGACCAGTACGGTAAACAACTGCTCGTCGATAAATCCTCTGGCGAGCGCGATGCTGGCGATAACCAACTCCATGATCCCCCGGCCATTCAGCCCGATGCCCAGCGTCCAGCTCTCCTGGCCCGTCATTTTGGCCAGCCGCCCGCCCAGGTAACCTCCAAATATCTTGCTGGCAAACGCCGCCACTAGCACGGCCGCAACCAGCTTCCAGTCCCGCAAGCTCGAGGCGTCGAATTCCAGCCCAATGGCGGCAAAAAAGATGGGCCCCAGAAAGCCCATGGTGACATTTGACGCCGTCTTCTGTACCTCCTCGAAATTGGCACGCCCCAAAACCGCATAACTCAGTAGCATGGACCCAAAAAACGCTCCCACGATGAAATCCATCCCCAGAATTTGGGAGAACGCCGCAAACGCCATCACAAACAGAAAAACAACAGCGAAGAGCGATTCTTTTCCCTTCAGATTCACCACCAGCCGGTCCACAAGATTCCGCGAGCGCCGGAATCGCTTCACCGAATACCGTCTGATCAGGCGCGACACGGTGAGGAATCCCGCCATGAAGACAACGGCCTTCAGCAGCGCCAGTCCCAAAGAAACGAGCAAAGTCCGCGACGCAGGCCCCACGCCTTTGACGTCCACGATCACGCCCAGCATCAGCAGCGACACCACATCGTTCATCACTGCGGCGGCGATAATCTTCTGGCCGATATCCGTTTGCAGCTTGCCTAGGTCCATCAGAATTCGGACGCTGACTGGCAGCGCCGTGATCGCGATGCACAGGCCCACGAAAATTTCCCGCGTCCGGTCCATCCCAAATGCGATTCCCACGAGGATCCCAAGCGCCAGCGGAACCGTGAAGCCTGCGATTCCCACCCAGACGCCCCGGCCGCGAAACGATTGCCACAGCACTCCCAGGTCCATTTCCATTCCCGCGAGAAACACCAGCAGCAGCACGCCGACGTCCGCCAGCGCCTTGATTTCAGGAGTGAAATGAATCATTCCCAGGACCGACGGACCCAGAAGTATTCCGGCCGCGATCTCTCCGAGCATCGCCGGTTGCCCAAAGCGCTCCACAATCTCTCCAATCATCCGGGAGACAATCAGAAGCAAGAGGAGACTTTCAATCAGGGGCACAAGAACTCCATATCGGCTGGCGTGAAGGGTTGGTTCGCGAAGTGTAGCTTTCCGGTGCTTCGAAGTCGAGAGGAAACGCGAAAATCACGAATCATGAACGCGCGCGCAGATACGGGTTCGCAGAATCCGGCCATGCGCGCAACTAAAAATTCAGCGCCGCACGCGAATTTGGTTAGCCGCCGGAATGTTCGCCTGCGTGGAACGTCGTCCACGGATCCGAAGTCATGTCGCGCAGCTCGGGCGCCTGCCAGTCGTATTGCGGATGCGCGGCAAGAAACGGCTTGGCGTAAAAAACCGTGCCGCACGGATGTCCGGTATGCGCAATCAGGCTCATGTGCGCGGCCATCTCGCTGTCGGTCACCTTGCCTTGCACCGCGCCCATCGGATCGTAAGGTTTCACGCCCCATCCCGGATCGCCTGTCGCGGACGCGTCGCTATGGCCGCAGAGAGTGCGTCCGTCCGCGCCTTCTTTTTTGGTGTACGCGTCAAAATGATCGGCCTCGAATTTCTCCGCCAGCGCCACGTCGATTTTCCCCTTGTATTCTTTCATCAGCTCTTTCCAGCGCACGTGCCGCGCGTTCGGCGACTCGCTGGGATTATTGGGGTTGAACGTCGTGTCGAGCTTCGTCACGCGCGGATCGCTGGTGAAATTCGAGCCTACAAAATATCCGTTCTTCGTTGTGTACAGCTTATACGCCTTCAGCCCCAGCTCCAATCGCGCGATTTCGCCGGTCTTGCGGTCGCCCAGCAGCCAGTCATTCGCGTAGCCGCCGTTGTTTCCATCGAGCATGATCTTCACGTAGTCGTCAATCGAGCTCGCGTATTGCAGCGCCTTCCGCGAACGCTCGAATTCCGGGATGCCGTTGGGATTCCAGCCGTGAAAATCCGAAATCGTCGTCTCCGTGACCATCAAGCCCGCGGAATTGATTCCAAAATCATCGTCGCTGGTGATCACTCCGGGAAAGCCGTCCATGATGATGCGGTAGCCGTGCTGCGGAACGATGTCGAACATCACGCGCCAGCGCTCGCCGACCATGTAGTTCGTCCAATTGTTGTGCGCCATCACGATCTGCCCGCCCTTTGTCCAGTTCCCGGTGGCCACAAACGCGCTGCAGTGCCCGTGCACCTCCAGATTCGCCGCGCTCTCCGCATTCTTCTTCGTCGGATGATGTTTGTCGTACCACGGCACGTAATACTCCGGCAATTCCTCGAACGCATTCAGCGCCACCACGTCGTCCAGCGTCATCTTCACGCCGTGCGCGTTCAATCCCTCGGTGATTCCCTTCAGTTCCGCCTGATACTCGGGATCGATATGCGGCCACAGCATGTCGTGCGCCGCGCGTTGGAAAAAGCTCCAGGGCTTCTTCGTCGTGTGCGTGTCGTCGAGCTTCACGGCGGCAAACGCGTCCGCGATTTCCGGCGCCAGCAGGTATCCGTGCTGAAAACCGATCTGATCCGGCGAGCCTTGCAAATGAACGTACGTCCAGCCTCCGCGCGTGAAGCGGTACGCTCCGGCAAGCCGCGCATCGGTTGGCGCGGGCGTCATGCGCGCCGCGCTCACCCGCGCGCCTTGCAGCAGCAATGAAAAGGAAATCACCACCAGCACTGCCAGCGCCAGCAGCGCCGTCAGAAGATGCCATCGCCTCGAAGCCATCATTGTCCCCCGCGGAAAGATGGCTGCATCTTATGCGCGCTCATCCTCCAAGTCAACGCCGCG
>DATLTU010000059.1:0-16066 GCA_035533415.1 Candidatus Limnocylindrales bacterium
ATCCGCCTCGACATTCGCCGCATTCAAGCCATCAAAGAGGGCGACCGCGTCATTGGCTCGCGCACGCGCGCGAAAGTCGTGAAAAACAAAGTTGCCGCGCCGTTCCGCGAAGCCGAATTCGACATCCTCTATGGCGAAGGAGTTTCCAAGGAAGGCGACTTACTCGACCTCGGCGTCGCGCGCGGCGTCCTCGAAAAGAACGGCACGTGGATTTCCTTTGGCGGAGAGCGCCTCGGCCAGGGCCGCGAAAGCGCACGCCTTTTCCTGCGCGAAAACACCGACATTCGCAACAGAATCGACGCCACTTTGCGCAAGCAACTCGGCCTTCCCGCGTCCGTCGCCAGCGACGAATCTTCAAAGGCCGCGCCCGCCGAAGCGGCAAAGGACGCTCCGAGGCCGGGCCCGCAAGCCGTCCCCGCCGCAAAGGCCAAAGCCGCCCGCTGACCTCGGAACGGTTTTTCAAGAGGGATTGAGGATGGGCCTCGCGCGATTTTCCCTGATGCTTGAACCAGAGGGAAACCGCTGTGTCGCGGATATGAATGAGAGTGCCCCCTATGAAATGGAGAAAATTCGTTGCCCAATTAACCGCGGCCATTCCAGAGGCAGAAGGAGCTCACCTTTGGATATGGTCGTACCCTGCGACCGACCTCCAGACGTGATTTTCACGTGGATATCAGAATGCCTCATCCGAGACCGGGCGAGACGTGTTTTTGAGAGCGAGGGCCTAACCGGATTCTTGGCGCTCCCAGCCAGGGCCAAGATCGGGAAGACGGGCATACCCATCCCAGTTCATGAACTTGCGGTCATCGGATGGGGAGGCATGGCTCCGCCAGCTTCCGGCATACGAGAAGTAGAGCGCTGCTCCGGCTGTGCTCACCTTGTTTATTCTCGGCTGGAGTCTCCCGAAAAGCTGATCGACATTCGCAACTGGGACGGATCAGATTTTTTCATAATTTGGCCTCTGCCGCGATTTCGCTTTGTAACCGAACGAGTAGTCGAAGCATGCCAGCGGCACGGTGTCACAGGCGTAGCTTTTTCACGGAATTGGCCGACCACGCTAAGAGATGGCAGTGGCTATTCGCCGGGGCGCCTTTCCTACTATATGCCCCAAGAGCGGGCGCATGTCCTTGGAGGGGCGTTTGGGATCGAGTAGGCAATCCAACATAGCACCAGCCCCGGTCAGAAATCCTTCGCTTGCGGCGTAGTGCCATCGCGGTTCGCGTAACCCGCATCTAAACCTTACGAAATATCCTGAATCTATGCCCGTTTTGCGACGTTGGTACGCATGGGCCTGTACCTCGGTACTGATACTCGCGGGACAATTTCGGCCATGAAGTCTATTGCGCCTTTGGCAACTCTCTGCAATGATTAGACAGCTTTTAAGTTGCGGGATACTGCTTTAGTTCCTTAGAATAAGCGCGTTATTCGCAAATTCAATCGAGGTTAGCATTCAGTCCCAAAAAATACCCCATGATCCGAACCCCAGCCCGAAACATCACCACGGCCCGCTCTCTGATTTCTAAGCTGTTTTTGCTGGCAATCGCGGTCGCATTTGCGTTTATTGTGATGCCGGCGAACGTGAGCGGCAGGGGCGCGGCGCACCGGCGCACCACCCATTCCACGCGTCGACGCCGCTACTACCGCTATCGCGGCGTTCCCACGTACATGCCCGATCCTGCCGCGGGGGACGATTCGCGGTTCGACGATCCAGTCGTCCGTCAGGCTGCCCTCGACGCGCTCGGACGCCAAAACGGCTCCGTGGTTGCCGTGGACCCATCGACTGGCCGTATCCTTACCATTGTCAACCAGAAGCTCGCCTACTCGGCTGGTTTCGAACCCTGCTCGACAACCAAGCCCATAATTGCCGTTGCTGCGCTCGAAAACGGAGTCGTCACTCCCGATACGATGATTCGCGTCGGACAGCGCCGTTACATGGACATGACCGAAGCCCTCGCCCACTCGAACAATAACTTCTTCGAGGAGTTGGGACGCCGTCTCGGATTCGACACGGTGTGGCATTACGACCATGTCTTCGGCCTCGGCCAGCGCACTGGTTTTGACATTCGTGGCGAGCAGCCCGGGTTTCTTCCCGCCACGCCGCCTCGTCGCGGAGGCGTCGCACGCATGTGCAGCTTCGGCGAAGGCATACGCATCACGCCGCTGCAACTCGCCTCGGTCGTTTCCACCATCGCCAACGGCGGAACAATATATTACCTGCAGTATCCCCAGACCCGCTCGGCGGTCAGCGACTTTGCCCCGCGCGTTCGCCGGACCCTCGCAATTGCTCCCATGCTCCCAGAGCTTCGCCAGGGAATGCTCGCGGCGGTCTTGTACGGAACGGCCCGCCTGAGCGACGATCCTGAAGGTGAGCAGACGCTGGGCAAGACTGGCACCTGCGATGACGAGAGAGTGGGTGGCCGCCTGGGCTGGTTTGCTTCCTACGCCGACCAGGCGCATCCCAAGCTCGTTCTCGTTGTTCTACTGCGGGGCGGCACGCGCATCGTGAGCGGCCCTCATGCCGCCGACGTTGCGGGCAAAATTTACCGCGACCTCTATCAACAAAACTACTTTGCGGACAACTCCGGCGGCCAGCCTGTCGCTGCCGTCAACCCCCAACGCTAGCGCGTCTCACCATTTTTCATCGAGCGCAGGCTCCCGGAGCTTGCGCGATGGCTCGCAAGGCCTGTACTTCTGTACAGGATTACCCCGACTGTGCAAGCCTTTGCATTTCTCTTTGAGTTCCCCTGCACCGCTGGGTTATGCTGCGCTTCCCTTGGAAACTCGGGCGTGGAGGCGTTCATGGGCCGCAAGAAGATCATTGCCTGGTCTTCCGTCATCGCCATTGCGGCGATCTCCATCGCGGGCGCCTGCTACACGCGCTTTGCCTTTGAGCGCCGCTTCGCGCGGGAAGTCGAGGCCGCCCGCGTGCCACCCGCCGCTATCGCGCAGAATCCGGCCCTAGTGTTTTCGGCTCGCGCCGTTCCGCGCGGCATGCCATTTGCCGCCATGCTCGCTCGCATGGGCGTTGACTCGCTCACCACCGCGCAACTCGTGGCATCAGCGCAGCCTGTTTTCGATTTCCGCATGTTTCAGGCCGGAAACGAACTGACCATCGGCCGCTCTGTCGTCGGCCAGCTCTGGCAGTTGCGTTACCAGATTGACCCTGAACGCTTCCTTTTCATCGCCCGTCGCGGCAGCCAATTCGACGCCACAGTCAAAACAATTCCCTCAACCAGGGTAACCGACGCTGTCGCTGGCAAAATCGATGGCTCCCTCTTCGATGCTGTCAAGCAGGCCGGCGAAAGTCCCGAGCTCGCCGTGCAACTGGCTGATATTTTTAGCTGGGACTTGGATTTTTACACCGACCCTCGCCCGGGCGACACTTTCCGAGTCGTCGTCCAAAAAAAGGTGCTCGCAAACGGCCAGACCATCGGCTACGGCAAAATCCTCGTCGCCGAATATGACAATGACGGTCAGGTGTACCGCGCGGTTCTCTTTCACGACCCCTCGGGCGCTCCCGCGTACTACACACCCAGCGGCAAATCGCTCAAGAAGGCCTTCCTGCATTCACCGCTGAAATTCGCCGCCGTCATCACGTCCCATTTCAGCTACCACCGGTTCCATCCCATCTTGAAGATCTACCGCCCACATCTTGGCACCGATTATGGCGCTCCCACCGGGACGCCCGTGCAAGCCATTGGCGACGGCCGCGTGATCTTTGCCGGCCGCAAGGGCGAAGACGGCAATCTGGTCAAAATCCGACATACCAACGGCTACGAAACTTATTACATGCATCTCTACCGTATCCTGGTCCACGATGGTCAGCAGGTCGTGCAGGGCCAGCGCATCGGTCTTGTCGGCATGACCGGCCTCGCCACCGGCCCGCATCTCGACTTTCGCATCGAGCTCCACGGCCGCTTCCTGAACTTCGAACATCTCGCGCTCCCGCCGTCTCGGCCCGTCGCCAAGCGCGAGTGGGCCGCATTCACGGCCGTCCGCGACCGCGAGATGCGCCTTATGCCGCTCCCTGGCACTTCGGTCGCCCGCGCCAGCGTTCCCGCGGGTGTTCCACAGTAGGAATGCACTTCCCCTTACAGGTTTGTCGTCTGCTACACTACGGAAACATCGCGGAGAACTATCAACGCAAAGTAGAAATGCGCGGTGGCGTGAAAATGCAGGCGTATCAGTAGCGGGCGCGGCTGGCGCTGAGGAACATCTGCAGAGCAGTCACGTTCGCCTGGTCGCTGCCGATGCGCAAAGCGTCGATGGGCAAGCCCAAAATCTCCGCTTGCTCCAGTGTCAGCCCGGCATCGTCCAGCTCAGATAAACTGTAGCCTTGCGCGGGAACCAGCCGGTTTCGCGCGGACCGATCCACGGGCCGCGGTGGATGAGTCGCGGTGCCCCGCCTGCGTATGCGGTTGAAAAAAACGTCCCAGTCCCGGCGAATCCACATGGGACCTTACCTCCACAGTGATGCAGCCCTTAGATGCAGGTCGGCTCCGGCGCGTCGCATGACCGGCCGAAACGTATCCCCGGCTCCCAGGTGCGTGGATTGTAACCCCTGCTGTCAAGAAAAGTCGTGCCGCCCAAGACCGTGTATCGATACGGTTACGAACAAATGCGACACAGCGGATTGGGGACCGGTCTGCTCCCCGTTTCACGGGTGTCGCCCCTGGGCAGCGGCTGGTATACTGCAACGAACGTCCGTTACGGGGAACTCGGGACATGAATCAGCCAGCCGTTGTCGTTCATTATCATGAGCTGTGGCTAAAGGGCCGCAACAAACGGTTCTTTATATCCAAGCTCGCAAGCGCCTTGCGCCTCGCTCTGGAAGGCATCCCGATTGAGAAAATCGAGCGCCCGAATGACCGCCTAATCGTCCGGTTGAAAGAAGGTGCATCGCTCGGAGAGACGCTCGCTCGGCTCGCGCGCATTTCCGGAGTTGCTTATTACGCCATAGCGAGACCCGTCGAACCCAGTCTGGCCGCGTTCTGCGAAGCCGCTTGGGCAGAGGTCGAGCCCCTATCTTTTGCCACGTTCGCCGTCCGCGCCAAGCGTAGCGATAAATCCTTCGCGCACCGAAGCTCAGAGATCGAAGCTGTCGTCGGGCGCTATCTGCTGGATCGTTTGCGAGCGGCGGACCGCGATGTACGTGTGAAGTTGAATGATCCCGACATGACGTGTCGCATCGAAATCACCTCTGGCCCAGCGCTAGTTTATGCGCGAAAGATTTCAGGCCCTGGCGGATTGCCCGCCAATACTGCTGGGAAAATGATGTGTCTGCTTTCCGGGGGTTTCGATTCCGCCGTCGCCGCATATCAAATGATGAAGCGCGGCGCGCATCTTTCGTTCGCGCATTTCTACGGCACTGGCGCGCGGCCCGGCGAATCCTCGGTGCACGTCGCCCGTGAACTGGTGCGGCAACTCGTGCCGTGGCAGTTCACAGCCAAGCTCTATCGTGTCCCGTTCGAGTCGATCCAGCGCGAAATCGTGCGCTACGCGCCCGAGAGTACGCGCGTGCTGCTTTACCGCCGCATGATGCTGCGGATCGCGGAAGTTCTGGCGCGGCGCGACCGCGCGCTGGCGTTCGTCACGGGCGACAGTCTGGGACAAGTGGCGTCGCAAACGCTTCGCAATATGGTCGCCGTCGAAGCGGCGGCGAAACTTCCGGTTTTTCGTCCGCTCGCCGGTACAGACAAACTCGAAATTCTGGCGCTCGCGCGGAAAATCGGCACGCATGATATTTCCGCGGAGCCATTTCACGATTGCTGTCCGGTTTTTTTGCCGCGCAGTCCAGCGCTGCATGCCACTCCGACCGAACTCGAAGCTGCCGAAGCGAAACTCGATGTCGCGCAGCTAGTCCGCCAGGGCATCGAGGGCACGTCGCTCGAACAGTACCGGTATGTCGCAGGCCGCATCGACCGTACAGAGGTTCCGCTGCACCCCCGCAGCCAGAAACAGCACACCGCGACCGCATAGGACAGGATTTCCGTTAACTGCGATAGCTGGCGTTGATGCGGACGTAGTCTCCCGTGAAGTCGCATGTCCATACGCGCGCAGCGCCACGTCCCGCGCGCAAGTCCACGACGATAGGAACGTGCGCGGCGAGCAGCTTGCGATGCGCGGCGCGCTCGCTGAAGGGATGCGCGCGTCCATTGCGGCACATCAAAATACCAGCCATACGAATTTCGACGCGCGCGGGATTGAATCGAATGCCCGACCTGCCGGCTGCGGCCAGGATTCGGCCCCAGTTGGGATCCCCGCCGGCAAGCGCCGTCTTAACGAGCGGCGAATTTGCAATGGTGCGCGCGACTTTGTCCGCAGCCCCGCCGGACGGCGCACCGCGAACTTCGATTTCCACCACACGATGTGCGCCTTCGCCATCCGCGACAATTTGAAGCGCCAGTGACTGGCATACAGATCCGAACGCGGCTAGAAAGTTCCGGTAACCGGCGGTGCCGCTACGAATCGCCCGCGCACCAGAAGCTCCGTTCGCCAAGAGCGCCAGCGTATCGTTCGTTGAAGTATCGCCGTCCACGGTGATGGCGTTAAATGTCCTGCCAACGGCATCGCGCAGCGCACGCCGAAGCATTGAGGGAGCCGCTGCCGCATCCGTGGCGATAAACGCGAGCATCGTCGCCATGCGCGGATGAATCATCCCCGCGCCTTTTGCACAGCCGAGAAAACGCACCCGCTTCCCGCCAATCTGGCAGCTCTCCGCAGCAAATTTGGCGCGCGTATCCGTGGTCATGATCGCGCGCGTGAATCGTGCGAAGGATTCCGGGCGCGCCGCGCGGCTCGCGGTCAAATTCGGGACAGCACGCAGAATGCGCTCCGCGCGCAGCGGCACGCCGATCACGCCCGTCGAACAAACGAGAATCTGCTCGGGCCTGCAGCCGATCTCGCGAGCCACCGCTGCAGCCGTACGCCCCGATGCAAGAAGCCCCGCCGGACCCGTTGCGCAATTGGCGTTGCCGGAATTGACGATGATGGCGCGCATCGTGGCGGCAGAGCGGCGCAGATGCGTTTGGGAAATGAGAAGCGGCGCCGCCTTGACAAGATTCGTCGTGAAAACACAGGCAGCCGCGGCCGGGCTTTCACTGACAAGCAATCCCAGATCGAGCCCGGATTGTTTCAGTCCGCAAGCGACCGCGGAAAACGTGACACCTCGGGGAAACTGCGACGCCCGGATGCGTGGCTTCATGTGGCCGGAGACGAAGTAGCAATATCGTTCAATATCGGCAGCGCAACGCGCTGAGGAGTGACCGTTGCAATGACGGCAACCAGGCGGCAGCCATTCGCTTTCGGGCAGCCAGAGCAGTCACGCGCTATTTTTTCCGGCAGCGCGCGGCGCGACGATGTGGTAAATCCCTGGCGGACGAAAAAATCAGGCGCGTGAGTCACGGCAAAGACACGCGCAATTTTACGGCGTCGCGCCTCGGCGAGCGCAAATTGCACGAGTCGCGCCCCCAGCCCGCGTCCGCGAATTTCAGGACTCACCGCGAGCGACCGAACTTCGGCCAGATCGGAACCATACGTTTCGAGCGATACGCACCCGGCAATATTGCCTTTTTCCTCCAACACGAGAAAGAGCGCCGCGTGTTCACGCACATTTTTTTCCGTACGCGGCAGCAAAATCCCCCGCGCGGCATAGTGCGCGATGAGCGCATGAATTGCCGCCGCATCCGCCAGCCGCGCCCGACGCGCCCTCATGCCGTTTTCTCCTGAGCAGCCAGGCGATTCTTTGCTTCGGCCAGCGCTTCGCGCACGGAATCGGGCGCCGTGCCACCGGAGACTCGGCGCCGCACGAGCGACGCTTCCACAGTGAGCGCTTCACGGAAATCCGCTTCGAATAGCGAAGAATATTGTTTTAGACGCTCCACGGGCCAGTTTGCGAATCCTAATTCTTTTCCTTCAGCGTCGCGAACCAATTTTCCGACAATCTCATGCGCCTTGCGGAACGGAATGCCCTTCGTCACCAGGTAATCCGCGGCTTCCGTGGCGACCAGTCCCGGATCCCCGCTCGCCTGCCGCAACTTCGCTTCGTTGAATTTCGTTGCGGCGATGGTGCCAGCCGCGATTTGCGTCATCGCCAGTGCTTGATCGTGGGCATCAAACAGCGGTTCCTTGTCCTCCTGCAAATCGCGCTGGTAACTTGACGGCAGGCCTTTCAGCGTGAAAAGCAGCGAGACTAGCGCGCCCGCGATGCGCCCGGATTTTCCGCGAATCAATTCCCACGCGTCCGGATTTTTTTTCTGCGGCATCAAGCTGCTGCCCGTGGAATATTCATCTGGCAAAATAACGTAACCAAAACCTGGCGAGGCGAAAAGAATCATGTCTTCAGACAGCCGTGACAGATGATTCGACAACACCGTGAGCGCAAAAAGATAATCGAGCGCGAAATCCCGCCGGCCCACTGAGTCGAGGCTGTTGTGCGTGATTCGCGCGAATCCCAAATCGTCCGCCAAGCCGCACCGATCAACCGGGAAGGCGCATCCCGCCAGCGCACCCGCGCCCAACGGACATGCGTCCGAAGCATTTGCGGCGAAAGCGATTCGATCCAGATCGTGAAAAAACGCTTCCGCGTGCGCGAGCAGAAAATGCGAAAGCAAGATCGGCTGGGCGAGTTGCATGTGCGTCATGCCCGGCATCGGCACGCCAAGATTACGTTCCGCTTGCTCCAGAAAGACTTGGATAAGGCGCGCAACCGCTTTTCGCATTTCCGATGTAGCAGCTTTGACGAACATCCGAAACTCGGTGACGATCATTTCGTTCCGGCTGCGGCCAGTGTGAAGTTTTTGCCCGAGCGGCCCGAGCATTTCCGTCAGCGTGGATTCGACGAAATGATGCACGTCTTCGGAATCAGAAGCATCGAGCCATGCAGGCCCAGCCAAGGCGCGTTTCTCGATCTGATCGAGCGCCGCAATGATTTGTTTCGCTTCGCCGCTCGTAAAAATGTTGATTTTCTCGAGAGCTTTCGCCCACGCGCGATCAAGTTGCAGTTCAAACGGCAGCAGCCGCCGGTCAAAGCGCAACGAACGCTCGAATTCGTAAAACACCTTGTCGGGCGCGCGATCAAATCGCCCGCCCCACATTTTGTTCAGCTCGGCCTCGCTCACCGCGCTTGCTTCTCCGCCGGAACTGTAATCGGCAGTGCGAACAGATTGATGAATCCTTCGGCGTCCTTGGGGTTGTAGCCCGTCATGGTAAAGCTCGCGAGATTCGTGCGATACAGCGAATACGCGGAACTGCGCGACGTTACATTAACGTTGCCCTTAAAAAGGCTCAACCCAACCGAGCCTGTCACGCGCCGCTGCGAAGAAGTGAAAAATGCGTCGAGCGCTTCCCGCAGCGGCGTGAACCACATGCCGTAATAGACCATCTCCGCGTAACGCAGTGAAAGATGCTGTTGAAAATGCAGCGTCTCACGATCCAGGCAAAGTGATTCGAGTTCACGGTGCGCCGCGATCAACAACGTCCCGCCGGGCGTCTCATAGGCGCCGCGCGATTTGATTCCCACTAGGCGGTTCTCGACCATGTCCATGCGACCGACGGCATTTTTCGCCGCGATTTCGTTCAACTCTTCCAGTAGCGCGACCGCACTGCGTTTCTTGCCATTTACGGCGACGGGAACACCACATTCAAATTCGATCTCCACTTCCGCCGGCGTGTTCGGCGCCGCTGCCGGAGAAACGACCCACTGCCACATGGCCTCTTCTGGAGCATTCGCCGGATCTTCCAAGCACCCGCCTTCGTGGCTCAAATGCCAAATGTTGCGGTCCCGACTGTAAATATTCTTCGTGGTCTGCTCAATGGGCACATTATGTTCGCGCGCATAAGCAATCGCTTCCTCACGCGACGTGATATTCCATTCGCGCCACGGCGCAATAATTTTCAACTCGGGCGCAAGCGCCTTCACGGCCAACTCAAAGCGTACCTGATCGTTGCCTTTGCCCGTACAGCCGTGCGCAACCGCGTCAGCGCCCACTTTGCGCGCCATTTCCGCCTGGCGCCGGCCGAGGATCGGCCGCGCGAACGATGTACCCAACAAATATTTGTGCTCGTACACTGCACCGGCGCGAAGCGTTGGCCAAATGTAGCCGGTTATAAATTCCTCGCGTAAATCTTCAACGTGGGCCTCGCTTGCGCCCGTAGCCAGCGCCTTGCGGCGAGCCGCTTCCAGATCTTCTTTCTGCCCCAGGTCGCCGATCATGGCGATCACTTCGCAGTGATAATTCTCCTTCAGCCACGGAATAATGATCGAGGTATCGAGTCCTCCGGAATAAGCCAGAACCACTTTTTTCGCCAACGGTTTCTCCTTAGCCGAGCAGCGTGAGCAAAATTGCCTTCTGAACGTGCAAACGATTTTCCGACTGATCGAACACGATGGATTGTGGTCCGTCGATGACGCCCGCGCTGACTTCCGCGCCGCGATGCGCGGGCAGGCAATGCATGAACACGGCGCGTGCGCTAGCCTGTGCGAAAAGCGCCTCGTTCACCTGATACGGCGCGAAAACCGCTTCGCGTTCGGCGGTTTCGCTTTCCTGGCCCATGCTTGCCCAAACGTCCGTGTAAACAACCTGTGCGCCGGCAACGGCTTCTTCCGGCGAGCGAAACATTTCGATTTTCGCGCGCGTCTCGCGGCCCGTGCGCCGCGCTTCGGCCACGATCCCCGCATCGGGTTCATAGCGAGCGGGGGTTGCGATGCGAACATGAGCGCCAACGCGCGCACCGAGGGTCAGAAGCGAATGGCAAACGTTATTTCCGTCGCCGACGTACGCGAGTTTCACGCCGCGCAGCGCGCCGAATCGCTCCTCGAGCGTGAAAAAGTCGGCCAGCGCTTGGCAAGGATGAAAGCGATCCGAAAGTGCATTGATGACAGGAATCGAAGCATTCTCCGCCAGTTCGTTCAACACGCTTTGCTCAAACACGCGCGCGACAATCCCTTGCACCCAGCGATCGAGATTTCTTGCAACGTCGCTGACAGTTTCCCGTTCGCCGAGGCGTGATTGCGTGTGGTCCAGAAACACCGCGCCGCCACCCATGCTCGCCATGCCGACTTCGAATGTCACGCGCGTCCGCAGCGACGGCTTTTCGAAAATCATTGCAAGGAAGCGCCCCGCCAGCGCGCTCCGGTAACGCTCCGGCCGCGCCTTAATGTCGGCCGCAAGATGGTAGAGTTCGCGAATTTGCGCCGCGCCCCATTCGGAGCCGATCAACAGATCGTGCGTGAGCGTCGGAACAGTTGCAACACTGGCGTTCATTGTTTACCTCGCTGCCGCCTGAGCTCGCGCTCCGGCTATCTCTTGAATTTGCGGAACGCGCTTCGACTGCGGAGAATCGTCCAACTTCCACACCCTTCGCGCGGTTTTGCCAAACACAACTTCGAGCTTCTTCAAAAATTCTCGAATGTCCTGCGTCTTGACGATGAACGGAGGCAGCAGGCGCAGAATGTGTTCATGCGTGCAGTTGATGATCAATCCATGCTGCATTGCTTCTTCGACGAGCGGCGCGCCTTCAATTGACAGATCCAGCCCGACGATCAACCCTTCCCCGCGCACCTCGCGGATGAATTCGAAGCGCGATTGCAACGTCTCAAGCCCTTGCCGCAACTCGGCGCCACGCTCGCGTACATTTTCGAGCAGCTTTTCATCTTCGAGCGTTTGCAAAAATTCCAACGCCACGGCACAAATGAGCGGGCCTCCGCCAAAAGTGGTCCCATGAAGACCCGGCGTAAACGCCGCGGCCCATTCCTCGGTGGCGATGAATGCTCCGAGAGGCAAGCCCCCAGCCAGCGGCTTCGCGATCGTCACGACATCTGGTCGAGTGGCAAATTTCTGATAGGCAAATCTCCGGCCCGTTCGTCCCAGGCCGCATTGAATTTCATCGGCGATCATCGCGGCGCCGTGCCGCGTGGCCAGATTGCGCGCGCGATTCCAAAACGCTTCGCTCACGGGATAAATGCCGCCTTCGCCCTGAATGGTTTCGAGCACTATGGCGCAAACAGTGTCGTCGAATTTCTTCTCGAGATCGGCGACGTCATTGAACCGCACGAATTCCACGTCCGGGACCAGCGGCTCGAACGGCTTGCGATATTTCTCCGGGTAGGTGATGGCTACGGCACCGAACGTTCGTCCGTGAAATGAGTTTTCCAGTGCGAGAAACCGTGTCTTCGCGGGCGTGTTCGATGCAGCATTTTTCTTGGCATAAGCGCGCGCAAGTTTCAGCGCCCCTTCCATCGCTTCCGTGCCGCTGTTCGTAAAAAACACGCGGTCAAGGCCGGACCATTCCGCGAGCTTCTTCGCCAGCGGGCCCTGAAACGGATTGTGGAAGAGATTCGAGAAGTGCACGGCCCGCGCAGCCTCGCGCCGGATCACGCGCACCAGCCGCGGATGCGAATATCCGAGTGCATTCACCGCGATGCCGCCAAGAAAATCGAGATATACGCGCCCGCGCGAATCGTAAAGATGACAACCTTTGCCATGCGTGAAAACAACCGCCGGGCGGCGATAAGTGCCGACCATATACCGATCCGCATTGCGAAGAATCTGCGTGGCGCTGGATTTTCGTGACGGCATGGACTTCCGCTTTGTTTTGAGTGTCATGATTTTTACCGCGCGGCGCGGCCTGCGTATTTTGCGTGGTTTGCCAGGGGAATCGGCACAACGCGCGTTCCCAGACCCTTCGCGCCGTTCGTGGCCGAGTGCAGTGCGCGCGGACGCGTTCCGCCGACGATGCGCACCTGGCGAACGCCTCCCGCAAGCGCCCGCTTGGCAGCTTCGAGCTTCAGCACCATGCCGCCGGAGACCTTTTGGTGGCGGATGAGATCCTCAATGTCCGCACCCGTGACCTTATCGAGTACTTTTTCGCCGTCGAGCACGCCAGCAACATCCGTGACATAAATCAACCGCTCGGCCTGGCAATATTCCGCCGCGGCCGCGGCCATATGGTCCGCGTTGATGTTGTACAGTTCGCCGTCCGACCCAAGGCCCAGGCAGCACGCCACAGGCACAATTCCCGCGCGCCATAGAGAGCTGAGGAATTCGAGATTCACTCCGGTCAAGTATCCGACGTAACCCAGTCCGCCTACGTCGCCTTCGTGAAACATCGGCTCGGCGAGGAAGCACGCCGCATCCGACGCGCAAACGCCAACGGCGGTTTGTCCCGCGAGCGAAATCGCGCCAGCCAAACGCTTGTTGAGCAGTCCGGCAAAAACCATTACGGCCGCGTCCCGCGTTTCGCGATCCGTGATGCGCAGCCCGCCAACGAACCGGCTCGCGATTCCCATCCGCGCAAGCGTGGCGGTAAAAATCTTTCCGCCTCCGTGGATCACGAGCAACTCGTGCCCCGCCTTCGCAAGTTCCGCAATCTGCCTAGCCAGCGAGCGCACCGCTGCTTCGTCATCCAGCAGCGCCCCGGCGATCTTAATGACTACTCTCATATCAAACCCGCCGACTCGGCATGGCCGTGCATTACATTGAAATTCTGAACCGCCTGCCCCGCCGCCCCTTTGCCCAGATTATCGAGGCACGAAACGACGATCAGCCGCTCGCCCGCTTCGTCGAGCGCGAACCCGATATCGCAAAAATTCGTGCGCGTCACATGTTGCAGTTCGGGCAGCCGTCCCGCTGGCCAAATCCGAACCATCGGCCGCTCGGCATAGAATTTCCGAAAAAGAGCCTCGACTTCATCCTCGCGGCGCGGTTCGCTGAGCCATACATATAGCGTCGAAAGGATGCCACGCTCGAGCGGAAGAAGATGCGTCGTGAACATCATGCGATCGGCGGATACGCCAAGGTGTTCCGTGACTTCCGGCGTGTGCCGGTGCGTGAAAAGGTTATAGGCGCGGAAATTTTCATTCACTTCAACGAATTGAGTGTCGCGCTTCGGCTCTTTGCCCGCCCCACTGGCGCCTGATTTGCAATCGCAGACGACGCCGCGCACAGCGTCAATCCATTCGGCGTCAACAAGTGGCCGGAGAGCCAGGATCACCGACGTCGGATAACAACCAGGATTGGCGACGAGCTTCGCACCGGCCAAATCCGAGGAATAAAGCTCTGGCAACCCGTATACAGCGCTTCCCAGCACCGCGGCATCTGGAGCGGGGAGCTTGTACCAGCGGGAAAATGTTTCCGCCTCGCGAAAACGGAATGCGCCGCTCAAATCGATCACGCGCAGACCGGCGTTCACAAGCTCGGGAACAAGATCGAGCGAAGCCTCATGCGGCGTCGCGAGGAATGCCAGGCTCGCGCCGCTCTTCACTATGGCTTCGATCGAAAGCGGCCGACACGGAGCTTCGCCCCAGCCGCGCAGTTGCGGAAACAATTCCGTCAAGCACCGCACCGCGGACTTCTCGCCGCGAAGGTAAAATACCGGTTTTTCAATTTGCGGATGCCGCAGCAGGAGCTTGGCCAGTTCGAATCCCGCATAGCCCGTTGCTCCCACTACGGCGACCCGCGCCGGGTCGTTCATCGGAGCAATTCCTCCATGCGATTCTGGATGGCGGCTCGCGCGGCCCGCGAAGGCGTGATAATCAAAACCGTGTCGTCGCCCGCGAGCGTCCCCGCCACTTCCTTCCAATGTTCCGCGTCCACCGCAGCAGCCAGCGGTTGCGCCCCACCCGGCGGTGTTTTCAGCACCAGCATGTTCTGCGCCGGCCGCACGTCCACGAGAAATTCACGCAGCGCCCGCGCGAGCTGCGGCACGGGCGGCAATTCTTCCGCCGCGGAAGCGAGCGTGCGGTAGCCTTCCGCCGTCTTTACCAGTCTCAATTCGCGCAGATCGCGCGAGAGCGTCGCCTGCGTCACGCGGAGGCCCATGTGATTCAGGCGGCGGCGCAGGTCATCCTGATTGGCGACCGGTTCGGCGCCCACCAATTTCAGGATCTGCCCGTGTCGGTAGCGCTTGTGAGATCCCATCACAATGCTCGCTGTTTGAATATTCATCCTAACGTATATTTATACAGATACTGCGAGGCACTTGTCAACACGGAAATTGGCTACGGATCAGAAGCGGTGTGGTCACAGGAAAGCGTGCAAAAAAAGCTGCGCAAACGCCCCCCCCCACGGTTAAATTGCGTGGGTCCGTGCCCGACGCAAGGAGTGGAATATCCCTCGAATGACCCAAGGAACCGGCGTTCTGTTGTATCTTACGGCGAAAAGCCTCCACTTCGTCCCGGTCCGGATTCGCTATTGCGGGGAATAAAATCTCAAGCCTCATGTACTCTTGACGCCGGGACGGAAATCGGTAAACTTTCCTTTTCTCGATTATGGCGACACAACCCAATCCGGCGACGCTGACCACCACGATTGAGGACGCGCTCCGGGAGATGGAATTCCCGCAGCGCGAAGCCGCATTCTTCTATGGCCTCTTTCTGCGGGGACATTCGGCCGAGAAGCTCCGCCGCGACATCGAAGTGCCTGCTACAGTTCTCGCCAAATGGGACCGCGAAGCGACGCGCCAGCCGGAGCAACGGATATTGTATGAACGCATGGCGGTATATCGCCGGCACGTGCTCGCGATTTTCGATTCGCTGGTTGAGTACGACGCAAAAACTCAGCGCCTGCAATAGCGGTCGTTTGCCCCTTTTCCAGTCACGAGACCTTCGTGGCCAGCACAGATTTTTCGCACCGTTTTCGAACACATCATCGATTCAACATTGTTCTCCGCGAAGTAAAAAGCGGGTGTCGCGATGCGGGTGGCATCTGCATGCGCATTGTCGACGTCACGGCCGCAGGAATTTCATCACCGCGGTGTCCGTTCCTGGTTTCCCCGTGACCGAGCAGAATCACACTCTAGGCAATGCCGGCAATGGCGCTACGGATCGCCGCTAGAGGCCTTCAAACAACATAACGGCACGACGGAAATAGGCCGCCGAAAATGAAGCTCTGGTCCGCGCTTGCCGTCTCCATGAACCCAAGCGAGCACCGCGTCAAGCCATTCAAGAATGTAACCGTAGGCGGGGTTGTCGCGCCATTTGAGATGTAACCGAAAGGGGAGGCGCGCCGCCGTCGTGGCTGTGGGAAAGTGTGAATCCCGCGGGTTGTGCGGGATTTCCAAGCGCAGG
>DATLTU010000060.1:0-17661 GCA_035533415.1 Candidatus Limnocylindrales bacterium
TCGACTCCGGGCATCTCTCAATCGCACAAACGGCGCAGGGGACCGCACCCCGTTTGCTATAATGCCGCGGCATGTTGGAGGCAAAATTCGAGTTCAGCGGCCCACACAGGCCAAAGCAAGATCGCCGGCAAGATGCTGCCGGCTCTTCTCGGAGATAACTGGAACCACAAAGGCAAAGAATGGCTGAGCCAAAATTCAAGCCGCCGCGGTCATTTGCTGTGGAAGGACCCATACGCGTCGGGAAATCGACGCTGGCGAAGATACTGGCGGAACGGCTCCATGCGCGGCGCGTTTTCGACTGCGAGGACAATCCCTTTCTCGGCGATTTTTACAACGAAAAGCCCGGAGCTGCGTTTCGCGCGCAGATGTATTTTCTAATCGAGCGCCACTGGAGGTTGCTCGAAATCGATCGCGAGCAGAAAGCCGGCCCCGTGGTCAGCGATTTTCTTTTCGAAAAGGACAAGGTTTTCGCATACATCAATCTGGAGAACGAAGAGCTGAAAGTCTACGAACGGTATTACGAAATGCTGGCCGCGTCAGTGGCCCCGCCGGATCTGGTGATTTACCTGCAAGCCAAGCCGGAAGTGCTGCGGCAGAGAATTTCGCGAAAAGGCGCGCACAGCGAATCCAATATCTCCCCGGAATATCTGGAGACGGTGGCGCAGGCATACGAGCATTTTTTCTTCCGCTATTCCGCGTCGAATTTGCTCGTGGTGGATACGTCGGACATCGATTTCGTCGAGCGCAATCAGGATTTGCAGGAGTTGCTGCGGCGCCTGCGTCAGCCCGTGAAAGGCACGCAGTATTTTTTGCCGCTGGGCCCGGAATAGTTGCGTTCGGAACTGCTGGTCGAAGGGGAGTGAAGCGCCCGGGACGAGGGGGGAACTCGCCCCGGGCTTCCCTTGTGGGTTGGCTGCTTGAGGGAACTTTTTTTAGTTTCCGCCGCGCTAGTACGGACGCGCGGGTCCTGAAAATCTGTGGCGCAGTCGCCCGAGCATCCGATTGATCGGATGATTCCGATGCAAGAACGCGAGCAGCGGCGCGCGGCGCACTCCGATCCGTTCGAGAGCTCGCCGAATGCGGAAATCGCGTCCCGCGGACACCATCCCCTTCTCCAGCGTCTCAATCGCGTCGGGAGTCCTGCCCGCCTGGTTGTACACTTCCGCCAGGTTCAGGTAGAGCTGGGCGTGGTTGCATTTCAGGTTGAGGGCTTCCCGGCAGAGCGTTTCCGCATCACCGAAACGCCGGTCCGCCATGGCTGCCAGTAGCCCAGTGTAAGACAGGTAAAACGGATTCTTCGGAGCCGCGCCTAATGCCCGCCGTGCGTGCGCCAGGGCGTCTTCCGCGTGCCCATCGCGCATCCGCTTCAGGCATTCCTTGAATTCCACCATTCCCGCATCGACTGACGAAGGCGTTCCCACCATCACCTCC
The DNA here is from genome assembly GCA_035533415.1 of Candidatus Limnocylindrales bacterium. Classification (GTDB taxonomy): domain Bacteria; phylum Acidobacteriota; class Terriglobia; order Acidiferrales; family UBA7541; genus DAHUXN01. The sequence goes on from DATLTU010000060.1 coordinate 1,432, forward strand.
ACATGCGACATCGCCATCGGTCCTTCCTTTCCCGCGTGACTCTGCGAGACCAACGCACCAATGATTGGTGTAAGCGTAGCGCTGCGGCGGTTTGGTTACTACCGGTCAACGGGACAGTTTTCGGCCAACCGGCTGAGATAGGCCGATGGGACAGGCGAAAAAGTGTCAGCTACTTGAGAGGGAGAGTTTCATTCGAGATGCGCGTTAAACCACCCCACGGCGCGGATTACCACGTCGCGGCTGTGCGCGGGGTTCTCGAACATGTGGCCCTCATGGGGATAGATGACGAACTGTGTCGGCACGCCCAGCGTGACCAGCGCGTGCCAGAACTCGTAGGACTGCGGCGGTGGGCATTCGCCGTCGCTGTCGCCGACCAGGATTAGCGTGGGTGTTTTCACGTTCTTGATAAACGTGATGGGCGAGCTTTTGGCGTAGACCTGCGGATCGTTGTACACCGTGTCGCCAAAATAAAACGTCATCCATTTATCGATCTGATTTTCGCCGTAGTAGCTGAGCCAGTCGGAGAGGCCCGCGCCGGCGACCGCGGCCTTGAACCGATGCGTTTGCGTGACCGCCCACATGGTCATGTAGCCGCCGTAGCTCCAGCCCGTGATGCCCAGCCGCTGCGGGTCGATGGGAAGCGTACGAATCGCCGCGTCCACGCCGCCCATGATGTCCTTGAAATCCCCGTAGCCGAAATCCTTCACGTTGGCGCGCGTGAACGCTTCGCCGCTGCCATAGCTGCCGCGCGGATTCGGGAGCAGCAGAAAATATCCGTTGGCGGGAAGCGCGGAAGCGTAATCCCAGCGGCTCGGCCAGTGCGGCAGATTCGCCCAGGCGGGCCCGCCGTGGACTTCGACGACCAGCGGATATTTTTTCGCGGGATCGTAATTCCGCGGATAGACGATCCAGCCCTGTACCTGGCCGATGTCGGTGTTCCAGTGCAGGCTTTCGGCTTTGCCCCACGCGGGATGCAGCGCGCGATTGAGTTGCGTCACCTGTTTCCACTTGCCGATTGGGCCGGCCCAGACTTCCGGCGGCGCATTAAAGGATTCGCGCACAGCCGCGGCAGTCTTGCCATCGCGTGAAAGCGAAACGCCGACAGTGAATTCATTTTGGCCAATGTGCTCCGCGCCGGTCCACAGCGAAGTGATCACCTCAGAATCGAGGTCGACCGAGGCAACGCCGCTTTTACCGTCCACAATCTCGCCGAAGACAATGGATTTCGAATCCGCCGACCAATTGATGGAGCTCGCCGTGGCTTTCATCTTCGGTGTGACGTCGCGTGCATCGCCGCCCCCGCTCGATGAATTGACGGGAAGCGTATAAATGTCGCCGCCCACGACCGGCTCATCGCTCATCAGCCCAGCGATGAACGCGATGGTGCTTCCATCGGGCGACCATTTTGGCGCGCCGATCTGCATGTTCGATTTGAAAATCGAATGCGGCGCGGCGGCCGCGGCAGAATCGAAAATGTAGATTTGCGCCACGTACCAGTTGTCGTCGCCATTCCCATGCGCTGCCGTGGCCACGAGCTTTTTGCTATCGGGCGACCAGTCGTATTCGTAGACGTACATGCCGGCAGGAGTGATCTGGCGCACGCGGCCCGTGGAAAGATCGACCAGCGCGAGGCGCTGCTCGTAGGTTTTCGTTCCTACCACTCCTTCATCCCGCGTTTCCGCGGCAAGCGGGCCGGCGGCGCGCGGCGCATTTTCGATGAACAAAAAGGCGATGGATTTGCCATTCGGCGACCACATCGGATTCGACAGGTCGCCTTTCACGTGCGTGAGCTGCCGGGCTGGGCCGCCGGGAGCTGCGACATAAAGCTGCAATTGACCAGAATGCGCGGCGTCAGAGAGAAATGCCAACCGCTTGCTGTCGGGCGACCACGCGACGTTGCCCTCGGCGGCGAACTTGTCGGGTGCGGCGGTGACGCGCTCCGGCGCCGAATGGGATTTCCAGTTCGCAACGTAGATGGCGGAGTTGGGCGAGGGCGCGCCATTTTTGCCCGTGAGCGATTCGATCCAAGCGACGCGGCGTCCGTCCGGAGAAATCGCCGCTTGGGAAATGGAGTGGACGCCGAACATGTCGGTCATCACTTGCTGCATGGCGGGCGTAAGCGCTGGCGAGGGTTTTGTGGCCGAGCGCGCCGTTGCGCCGAGGGCGATCGCAAAAGTGGAGGCAAGACAAAACGCTCCTAAAGCAATCGCGATGCGAGACAGGTTCGGGATTCGTTTGCTGAGCATGAAGCCTCCTCCGTGCTAAAGCACAGAGACGATACTCGCGCGCCGCCCCGCGCGCAAGCGTTCCGCGCGGCGAAAAAGTCTTTGCTTGAACGGCACGCGGCGACGGACTATGCTGCGCGCGAAACGGAACCGCGGCTCGAATTTTATGGCGAGGGTGCCCCGAAGCGCCGCATCGCGCGAGGTCGCGGCGGTCTTCGTATGCCGATGGCCATACAATCAGTAGCTCCATGCACGACGGAACCGACGCAAACTGGCGGCCATGCGCGCCTCTATTTCAGCGTTCCGGCGGAATTTCTAGCATGACCTAGTGTTGTGTCCCATAAATTCGCTGGGATTGTTCTTAGGCGGTCGGAGCTTCCGCTCCGACATAAACGCCCCAAGATCAAGGGGCTTCAGCCCCTGAAGCCAGGAACACTATTGGCAGTTATTTCCAGGACGGTACACTAGCATGATCATGATATGGACCGCGCCAGCGTTGTAATCATCGGCGGCGGCGTGGTGGGATGCGCGATTGCGCGCGCCGCGGCCGCCAAGTGGAAAGACGTGTTTCTTCTCGAGCAGATGCCGAAGCTCGGCATGGGCGCGAGTTCGCGAAATAGCGGCGTAATTCACTCCGGGCTTTACTACACTCCAGGATCGCTCAAAGCGCGGCTGTGCGTTCGCGGAAACCCGCTGACGTATGAATTTTGCGCCGCGCATGGGGTTCCTCATCGCAATACGGGCAAGCTGGTCGTGGCCACATCGCACGGGCAGGAGCCAAAACTCACGGAGCTGATCGAGCGCGGTCGCGCGAACGGCGTCGAAGGGTTGCGCATCATTGACGCCGCGGCGATTCGCGCGCGCGAGCCGCACATCGCCGGGACGGCGGCGATCGAAGTGCCTTCGACGGGAATTGTGGCCAGCGAGGAGTTGGTGAAGGCCTACGCGCGCATCGCCGTGGAGCACGGCGCGGACATTGTCACGCACGCGAAAGTCGAAACGATCGCGCCGCACGGCGATTTGGTCCGCGTGACCAGTTCGGCGGGAGAAGTCGAAACGCGATGCTTGGTGAACGGCGCGGGATTATTCGCCGATGACGTGGCGGCGCGGATGGGCTCGGAGATGGCGAAGCACCGAATTTATCCTGTGCGCGGCGAATATTGCGAGATTGTCCGCGCTCGCAGCGATCTGGTCCGCGGGCTGGTCTATCCGCTGCCGCATCCCGAGGGATTGAGCCTCGGCGTGCATTTGACCAAGACGCTCTGGGGCGGCGTGCTGGTGGGCCCGACGGCCCATTACATCACGGACAAAAATGATTACGAAAGTAACCGTCCCCCCATCGAGGATTTTGTGCGCATGGCGCAGCCCATGCTTCCGGAGCTTCGCGCGGAGGATCTGATGCCCGCATATACCGGGATTCGCGCGAAGCTCGCGCCTCCCGGAAGCCATCACGCCACTGATTTCATTATTGCGCGCGATCCGCAATTCGCGAATGTGGTGCAGTTGATCGGGATGGAGTCGCCCGCGCTAACGTCTGCGGGAGCGATTGCCGAGCGCGTGATGGAATTGATGAGTGAAATTTTGAACTGAAGATAATCGCAGACGAGAAGCATCGCCCGCCGTCCGCGCGGGAAACACATCAGTGCGCGAGTGAAGACGCGAAAACCAGCCGGATGCCGCGCGATTCGAGTTGCGGCAACGATTCCGCCAGAACCGCAAGAGTGACGGGATGCGGGTGGCCGATGGCGATGGCCGAGCCGTCCTTCGCGGCGTCCCGTGCGGCAAGATCGAGCTGGCGCAAAATTGCCTCGCGCGTCTGAACGTCGTCGAGAAAGACGTTGCGCGACGCGGCACGAACGCCGGCCTGGCGCGCAACGGCGTAAGCGACAGTGGCGGCGGTCGTGCGGCTATCAATGAAAAACAGATTGCGCTGGCGTAGAACGCCCATCACGTCGGCCATCAGCTTGGGATCAGTGGTCGCGCGCGAGCCTTCGTGATTGTTTACTCCGGCGGCGTGAGGAACGGCTTCGAGCATCCGCTCGACCAGGCGATCAACTTCGGCCGCGTTCATGCCCACGCGCAGCTCCACGGGTTCGGGTTTGGCGGCGTTTCCCTCGAATTCCATCGGCAGGTGCAGCATCACCTGATCCCCGCGGCGGTACGCACGCTCCGCGATTTCGGCGGAGTGCGGCTGGTCGGGGAGAATCGATAGCGTCAGCCGGTAAGGAAGTTTCAGGAGCGCATCGGCGGGCGCAACATCCTCGCCGAGGTCGTCGATGATAATCGCCAGGCGCGGGCCGTTCGCTGCTCCCGGGCGGAAGGCCGTCGCGGAGGCATCGAGCGTAGTGATGTGAATGGATTGCGTGCGGCGTCCATGGAGAAAATAATCGAAGCGGACCATGCCGGGCGAACTCGCGCGATCCACACGAGAGAGATGCTCGCGCGCGGCGACGCGCTCCAGAGCCGCCTCCACGGCTGGGCGCTCCGCGGCGGTGGGAAGGTAAATAAAAATATCGTCGGCAACCAGGCGGGCGCGCCCGGTATTGAACTTGCCCAGCTCGGGACGGGCGGCGATTTCCGCGTCGCGCCCGGCCGCGTTTCGCGCTGCGGCGGTAAGATCGCGCGTGATCGCGCGAACCTCGGAACGGCGCGGAGATTCTTTCTGGCAGCCGGCAAGCAAAAGCGAGAGAACGAAAAAGAGAACGAGGCGCGGGGAATGCGAAGAATAATCTCTCTCGCGGAATCGAGTTGGCCGGCGCGTCACCGCCACGCGGAGGTCAGGCGGCCTTCGGCGCCGCGGCGGTGGCCTGCAGGATTTCGATGGCCCGCTTTACCACGGGATCATCGGCGGTCGGAAGCTGGCCCGGCGGCGGCGGCGCGAGCTGGTCCTCATTGAGCTGTGCCACATCGTCCACGGCCTTGGGATTCACTTGCACCGTGGGCTCAACGCCGTCCTTGGGAATCGATTTCCCATCGGGAGTGAAATAGTTGGCAACCGTAAGAATGAGCGCGGCGCCGTCATCCAGCGTGATCAGGTTCTGCTGCGAAGCCGTGCCGAACGTGGCTTCGCCCACCGTGTCGCCCCGATGATTATCCGCAATGGCCGCGGCGAGAATTTCCGCCGGTCCCGCGGTACCGTTTGAGATCAGCACGGTCATGGGCCCTTTCCACGCGACTTGGGAAGGCTCGGCGGAAAAAGTTTGCGTGGCGATCGTCTGGCCGCGCAGCGTTGTAATTGTTCCGGAAGAAAGGAAAAGCCTGGCCGTGTCGATGCCTTCGCGCGCGGGACCCGAAGCGCAATCGCGCAAGTCGAGGATCAGATCTTTCGCGCCTTGGCGCTGGAATTCGGCGAGCTTCCGGCGAATTTGCTTTGCCGTGCTGGGCTCGAATGCAGGCACGCGAATGTAGGCGATACCCTTCTGCATTTCTTCCTGAAGGATGCGCGGAACCTGCAGCTTCGCGTAGGTCATGGTCACGGTGAAGGGTTCGCGCGTGCCCCGGCGAATCACGTCCACTTTCACGGTCTGGCCCGGCTCGCCCGTCAGCAGCACTTGCGCCTGTCCGATGGACATCTCCGTGGTCGAAAAGCCCGCGATGGAATCGAATAGATCGCCGTCGCGCAGACCGGCTTTTTGCGCGGGACTGTCGGGAAGCATGGAAACGACGATGATGTACCCGAAGCGCTTCGACAGGAACACGCCGACCTGCCCCTTGGATTTGTCCGCAAGTTTCTGCTTGTAGTCGGTGTATTCACGGGGGCTCAAGTAGCTGGACTGTGGGTCGAGCGCATCGAGAAGCCCGTGCAGCGCGCCGGAAGTAACCTGGTGAATGTCCGGCTGATCGACGTAGTCGTCCTGAATGCGTTGCAGAACTTCGCTATAAACGGTCAGCGAGACGTAGCTTTTATCCCCGCCGCTCTTGCCCTTCACGTAGCCCACCGCGACATACGCGAAAACCAGCACCGACAGGACAATCACAACCTTCTTCCAAAATGAACTCATTTGTTCTTCCCATGCCCGGCGCTTTGCCGTTTCCCCGGCAAACAGCCCACTCGAGCGAGATCAGATTATAGCATCCCGGGCCGCGTTATGAGCGTCCTCGAATGCTGCGATCAGAATGCTTCGATGCCCGTGCCTTCGGCGCGGATGGCTGGGAGAAAGTCTTCGACTTGAGCAGGCTCGTGCGGCGGCTATTGCGTTTGCCAAGTTTCTGGTTAACGAAGTTGCGTCCCATGGGGCCCAGTGTACAGCAGAGGCAATGGCGCAGACGAGCTTCTATTCGGCGCTGGGATCCGACTCGTCGCTCGACGCGGCGGTGATATAGGTTTGCGAAATCCGGTCTTGCCAGGTGAGCCGGTCTTCGTCCCAGAGCGCCCAGAGGAAACCGAGCATGAGCGTTCCCGCCGAGAGCAAATAGCCGAAGCTGCGCCATAGGAGTTGCCGGGAGTCGGGGAAGGTACCGTCCAGCGCCACCACCGAAAGGCCGCACGCGTGCATCCCGGGAGTCGAGCCGGAAAACAGCGTGAACAGGACGAAATAAATTGCGTAGATCAAAAAGAATGTCGCCGCATAGACCGCAAAATCAATGCGCACAAAACTGAGATGTCCGCCCATCGAGCGAAACAGCCCGAGGAAGCCAATGAAAACCGCGAAAATAATGGCGGCGTCGATCGATCCGGCGATGCGCCGGGTGGCGAGTTCCGCGACCCTCAGAGACGCGGCGCCGGGATGAAGGCGATAATTTTCGACCACCGAGAAATCGAGTTGCGGCTGTGAAACATGAATTTCGACGCGCTGCGTGGGGCGAAGACGCGCAATCGTCCGCGGAGCGACGGCCGTGGCCACGGCGTTGGCGGAATCGCCGTGGTTGAACGGGAGAGCGGGCTGGGCTTCACCCTCGTGTGATGGATGCCTTCGCGAACGGTAGACTTCCAGACGCTGGGCAACCTCGCGGCGCCATTGTGGTTCTTCAGACGTGGTGGAATCGCGCGCTTGAGATGCCGCAGCGGGTTGAGCCCGCGCGACGGGAGATTCACAGAACGGACACACGTCCACGTCTTGATTGCTGACCGCGCCGCATTGCGAGCAGACTTGAATCACCGGTTCGTTTTGCGCTGCGGACCGGAATCCCTGCGGAACGGAAGTATCGTAGCAGAATGATGCGAGCGATGCGGAGGGAAATCGAGTGGCGCGTGTCGCGAATACGATAACCGGGCGCGGCGCTGCGGCCGCATGGATGCTCCCCGGTCGCGGCACGCATTCCGTAAATGACGGCGTGATCTCAAATCTGCGGAAGCGGACGCCTTGACGCCACACGGGAATCCTCACTTCGGTTATGAAGCCGGCGCTACAAAAGCCGCCGAGCGTGTTAGTCTCCTAACTTCCTCTTGGACGATGCGCAATTGGATCGACAGCCGCTCCCTGCCACACAAAACAAAACGCCGGATGGCGGCGCTCTTGCTGCTCGCGATGGCTCTGCCTCTCGCTCCGTTGGCGCGCGGGCAGACGCAGCCGCGCACGCAGACGCGGCTTCAAACCCGCGGCGGTGTGATGACGCTCGAGGCCGATACGCAAAAACAGGTAGGAAAGGTTTTTTATGCGGACGGTCGCGTGGACATTTTGTACCAGGGCGTCCGGCTGCGCGCCGATCACGTACAGTACAACGAAGCGACGAAGATCGTTGCGGCGCGCGGACACGTACAATTCGACTACCAGACGCAGCACATGGATGCCGATGACGCCACGTACAACATCGCCACGGATCGCGGTTCGTTTCGCAACGTGCGCGGAACGGTGCGGGCGCAGCATCTTCCGAATCCCAACGTGCTCGTCAGCCCGAACCCGCTCTCTTTTGCGGCCGCCACGGTGGAACGCACCGGCCCGAACACGTTTGTCGTGACCCACGCGTGGGTCACCGTGTGTCGGCCGGCCCGCCCCCAATGGAAATTTTACGCGCCAAGGGCCGTGATCCGCCTGCAAAAATCGGTCACGCTCGACGATGCCTCGTTCCGCCTGTTTTATGTCCCCATTATTTATCTTCCCCGCGCGTCGGTCCCCATCGGCCGGAAGCTGCGCCAATCAGGATTTTTGATTCCAGATGCAACCACCTCGACAACCAAAGGGTACGTATTCGGAGACTCCTTCTACTGGGCGCCCACGGAATGGATGGACGCGACCATTGGCGCGCAATACTTGAGCAAGCGCGGCTCCAGCGAAAATGCCGAGCTGCGCATGAAGCCGTGGCGAAACGTGACGCTCAATGCCACCTATTATGGCGTCATTGACCGCGGAATACCCGGCCCTGGCGGCACCCTGATGAAGCAAGGAGGCCACGAGGACCGCATCTTTTTCGACGCGATGCTGCCCGGCGGATGGCGCGCCGTGGCCGACTTGGATCAATTGTCGTCGCTGACCTTCCGCCTCGCCTTTGCGCAGACGTTCGCGCAGGCCGTGAATTCGGAGGTACGCAACACGGCGTTTCTGACCAAGAACACGGACGGCTTCAGCGTGAGCCTTGCGTCCATGAGCTACAAAAACTTTTTGAGCGCGCAGCCGGACACGGCCATCGATATACGAACGGCGCCGGAGGTTCACGTGAGTTCGGTGGATCGCGCCCCGTGGAAGCGCTGGCCATTTTATTTCGGCTTCGACGCTTTTGCCGACGCGATGCATCGCGAAACAAACGTCCCTCCGCAATTCAGCACTCCCTCTTTCGTTTCGCGCATGGAATTCGCTCCCAATGTCACGCTACCCTTGCATTGGGGGTCGTGGCTCGGCGTCACGCCATCCTTTACGCTGCTCTCCATGCGCTACGGCGGGCAATTGCAGAATGGGGTTTTCGTGGATCAGCCGCTGACGCGGACGGCCGAGGAATTTTCCCTCGATGTGCGGCCTCCGGCCTTTGACCGCGTCTGGAGCGACGGCGCGACGAAATGGAAGCATGTCATCGAGCCGAAGGTCGAGTATCACTACGTGAGCGGCGTGAACGATTTCGCGCGCTTTTTGCGTTTCGACGAAAACGACACGCTCACGGATACCAATGACGTCCAATACGGCGTGACCCAGCGATTGTTCCGCCGCGCAGGCGATGGCAATGGCCAGGAGCTACTCAGCTGGGACCTGAAGCAAAAATATTATTTCGACCCGACCTTCGGTGGCGCGCTGATCCCGGGGGCGCGCAACGTCTTTCAGGCGCTCGATTCGCTGACGCCCTTCGCCTTCGCCGACAGCCTGCACCACTTTTCGCCCGTCATCAGCGATCTGCGCATCGAGCCGGGAGGCCGTTTCGACACGGAGTTTCGCGCGGATTTCGATCCGGAGCGCGGGCAGCTTACCGCCATTGGCACGCTGCTGAAGATTCGGCCCTACAAGGAATCCTTTATCACCCTCGCGCATTTCTCGGCGATAAACATTCCGGCGATTTCCCCGTCGAATCCGGGCGTGTATGAACCCTATTCGAACCAGCTGCGCGCGCTCGTTGGCTATGGCAATTCCACGGGCAAGGGATGGAGCACGGAATTCGGACTCAGTTACGACATCAGCCAAGCGCTTTTTCAGAACCAGATGGCGCAGATTTCCTACAACGGCTCATGCTGCGGAATCGGATTTGAATATCGCCGCCTGGCGCTGGGGCCCGTGCGAAACGAGAATGAGTTCGGACTCGTATTTCGTATCGCGAATATCGCCTCGGTCGGAAACCTCCGAAAACAGGAAAGTATTTTCTGATGGCTGGCACTCTGTGAGTGGCGAACTTACTTACTTGACGATTGCCGAAGCGGCAGCGCTCCTGCGGAAAAAAAAGCTGTCGCCCGTCGAGCTGGCGCAAACCGCGCTCGAACAAATCGAAACGCTCAATCCGCGCCTGAATGCCTTCATCACCGTGACCGCCGATCGCGCCTTGCGCGACGCTCGCGCCGCCGAACGCGAAATCGCGCGCGGAAAATATCGCGGCCCGCTGCATGGCATCCCCATCACGCTGAAAGACAACATCTGCACCGCGGGCGTGCGCACCACGGCGGGCTCGAGGATTCTCGGAAATTTCATTCCGCCAACCGACGCGGAAGTGGTGCGCAAGCTTTCGCGCGACGGCGCGGTGCTGCTCGGGAAAACGAATCTGCACGAATTCGCGTACGGAATCACCACGGAGAATCCCCATTTCGGCCCGGCGCGCAATCCCTGGAACACCGCATGCATACCCGGCGGATCGAGCGGAGGGTCGGCGGCGGCCGTGGCCACGGGAATGGGATTTGCGTCGGTGGGCACGGACACCGGCGGATCGATTCGCATTCCTTCCGCGCTGTGCGGAATCGTGGGCCTGAAGCCGAATTTCGCGCGCGTGAGCTGCCAGGGGATTGTGCCCCTGGCGGTCACGCTCGATCACGCGGGGCCGCTGGCGCGAACCGTGAGCGACGCGGCCATCCTGCTCGATGCGATTTGCGAAGGCGAAGAAACGAAGAGCGCATTTTACCAAGCGGCGCGGAAAGGATGGAGCGAGCGCGGCGCCAAGAAACGTTTGCGCCTGGGCTGGCCGCGCGATTATTTTTTCGACCGCGTGGACGCGGAAATACGCCGCGCCATCGAAGCGGCCGTGAAGGTTTTCGAGCGCCTCGGCGCGCTCGTCGAGGAAGTGGCTCTGCCCCGCGTCGCGGAATCGGCCGAGCCGAGCACGCAGATCGCTCTGGCCGAGGCGCTCGAGTATCACGAGAGCCAGGGATATTTTCCCGCGCGCGCCGCCGAGTATGGCGAGGATGTGCGCGGCCGGCTCGAGATGGCCAGCGCCGTCCGCGCGGTCGATTATTTGAAAGCGCAAAAAGTCCGCGAGCAGGTGCGCGCGGATTTTCGCGCGGCGTTCGCGCGCGTGGATGCCATCGTCGCGCCCACCACGCCGATTCCCGCGCCGCGCCTCGGTGAAAATACCGTGAAGATCGCGGGCGAATCGCAGTCCGTCCGCGGGGCCCTGGTGCGCATGAACCGTCCCGCGAATTTCACCGGATTCCCCGTAATTTCCGTCCCTTGCGGATTCACTCGCGGCGGATTGCCCATCGGAATGGCGCTGCATGGCGCCGAATGGGGCGAGGCGCAGTTGCTGCGCATTGCCGCCGCGTATGAGCAGGCCACGGAATGGCACAAGCGGCGACCGGCGCTTCCGGCGTCTGTCTAAACTGCACGGGCACGACCGGATTCATCGTTCTCCGCGGACATTCGGGGCGAGATCGCGATAAGCAACTGCTGAACGTGTCGCGCGCTGGAAATCCGGGCGAGAGGTGCCGCGTGCGCTGCCATTTGCCGTGCAATATGCGAAAATCGCAACATCGAACGAGACGCATCGTCTGCCGGGGCATCCAATGATGGAACTGAAAGCGTAGGCATATCGGATGAACGTAACGGTATTTACGGCGCTGCTCGCTGGACTGGTCTCGTTTCTGTCTCCGTGCGTTCTGCCGCTCGTGCCGGGATACATCTCGATGCTTTCGGGCATTGGCGTCGAGCAGCTCCAGCAGGGCAAAGGCTCGCGCGCCGGATTGATTCGCTCGGCGCTCGCGTTTGTGATCGGATTTTCGATTGTGTTTATCAGCTTTGGCGCGTCGGCGAGCGCCGTGGGAACGTTCCTGCTGCGCAATCGCAACGACCTGGCGCCTTTCGCTGGCGCGTTCGTTCTGCTGTTTGGCTTGCATTTAATCGGGGCGCTCGCCAGGATTTCCGTGCGCGTGGGCCTGGTGATTGGCGCTTTGCTTGTGGCCGCGGGGATCGCGATGGCATTCCTGGTGCGCGCGGACTCTTTCAATTTCCTCCAGCCGATTCACCTGTTTGCCATTGCATTGATTTTTCTGCTGGGGCCGGCGCTGACGCGATGGCTGAATCGTGACGTCCACTTCCGCAATGTCGGCGGCCAGCCGGGCATCGTCAGCGGATTTTTGATGGGCTTCGCTTTCGCGTTTGGATGGACCCCGTGCATCGGCCCGATTCTGGCGACCGTGCTCACAATGGCCGCGACGCAGGACACCGTGATGAAGGGCGTCTTTTTGCTGGCCGCGTATTCCGCGGGACTCGCCATTCCCTTTTTGCTGACGGCCATCGGAATTGGGCAATTCCTGAAATTCTACCAGCGGTTTCGGCGGCACATTCACGTTGTGGAAGTGCTGAGCGGCGTGTTGCTGCTGGCCATCGGCGCGCTGATTTTTATGAACCGGCTCACATGGCTTTCAGGTAAACTGACGTTTCTGAATCGTTTTTCTTTATAATGGGAGTTTCGGAATGAATCGAACGATTTTCAGATGGGGTGTCGCCGCAATTCTCTTTGCGGCGTTTTCGATCGCGTTTTCCGGCTGCAAGGGAATGGGAACAAAGGTGGGCAACGGCGCGAAGACCAAATTCGTGTCGAACCCCGGGTTGCCGAACGAGCCGGACGTGACCTTCCCCGAATTGCAGGGCGGCAATTTGCCGCTGACGAGCTTGAAAGGCAAAGTCGTGCTCGTCAATTTCTGGGCCACGTGGTGCGAGCCGTGCCGCGTCGAGATTCCGTGGATGATCGGGTTCCAGCAGAAGTACGCCAGCCAGGGATTTACGATTCTGGGCGTGGCGATGGACGACGACGGGAAAAAAGCCGTCGAGCCGTTCGTACAGAATACACAATTCGATGTGGATGGCACGAAGACGACGATGAGCTATCCGATCATAATTGGAAATGAAGACATCGCGGAAAAATTCGGCGGGCTGATCGGGCTGCCCACGAGCGTGCTGATTTCGCGCGACGGCAAAATCGTCAAGCGCTTCATCGGATTGGTGAATCACGACCAATTGCGGTCGGAAATCGAAAAGCAACTGGCGGCGCATTCGTGAGCGAATCGTTCTTTGCGGTTTGCCGGAGCAGTCTGGCAAAATCATGATGGACGAGCGCGAATTCCAGAAGAAATGCGAAGAGGCTTTCGAGCGTCTCGAGAAGAGACTGTTGGAAGTGGGCGACGAGCGCGGATTTGAAGTCGAGGGCGGAACCGGAAAAATCGAAATTTTATTCGAGGATGATGACGAGACGCGGTTCGTGATCAGCCCCAATTCGCCGGTGCGGCAAATCTGGATCTCGGCGCTGACCACGAGTTTCAAACTCGGCTGGTCGGAATCGGCGAACGCATTCGTGCTCGAAAAAACGGGCGAGACGCTCAATCAAGTGATGAGCAGGATTTTGAGCCAGCAACTGGGCGCGGCGGTGACCTTGTGAATATGCATCATGCGAACATGGATGAATTGAATTGGAAATTTTCGCGCCGTATTTTTTCCGCTGCGGCGCTGATTTGTTTTGCATTTCTCGCGTGCGCGGCCTTGGCGCAGGCGCAGAGCGCCTTGCCGTCGGCTTCGGCGGTGGCGAGTCCGCGCGCCTATGTGTCGATCGAGCCCGTGCCGCGCGGCAGCGCGTTTGAAGTTGGCGTGGTCGTGGGAATCATGCCGGGATTTCACGTGAACGCGCACAAAGTGCCGGGAAATTATTCGATTCCGACGAATCTGACGGCGAAGCTGCCGGCGGGAATTAAAGAAGTGGAGACGATGTATCCCGCGGGCGTGAACATGAAGCTTTCGTTCTCCGATACGCCGCTTTCCGTTTACACCGGGCGTTTCACGGTGCGCGTGCGAATGTCGGCGGAAGCGAATGCGCCACTCGGAAAAATGAGCCTGCCATTTACGCTGCAGTACCAAGCCTGCAACGATCGCGTGTGCCTGCCGCCGGTGCGAATTCCGGTGATCGCGAAGATTGACGTGGCGCCCGCGGGGACAAAGACGCGCGCGCTGCGGCCGGATATTTTTGCGCGCAAACTAAAGTAACTTACCTCAAATCCCACGAAGAGAAATTTCGCGAGAGAATGCGTGGCGTGCCTTGCGTAAGCGCGCGCGCAAACCTTCAGCGCGCGGAAGCGAACTCATTCCGGCGCGACGAAAGGCAGCGCGCGGCGCAGGCGCGCGATTACGCGGGGCTTGCCGAGCACGACCATGGTTTCGAAAAGTGGCGGGGCTACGGCGCGTCCGACGATGGCGACACGCGTGGCGTTGATGAGCAGGCCGGCTTTGACGCCTTCGGCTTCGGCAAGAGCGCGCAGGGCGTGGTCGCAAGTATCGTGGTTCCACTCCGGCAACGCTTCGAGCGAATCGGCGAGTTCGCCGAGCCAATCCGGCAGTTTGGGGTCCTTCCAGAATTTTTTGCGCGCTTCGAGATCGTAATCGAAATCGTCGGTAAAAAATGCGCGCGACCACGTGGGGAAATCGCCCAGCAGGTGCGTGCGCGGCCGAAGTAGATCCACCGTATGCGCGAACCATTCGGCCTCGGCGCCGTCCCAGGAATTGTTCCAAAGGCCGGCACGACCAAGCTCGGCTTTAACATACGGAAGCAGTTCGCCGATGGGAAGCTTCTGCAGATATTGCGAATTAAACCATTCGAGCTTGTCGCGGTCGAAGATGGCGTTGGTGCGGCTGACGCCAGAGAGCGAAAAGCGGCTGACCAAATCCGTGGTGCGCAGAAATTCTTCATCCGTGCCCGTGGACCAGCCGAGGAGCGCGAGGAAATTGCGAAACGCTTCGGGAAGAAATCCTTCCTCGGCGTAGGAACTGACGCTCGTTGCGCCGTGACGCTTCGAGAGGCGCGTGCGATCCGGGCCGAGGATCAAGGGGACGTGGGCGAAGATCGGCGCCGTTGCGCCCAGGGCTTCGTAAAGCAACGTCTGCTTGGGCGTATTCGAGAGATGATCGGCGCCGCGAATGATGTGCGTGATGCGCATGTCGATATCGTCTACGACGACGCTGAGCTGATAGGTTGGCAGGCCCGAGGAGCGCAATAAAACAAAATCCTCGATTTCGGCGTTCTGAACTTCGCGCGCGCCGAAGACGGCATCCTCGAAATGCGTGACGCCGGAGCGCGGAGACGCAAAACGAATGGCGCGCGGCAGGTTTTGACGATCTTTTTCCGCGCGTTCGGCGGGAGACAAATCCCGGCAAGGACACGCAGGAACGCGCGCGGCTTTTTCGGCGCCTTCCTCGCCTTCGACAATCGCGTCAGCGCCCGCATACTGGACGGCTTTGCAATAGCATGGAAACGCGGCGCCACTTGCGAGTAGACGCTCGGCGGCGGCGCGATACATTGCGAGGCGTTGCGATTGGAAATAGGGACCCTCGTCCCACGAAACGCCGAGCCAGCGAAGGCCTTCGAGAATGCCGTCGACAAGCTCGGGTTTATTGCGCTCGACGTCGGTGTCTTCGATGCGAAGCAGCAGCGCGCCGCCTTCGCGCCGCGCGAAGAGCCAGTTGAATAGAGCCGTGCGCGCGCCGCCGACGTGGAGATAACCCGTGGGCGAAGGCGCGAAGCGAACGCGAGGCTTTGAATCAGAAGGCATTGTTGGCGAGATTCCCTTTCGATTTTGGAGAACGTCCATCTTAGCGGAACGCCAGTGCAAAATCGAGCGTGCGCGAGCGGCTTGCGAGGCGCGCGGCGCGGGCGGGTTTTGCGGCGCAAAAGAGGCGCGGAAATAAAGCGTATTCTGTACCGATTAGAAATGGGGCCGGCTGTTTGTTTTGTGTAAGTTACGGGCGTTTCTAATAATTTGTTGTGCCGATTAGAAATTGGCGTTTGGGGTTCGGAATCTGGGGTGTGACTGAGGGATTCTCTCCGCGGGACGCTGTGTACGGCGTACTGCGTTGCCGATTGCATCCGCCGCTAACCTCGAAATACGGTAGCACGAACGCGAAAAATTGTCAGGAGCGGCTGGTGTGAAAATCGCCGCGCGGCGAAATGGCAAGCCTCGGAGCAAACGTCTGTAGGGGCGGGTTTTCAAACCCGCCCGGTCGGGTCTAAAGACCCGACCCTACGGAAGCGTCATTCGTGGCGGAGGGCGACCATGGGATCGACGCGCATGGCCCGCCGCGCGGGGATGTAGCAGGCAAACAGGGCCACGAGTGTCAGAAGAAGCGCGACGCCGATGAATGTTGTTGGATCTGTCGGCTTGATTTCGAACAGCAGGCTCTGCAAC
>DATLTU010000061.1:0-20436 GCA_035533415.1 Candidatus Limnocylindrales bacterium
TCAGATGAGTGAGTTTTCATGTGGTATATGTGCCATATACCACATATACTTGTCAAGGAAAAAATGCAAAAAGAACCGACAAAAATGCAAAAAACGCCTGCTCTGATTGGCTATTTTGCGTTTTGCGACAGAAACTAGCTAAGCGCGAGCTTAGGCATTATTCGAAAGCTGTAATATCATAGCTAGATATTCTATGGGACACGGACCAAGTGCAAAGAACGTTGCCCGGTTCGCCCGCATGTTCTCCGCGATGGGAACCGAGGCACGGCTGCGCGTGATACGACTTCTCCTTGCTGCCCATCCGCAAGGAATAGTTGCCAGCGAAATCGCCGAGGAACTAGGTCTCCCGAACTCAACTCTTTCCCACCACCTCGACAAACTCAAAAACCATAACTTGGTGAACGTGCGCCGCGAGGGAACATTTCTGTGGTACACGGCAAATGACGAGGTGCTGCAGGAGCTTGTAAACTTCCTTTACAAGGAATGCTGCACGCGGGGCGGTGCAGTCCGTCTCCAAACGGTCCTCCGTATCGCAAAATAGGCGACAGGCTGTAGAGAGAAATTACCGTAAGTGGCGGAGGGGTTAGCGGAAGCGGGCGACGATGACGGTCATGTCGTCGGCCTGCTCGGGCGTGCCGGCCCATTGCTCGACGGCGGAAAGCAGGCCTTCGGCGATGGTTGCGGCAGGGGCGTCGCGGAGGCGAAGCACTTCATTCGCGAGGCGCGTGGTGCCGAATTCCTCGCCGTAGACGTTTTCCGGCTCGAGCAAGCCGTCACTGAAGCCCACGAACATCGCGCCCGGCTCGGCAGGAACAGTCACCTGCTTATAATCCGCGTGATCGAAAAGGCCAACGACGGTCCCACCTTCGTCGAGTTTTTTCAACGTGTTGCCGGTGACGAAAAATGGCGCGCAGTGTCCTGCGTTGGTGTAGCAGAGGGAGCGGGATGGAGCGTCATATTCGGCGTAAAAAAGCGTGGCGTAGCGGTCGTCGGTGGTATTGACGAAAAGATGGCGATTGAGATTCGCCACGACTTCGGCGGTGGTGCGATGGCCGTTCAAAATGGCCTGCCCGCGCAGGGCCGCCTGCAAGCTGGCCATCAGGAGCGCGGCGGAAATTCCCTTCCCGCTAATGTCGGCGATGGCGAGGCCGAGGCGCGACGGGCCGAGGCTTAGGAAATCGTAATAATCGCCCGAAACGACGCGCGCGGCGCGGCAAACGGCGGCCAGTTCGAGGCCGGGCATTTCCGGCAGCTCGCGGGGGAAAAGCTGCGTTTGCACTTCGCGCGCGATGGTCAGTTCGTTCTCAAGCTTCTGGCGCTTGTGCTGCTCTTCGATCAGCTCCGCGATCGAGCCGATCATGGCGTTGAACGATTCGGCCAGCACGCCCAACTGATCGCGCTGGCGCACGTGAATACGGTGGCGGAAATCGCCCTGGCGGACGTGGCGCGTGGCTTCGTAGAGATCATCGACGGCAATTGTGATGGTGCGCGTGAGAACAACGCCGGTGACGAAAGCGGCGAGCTCGATCGCCAGAAAAAACACGCCGGTGAGAACCAGAATAATCACCAAGGGATCGCCCAAGAGTCCCAGTGAAGCGAACAGGCGGTGGTTCATTTGTGAAGGACGCAGCGAGAACGTTGCGGCGACAGGAATGGTCTCGCCGTTGGGTTTATCGTGGCTGAGCACCAGGGCATTCAGGGTCGAGCCGCCGGGAATTTGCACGTCATACCAGCCGCGCTTGGCCTGAAGGGCGCGCGCGCCGACAGTCTGCACCGCGCGCACCAGACGCCGGCCGTTCAAGGTCAAGATTTCCCCGGCGGCATCGGATGCGAGCGCGGGACGAAACGTCGTAAGTTGAATGGGGCCAAGATCGGGTGCGAGTTGATCGAGCAGCGCGGTGGTGACGGGCACGCGAACGAACAGTTCACCTTCGTCGGAGAGCGTGCGGCTGGTAATAACTGCTTCGATCCAGAGCTTGCCCGACGACTGCGCGAGGCCGGAATGTCCGCGCAAGGTTCCGACGTTTAATTCGGCGAAGTCGGCCGCATCGGGCAGGTGAACTTCAAGACCGGGAAGCTGCTTGGCGGCGGTAGTCATCATGGCGGCAATGCCGGGCCGCGCGAGAACGTCGTGCGCGTCGATGGGCAGGCCCCTCGCGATGTCGTTCCCGAGAGTTCCGTCGAGGGTTTGCGCGATATGGGAGACCTCGGTGGTGCGCGCGGTCAAATCGTCCTGCAGCAGGTGCGCGCCAAGCTGGACGTAAAGCAAGTAGGAGGCAAGAGCAGCCATTGCGAGCAGCAGGACCAGGGGCACCACGGCCATGAAAATGTACGCGACGATCAGGCGATTACGCAGCCCCCACAGCAACCGCTTGCGCGCCCATCGTGCCAGGCGAATCAGCAGGTATCCCGCGGCGGCGACGAAGAAGATCACTCGCCACGCGCCGAGGAATGAAACGTAGCGGCCGAGGCGCGTCGTCCAACTCAGGATGCAAAAAACAAAGACAAGCGTGGCGAGGCGGTCGAGAGGTGAAGTGGTCCTCCAGAATGCCCGCACGCGGTGAAACGAAAACACGAGTGTCCTCGAACGCGATTCCCAGGTTTGCCGTCTACGCCGCAGGCGGCAGAATCGCGCTCTCTAATTTAGACAATATCGGGCCAGGAAAGAACAGATATTCGCACAATGAGGAAATGGAAAGCGCGCGCGCAGTCCGGTACGCACTTTCAGTGGCTCGCTTGTGACGCGCAGTCGAACAGCCGGCTACCTAGCGGCGCTGCCGGCTCCCGTCGCGGAGCGGGCCGCGAGCGCGCGCTGCACATTGCTGTGTCTGCGGCTGTAGGTGAAGTAAATCACCAGCCCCAGAATCAGCCAGCTACCGAAGCCAATCCAGGCGGGCGCATCGAGCGAGAGCATCAGAGCCAGAGAAACAACCATCCCGCCGATAGGCACCAAGGGAACGGCGGGAGTGCGGAAGGGCCGAGGCACGTTCGGCTGCTTGACGCGCATAATCCATATCCCCAGGCAGACAATGGTGAACGCGAGAAGCGTGCCGAGGCTGACGAGTTCTCCCAGGAATGCGATGGGGAAGAACGCGGCGAGAAACGCGACAAAGACGCCCACGACGATCGAGGTGATGTAAGGCGTGCGGAAGCGCGGATGAATTTTGCCCGCCCATTTCCACAGCAGACCGTCGTGCGACATGGTGTAAAGCACGCGCGATTGCCCGAGGAGCATAACCAGCATGACCGATGCGAGGCCGGCGATAGCGCCCAGGTCGATCAGGAGGACACCCCAGCGCACGCCAATTTCCGCCGCGCCAGCGGCGACAGGGGCGGGAACGTTGAGCGTGGTGTAGGACTTCAGGCCGGTCAAGAGTCCGGCAACGATGATGTAAAGAACCGTGCAGATAATCAGGGAGCCGAGAATTCCGAAGGGCATGTCCTTCTGAGGATTTCTGGCCTCCTGCGCCGCCGTGGAAACGGCGTCAAATCCAATGTAAGCAAAAAAGACGACGCCGGCGCCGCGCATGATGCCCGACCAGCCGAACTGGCCAAAGTGGCCCAGGTTTTTCGGTATGAAGGGATGCCAGTTGGCAACCATGTGCGACCAGTGGGCGAAAGCGAAAGTGGTTGCGAGGCCGATAAAGATCAAGACGACAGAAACTTTGATCATGACGGCGGTGCTGTTGAAGTTCGCCGACTCGCGCACGCCGACGACGAGAACCGCTGTAATGACGACGATGGCCAGCAACGCGAAGATGTCCACACGGGCTGAAATCGCGTGCCCGAATAAGGTAAGCGCAATGCTCGGCGTGGGATTAAACGGAACTTTCGCGCCGAAGAAACCCACGAGGCTGGTGACGTAGCCGCTCCAGCCGACCGCGACGGTCGCCGCGCCGAAAGCATATTCGAGCACGAGGGCCCAGCCGATGATCCAGGCGACGATTTCGCCCATGGTGGCATAGCCGTACGTGTATGCGCTGCCCGCGATGGGAATCATGGAGGCAAACTCGGCGTAGCAGAGGCCCGCGAAGATGCAGCCGATGCCCGCGACGACGAAGGAAAGCACAATCGCCGGGCCCGCGAACTGGGCCGCCGCAGTGCCCGTCAGCACGAAAATGCCCGCGCCAATGATCGCGCCAATGCCGAGCGTAATCAGGTTTATCGGGCCGAGAGCGCGCTTCAGCGAATGCTCACTCGCCTCCGAGGCTTCCGCCATAATCGTGCTCATGGGCTTCGTCGCTAAAAGATTGGTGGCCATCCATTCCCTCCCCGATCCGAGTGTGGGCCCGTGACGTCCATTTTTTCTATTCCACTTTTTCTATTCCGCTGCCGCTGCGTTTCGGTTGCGCGACATCATGCGCCAAAGCAGGTAGACCGGCAAGCCAATAAGTACAATGATCAGGCCGGGCCACGTATTCTGCGGCTTGTAGCGCAGCAATTGCACCTCTAAAAACAGGGCCATCAGAATATACAGCGCCGGAAGCACCGGGTAGCCGACGGCGCGATACGGGCGCTCCATTGTGGGGCGCGTGCGGCGGAGCACGAAGAGTCCCGCCAACGTCAAGATATAGAAGATCAGCTCCGCAAAGATTAGGAAATCGAGGAGCTGATTGTACGTGCCCGAAAGGCAAAGGACGCAGGCCCACCCGCACTGAACCATCAGCGCCACGTCCGGAGCGTGCCGTCGATTCACGCGGCCAATCGATTTGAAGAGGAGGCCGTCCTTGGCCATGGCGTAATAAATCCGCGCGCCCGCCAGAATCAGGCCGTTATTGCAGCCGAAACAGGAAATCAGAATGGCTACGGCCATCACGATGGCGCCCACAGGCCCGAAAATCACCTGCAACATGGCGGTTGCGACGCGGCCATCGGCGGCGTACTGAATGCCGCGCGAAATGATCGTCGCGCCGTGCGGATCGCCGGCCATGGGCAGGACGCGCAGATAGGCGAAGTTCGCAAGAACGTACAGCGTGGTGACGATGAGCGTCCCGAAGAACAACGCGAGGGGAAGATTGCGGCCCGGGCGCTTCACTTCCGAAGCGGTGAAGGTGATGTCGTACCACGCGTCGGACGCGAAGAGCGAGCCGACCATGGCGACGCCGACGACCGTCGCGGTCGAAACCTCCCACGTGCCCACGCCGGGAGGATAGGCGTGGCGCACCGACAGCCCCGCATTGTGCCAGAAATTATGGAAATTCGCGGCGATCGCTTGCGCGCGCGCGAATAGAAATCCGACGATAACTAATGCGGCCAAAGAGAGCGTCTTGACGCTGGTGAAAATGTTCTGAACGATTTTGCCGAGGCGCAAGCCGCGCAGGTTGATCCAGGTGAGCAGAACGATGGAAATGATGGCCAGCAAATTTTGCCGGTTGAGGCCAAGCTCGTAGGGACCCAGTATGCCGAAAGGCAATTTCCACGGGCCGAAGGTGCCGAACTTCAGTATCCACGCCGAAGGCGAGAACCACGGCGCGAACACGCCAGTGAATTTCGCGAATGCGATGGCCACGGCCGCAATGGTCGCCGTCTGAACCACGAGGAGCATTGTCCAGCCGTAGAGAAATCCCCAGAGCGGCCCAAAAGACTCGCGCAAGAAAACGTACTGGCCGCCAGCGTGCGGCATGGCCGCGGCCAGCTCGCCATAGCTCAACGCTCCGATCAGCGTCATCACTCCCGACATGATCCAGACCATAATGAGCAGTCCGGGGCTTCGCACTTGATTCGAGATGTCCGCCGAAACGATATAAATACCTGAGCCGATCATCGAGCCCACGACGATCATCGTGGAATCGAACAAGCCCAGGCCCTTCACAAGCCCCAAAGCGCCGCTCGACGGCGCGACTGGCCGAACCGGTTCACCCATTTCCGCGCGCTCCGATCCCGGAATTTTTGCGACCGCCTCGCAGCGACCGCTCCGCAATGGCTAGAAATTCCCTCGCCCGCGCCGCTGGTTCGCGCGAACCGAGCAGATCACGAATCACGGCAATCGAGTCCGCGCCCGCTTCATACACTTCCGCGGCGCGTTCGAGGGTGATTCCGCCGATGGCGACAATGGGTTTTTGCGTCAGCTTGCGCGCCTCGCGGATAAAGGACGCGCCCACGATGGGATCCGGTTTCTCTTTTGTGGACGTGGAGAAAATCGGGCCGACGGCGATGTAATCGGCCGAGGTTTCCACGGCAGCGCGAAACTGTTCGAGAGTGTGCGTCGAGACACCCACCCAGCGGCCGCGCCCGCAGATTCGCCGCGCGTCCTCGGGCGGCAAGTCTTCCTGGCCAACGTGCACGCCTCCGGCGCCGACCATGGCGGCGATATCTGGACGGTCATTGATGATGAAGCGGGCATTGCGCGTCGCGAGCGTCTCCGCGAGGTTTACGCAGGTTTCGAAATACTTCCGCGAAGATGAATGCTTGGCGCGGTATTGAAGCAGCTCGACGCCGGCGGAAACCAGCGTTCGCGCGCACGCCGCGGCAGGCGCATCGAGCAGGTCCTCATCCAGTACAGCGTAAAGAGGCGGAAACAAAATCGTGTCTCCTATCTTGCCGTGACGACTTCGTAGCGTTCCAGAAAATGCGTATCGAGCCGTCCCGCAATAAAATCGGGATCTTCGAGAATCTTTTTGTGCAACGGAATAGACGTCTTGATGCCTTCAATGACGAACTGATCGAGCGCGCGGGACATTCGCGCAATCGCTTCGGCGCGATCGTCGCCGAAGGCAATCAGCTTGGCAACGAGCGAATCATAATAGGGCGGCACGACCGCTTCCGAATATACGGCTGTATCGACGCGGATACCGGGACCTCCGGGAACGCGAAAGGCAGTGATGCGTCCGGCGGATGGCGCGAACGTCTCCGGGTCTTCCGCATTGATGCGGCATTCGATGGCGTGCCCATGGAAACGGGGCTTGCCGATTACGTCATCGAGCTTTTCCCCTGCCGCGAGACGGATTTGCGCCTTCACCAAATCCACGCCGGAAATCATTTCCGTGACGGGATGTTCCACCTGGATGCGCGCGTTCACTTCGATGAAATAGAGATCTCCCGAAGCTTCGTCGCGCAAAAATTCGACCGTGCCGGCGCTGGAATAGCCGATTTTCGCCAACGCTTTGGCCACGCGCGCGCCCATTTCGTCGCGCGTTTTGGCGTCAAGAACCGGCGAAGGCGACTCCTCGATAATTTTCTGGTGGCGGCGCTGGATGGAGCATTCGCGTTCGCGCAAATGTTTCACGTTGCCGAAGCGGTCGCCGATCACCTGAAACTCGATGTGCCGCGGGCGCTCGATCAGCCTCTCGAGATAGACATTCGCGCTGCCGAACGCCTGCTGGGATTCGTTGCGCGCCGTTTGAAAGGCGGAGATCAGCTCGTCTTTTTTATGCACCACACGCATGCCGCGGCCGCCGCCGCCTTCGGCGGCTTTGACGAGCACCGGATACCCGATTTCATCCGCGAGCTTCAGCGCCGTGTCTTCGTCCGGAACCACGCCGGGACTGCCGGGAATGATCGGCAGGCCCGCGGCGAACATTTCGCGCCGCGCACGGTCCTTTTCGCCCATCATGCGAATCACTTCGGGCGAAGGGCCGATAAACGCGATGTGCGAAGCCTCGCACACTTCGGCGAAATTGGCGTTCTCCGAGAGGAAACCGTAACCGGGGTGAATGGCGTCGACATTGGTGATTTCCGCGGCGCTGATGACGTGGGGGATATTCAGGTAGCTTTCCGACGAGCGGGGCGGCCCGATGCACACGGCTTCATCCGCGAATCGCACGTGCAGGGAATTGCGATCCGCCTCCGAATATACGGCGACGGTCTGAATCCCCAACTCCTGGCACGCGCATAGAACGCGAAGTGCGATCTCGCCGCGATTCGCGATCAGAATTTTGCGAAACATTTTCCCCTGAGGCGAGCGTCCCGCGCCGGTTACTGTTTCCGGCTCGGATGAATGGCAAAGAGCGGCTCGCCGTATTCGACCGGCTGGCCGTTCTCGACGAACACGCGCATCACTTCTCCGGCCACATCCGACTCGATTTCGTTCATCAGCTTCATGGCTTCGATGATGCAGAGAACCTGTCCGGCATCCACGCGATCCCCGGCGCGAACGAAGGGATCGGCGCTGGGAGTCGGGGAGGAATAAAAAGTGCCCACGATGGGAGATTTAACGACGTGCAGATTTTCGTCGCCGGGCTCGCTGGCTGAGGCGGCGGGCTTTGGCGCAGGCGCGTCCGCGGACGATGCGGCTGGGTGACTGGCGAAGATTTCCGGCGCCGGCTGCGCCGCGCGGAAGGCGGTGCTGGCGTGGGATTGGGCTTTGCGAAGGCGGACATGAAACGTGCCGTTTTCGTATTCGAATTCCTCGAGGCCGTGCTGTTCCATGAAATCGAGGATTTTGGAAACTTCGCGCAGATCTGGCCCCGATGTCTGCGAATGCGCCGCGCTGCTTTTTTTGTCTCGACGCTTCATTCGATTTCCATCAGCTCCCGATTGGCGCGGGTGAGATATTCGGCGCGCGATTCCGTCACCAGGGTGTCATCTTCTATGCGAATGCCGCCCGTTCCTTCCACATAGACGCCCGGCTCGAGCGTGACCACGGTTCCGGCAAGGAGAACCGACCGGTCCCCACGGCCCAGGCGAGGCATTTCGTGCACCTCGAGGCCCAGCCCGTGGCCCGTACTGTGTGTAAATTTCGCTCCCAAGCCAGCGCGGCGAAGAATCTGTCGCGCCGCCGCGTCGACCGTTTCGGCGGTTACGCCGGGATGCAGAGCCTCGCGCGCGGCCTGCTGCGCCTCGAGCACGGCGCGGTACCACGTCCGAATCCACGCAGGGGCGCGCCCCACAAAGACCGTGCGCGTCAAATCACTCGAATAGCCGCGCAGTATAGCACCGAGGTCAAACACGACCAACTCGTTTTTCTTCACCAGCTTCCGGCTGGCGCGGGCATGCGGCCACGCGCTGCGCTTGCCAGAGGCGATGATGGTGTCGAACGCTGGCCCAGCCGCTCCCTTGCGCCGCATGCGGAATTCGATCTCGGCCGCAAGATCCGTCTCGGCGACTCCCGGCTTGACCAGCGGCAGAGTTTCTTCCCATGACGAACAGGCAATGTCCGCCGCGTCGCGCATCACGGCAAGCTCGAAGGCGTCTTTGACCATCCGAGCCGCCTCGACCTTGCCATCCCACGGAATCCAGCGGACCCGCTTGCCTGTCGAGTGGCCGAGCAGCGACTTTTCCGCGACGGTCAGGTGCGCCGATTCGAATCCGACGCGCCAGTTCCGCCGGCGGGCCAGCCACTGGCCCGCAGTGCGAAGCAGCGGGCCACGGACGATTTGAACCCGCGCGGAGCAAACTTCCTGCTTGGCCTGAATTGTGTAGCGCGGGTCGGTAAAAAGCTCCGCCCCCGTAGCGGTGACCAGGAGAATCCCTGAACTTCCCGAGAAACCGGTCAGATAGAAAACGTTCGGAAGGTGGGAGATAAGAAACGCGTCGAGGCGCGCCGCTTTCATCGCCTGCTGCAGAAAAGAAAGGCGGGCCGGCACGTTCGCCTGACCCGCCTTCTCGGATGCCCGTGTTACGGCGATTTTCCCCTCCGCTTCCCGCGTTACATGGGAAGGATACGGGGAGTGATGAAGAAGAGCAACTCTTGCGAGTTCGTGCTGATGGACGTATGCCGGAAAAGCTGCCCGACAATCGGGATGCTGCCGACGAACGGAACTTCGTCAATC
Organism: Candidatus Limnocylindrales bacterium; assembly: GCA_035533415.1. Classification (GTDB taxonomy): domain Bacteria; phylum Acidobacteriota; class Terriglobia; order Acidiferrales; family UBA7541; genus DAHUXN01. The sequence goes on from DATLTU010000061.1 coordinate 9,711, forward strand.
GTCGTCTGCTGGTTCGACACGATGATTCCGCCAATCATGACCGTGGTGCCGTCGTTCACGAGCACGCGCGTATCCGCCGACTGCGTATCGAGCGCCGGAATACCCTGAATTCTGGGGATGGCCGGGTCAATCTGCGTGTTCTCCACGTGAATGTTCATGAAGATCGTGCCCGCCGCTGTGATCTGCGGAGTGACCTGCAGCTCGAGCACGGCGTCCACGAACTGCACGGAAATCGTATTGTTGATGACCGTCTGAATCGGAATCTTGGTTCCCTGTTTGATCGTCGCCTGCTCGTTATTCTGCGTGATCACCTTGGGCTTGGAGAGCAGCTTGCCGACGCCCTTTGCTTCCGCCGCTGAAATGATGTAGTCCAGGGCGAAATTGGCCGAAGAGAAGGCGTACGACACGCCGCTGGTCGGAACCGTGGCGCCCAAGTTTGTCACGAGCGGCATCTGAACGGCGGTCGAGCTCGTGCCCGATGGGGGCGTCGTTCCGGTGATGAGCGGAGGAGCTGGCAGCGGCGGAACGAAGCGGCTGATTGGGCTGGTGCCCACCGCATTGGCGCCACCGAACAGGTTGCGGCCGCCCGTCGCGGAACCAGCAAAGGCGAACTGCGAGCCCAGGTCGCGCGCAAAGTTGCGATTCGCGGCGACGACGCGCGCTTCGATCTCCACTTGCTGCGAGCGCTTGTCGAGCTCACGGATCAGATTATCGACCACGGGAATGACGGTCGGAATATCGCTGATGATGAGTGTGTTCGTGCGCGGATCGGCCAGCACGTCGCCGCGCGGCGAAAGGAACTTCTTGATCGTGGCGGCAAGGTCAGTGGCCTTCGCGTAGCTGAGCACGCGGGTGGTGGTAACCAAGTCGGCCGCTTCCACCTGTGCTTTGGCGAGGTCCTTCGCCTCTTTTGCTTCCTTCTCGACGGTCGCTTTGGTGGCGATGCGAAGCACATTGCCATCGAGTTGCTCATCGAGATCGTTGTTCTTCAGCACGATAGCGAGCGCCTGGTCCCACGGCACATTATCCAGAACCAGGGTCAACGAACCTTTGACGTTCGGGTCGACGACCACGTTCAATCCGCTGATTTCATGAATCAAGCGAAAGAAATCCTGCAGGTCCACGTTCTTCAAGTTCACCGAGATCGGCGCGCCGGTGTATTTCACTTGGCCGGGCATATTCGATTCCTGCGAAATCACCGAGGCCGGGGTGGCCACGGGAGCGGAAACGTTCTGCACGGAGGCCGCCGCAGGAGGAGGCGGACTCGCTTGCGATTGGTCTTGAGCTGGTGCCGGTTCCGTAGTGGTACTTTGCGCGGCTGGGGCGACGGCTGGCGGTGCTGGTGCCGGTTCCGCAGTGGTGCTCTGCGCGGCTGGGGCAGCGACTGGCGGCGCGGGCGCCTCGGCTGGAGGAGCTGTCTGCGGCGCAACAGGCGCAGTGAAACCTGCCGGTTCTGCATTTCCCTGCGCGGGTGAAGCCGACATCGGCGCGGTCGTTTGCGGGAACGTCTGTGCGGCTGGCGCAACAGGCGCGGCAGAAGAGGACTGGGCAGGCTGGGCAGAACTTGAACCCGTATCCGCCGCCGGGGTCGTTGAGGCGGACGCAGCCGGCGTTGCATCGGCCGGTTCGGAGACGGGAGCAGGCGCGCTCGAGGGAGCTGTCACTGCCGCGGTCGCAGGCGCTGCCGGGGCCGCGGGTTGGAATTCGACTGCAATGCCGCCGTCTACGTGCTTCACACTGTAGGGGCAAGCCTTCGAGAGGTCGATGACGACCCGCGCAACCTGCGGAGAAAATTGTCCCGCACGAACGTCGCGAATTGGCTCAATCGTGCTCGAAGTTTTCTTTGGCGCCTCCATGCGCGCGCTCGCGAAATCCAGCACGAGTCTATCCGGCTTGCTCAGCCGCAACTGGCGGTATTGGAACGAGCCGGATCCGAGCACGAGGACTTCGGGCGCGTCGCCATTTTTGGCGACCGATATTTGCCGGATCGCTGCTGTATGGCTTGCTGGATCCAGCGGCGCGGACGTATCCAGCGCGGTCTTCACCAGGCGAGGCGAATTCGCGCCGCGCGAGTTTGCGGAAAGCACGTGGTTATTGGAAACCACCACCTCCAGCTCGTCGTTGCCTTCGCGCTGAATCTTCGGCGTGGCCCCTTTGCCCACCAGGATTTCCAGCCGCGAAATGGTGGTTGCGCCGGTTTCGTATTGCTCGAGGCGATAGCTGCGAACGATGTCCGTTCCCAGCACCTGGGCCGTATCCGTGGTCTTCGCGGTGACGCCGGTAAGGTCGATGTAATAGAGATCGGAACTCGGATGGTGAACGACGTAGTCGAATGGGCCGCTCGCTTTCGCGTCGAGGCGCACTACTCCCTGCCCAACCGCAGAGGTGACCTTGACCGAGGCTCCGGAATCGGCACAGAGCGCGCTGGTCGTGATCAGCAGACTTGCTGCCGCTAGGCAGGCAAGTCTGAATGGCTGCCAAATCTTGGTCATTGCTCTTCTCCTGCAATCGGGTAGAGTCGCTTGGTCACTTCGCGTCCCACGGTTCTGCCGAACGCGTCTTTGCTTTCCTGCTGAAACGTGACTTCATTCAGGCCGATCTTCTCAACAATGCCGTCATACAGATGGTCGCCGTCGTGAAGGAAATAAACGCCGCCCTGCGGATTGGAAACCACGGCGACCATTCCCTCGGCGGTCTTTACCATGCCCTGTAGCTGCAACGTACCCACCTGCAGCCCCGGAATTCCCGGCGGCAAATTCAAATGGCCTTCCCCGGTGCCGCCTGGCCTGACCAGCGGAGCAAAAGGATCACGCGCATGGGCGACTGGCGGTTTCGCGGCCGGAGCGCTGGGCGTCGCTTTTTGGGCCGGCGCCTTCTCCGGCGTTTTCTGACCCTGGGCGGCCCCGGAAGAGGACGCACACCAGAGCAGCATCCCAAAAAACGCAACGACGGTTGCCAGTTTTCTCAGGCGCTCCCTATTTCGGTGGCCCATGGCGTTAACGCTTTCCGCCCGGCGCTGCGGGCTTCGTGCTCGCCGGGACTTCGTCGGCTGACTGCGAAAAAAATGTGGTGATCGTAAACTTCCCAGTGACCGTGGAGCCCGGCACCATGCGGAACGTAGGATTGGCGCCGTTTTGGATGCCCGTGAGCGTGACGTCACCCACGTTTATGATCCGGGACAGACGGCTCAAACGCGCGAAAAAGTCGAGAACCGAATAATACGGGCCATCCGCGTTGATCTGGAACGGCATCTCGTAGTGATATTGTTTCTGGACCACGGGCTGCGTCTCGATCTTCCGGATCATGACTCCGGCGCCGGAGGCCGCGCCTTGCAGCATGACCATGAACTGATCGACTTCCCTATTCTCTGGAACAATGGTCTGCAGCGTGGCCAGCTGCTTTTGTAGCGCCTGCATTTCCCCTTGAAGCTCCACACTGCGCTGCTGATAGACGCGCAATGTCTGCACTTCGCGTTCGAGAGGCTTTAGTCGCGCATTGGCGGTGTCCACGGCGACACGTTCGGTTGCCACCGGCGAAATCGGGATATACAAGCCCGCCAGAACCAAAATCACGGCTAGGAATAGAAACGCCAGGGCCTGCACGGGCCACGACATTTCACGAAACGAGGTTGGCATTGCTCCTCCCTAGCTCTTTCCCGGCCGCGCCGGCGCGGAAGCTGTCGTTCCGCCCGCGGGCTTCGGCTGACTGACATCGGCCGTCATCTTGAAACCGTACGTCTGCGCGCCTTTGACGATGTCGTTCTCGGCGGCAGATTGCATGTCGATCTTGTCGAAATAGCCAGAGCGCTTCATCTGGGTGATGAAATTGGCGATCGCGTCAATCGAGGCGGCTTCTCCGGTGATATTCAGGGTGTTCCCTTTGCGATCGAGCGATGTGAGCCACAGCGAACTCGACCGGCCGACCGTGTTGGCGACCATTTGCAGCAGTTGCTGGCCGCCGGAGCGGTTGGCTTGCAAAGCTTCGATGACGTCGATGCGCTGTTGCAGTACGGTTTTCTGCTGCTCGAAGTGCTCGACCTCGGCCTTGGTTTGCTGGAGGCGCGCGCGCTCCGCCTGCAGACTGGCGATGTGCGCGTTGACACTGGCGAGCTCGTTGGACTTCTGGTGATACATCACGACGAGCACCACAAGGGCCAGAATTAGCGCAGCCGCAAAAAGCACAAGCCGTAGAGACGACTCGAGCGGAATCGACGGACCGGTTGTCTTCGGCCGTTCCTGACCGAGGAGGTTGATCCGAATCATGGGGTGTCAAAGCTCCTGAGCGCCAGTCCAACCGCAATTGCCAGTCGCGGCGCCATCTCGCGAATTTTGTCTTCATCGTGCCGGCCCGGGTTGACCACAATTTTCCGGAACGGGTACAGCTCTTCGACTGGCATACCGAACTCCTCCCGCAGCAGGTCGAGCAGCCCAGGAACGCGCGCCGTCCCGCCCGCCACGACGATGCGGCGGATGTTCTCTCCGCTGGCCGTGGCGCGGAAGAAATCAAATGTCTTCTGGATTTCGAGAATCAGGATGTCGGAGACGGAGCGCAAAACGGAGGTGCGCTGCTCGTCGGTTACGCCGGGCAGCGAGCCGCCCATTTTCAGGCGCTCGGCGTCCTCGAAGTTCAAGTCCAGCTCTTTCTGCAGAGCGTCGGTGTACTGATTGCCTCCGACGGAAACGTCGCGGGTGAACAGCGGCGTCCAGCCGCGGATGATATTGATGTTCATCACGCTGGCGCCGATATTGAGCAGCGCCACGACTTGTGCCGGATCCGGGTCGTAATTGACCTCGAAACAGTTCTCCAGCGCAAACGCGTCAATGTCCACGACAACGGGAGTTTTTCCCGCCTGCGCGAGGACGTTTGTATGGTTCAGGATCTTGTCCTTCTTCACAGCCACCAGCAGGACGTCCATCTGGCTGTCGGTCGTCTCCAGAAGCTGATGGCTCAGGTTCACGTCGGCGATGTCGAAGGGAATATGCTGGCTGGCTTCCGCCTGAATTCGGTCGTACAGCTCATCCTCGGCCATCAGCGGCATGGGAACGCGCTTGACGATTACGGAATGTCCCGAAACCGAGGTCGCCACGTCCTTGATTTTTATTTTCTGTGAATCGAACATCGAGCTGATGCGTTCGGCGACCGCCGGAGCGTCCATGATCGCGCCATCGACCACGGTGTCCTGAGCTAGCGGCTCAATCCCGAAGCTGACGAGTTCGTAGCCCTGTTTGGTCTTTTTCAGCTCGACTGCCTTGACGGAGCTCGACCCGATATCCAGACCAACCAGAGATTTCGATTTCCCCATCCCGAACATCGCGTCGCCCCTCGCTCGCTGAATCGCGTCGCACCGAACGTCGGCCGGCATTTCTGCCGCAGCCGCGAATAAACAATCTGCTTATCCTGTTGATCTGTTCTTGAGAGTCACTCTCGCCCGTTCGCATCCACCCCAGGTCGAACCGGCAAGTCAATACCCCACAAGCCCAATATTCCCAGTACTGCTGTACCTCTTATGTCACCCCATCAAGTCCAGGTCAAGCGACCCCAGTAAACTGGTGTGCTTTTGGTAATGACCGGCACTTGAGATTAAAAAGTAGGGCGAGCGGGAAGTCCAGAATGAATCCGTCGGGGCGTGCGAAAAGTGAACCCTGTTCGAGTGGACAGGATTTGTTGCTACTTTGGACGTGAAACGTCAATCCCCAAACTTTTCCACAGGCTATCGACGCGCGATTTCGTCGCGGCATCCATGCGTATCTCGTCTGGCCACGGCCTCGTGAATCCTTCCGAGGCCCACTTGCGCGTTGCATCGATGCCCATCTTCGAGCCGAAATCCTGCAATCGAGATGCGTGTTCCAGCGTATCGACGGGTCCCAGGACGAACTCGATGTCGCGCTCCGGATCGATCGCGCACAATGTCTTCCAGACCACTTCGCGGGGATTCTGAACATCCACGTCGTGGTCGACCACGACGATCACTTTGGTGAACATGGCCTGTCCCAGCGACCAAATCGCGTTCATGATTTTTCGCGCATGGCCGGGATAGGATTTCCGGATAGCCACAATCATCAAGTTCTGGAATATGCCCTCAGCGGGCATAGAGACGTCTGCAATCTCCGGATATTGCATTTTCATCACGGGCAGGAAAATGCGCTCAATCGCGCGCCCCATGAAGAAATCCTCCTGTGGAGGGGGGCCGACAATGGTGGTCAAATAGAGCGGCTCTTTCCGGTGAGTAATGCAAGTCACATGAAACACGGGATATTCGCCCTGCAAGGAGTAAAATCCAGTGTGGTCGCCGAAGGGGCCTTCGGTCCGCATTTCGGAGAGCTCGACGTAGCCTTCCAGCACGATTTCCGCGTTTGCGGGCACCTCGAGATCGACCGTTTCGCAAGCTACCAGCTCGACCGCCTCGCGCCGCAGAAAACCCGAAAACATGAATTCGTCGAGATCCGGCGGCACAGGCAGGATTCCCGCCAGCACCGTGGCCGGATCAGCGCCAATCGCAACCGCGACCTCCAATCTTCCTTTTCCGCTCCGGGCGCGCGCGCTGCGGAAATGCTCGGCGCCATGCTTTTGCGTCTGCCAGTGCATGCCCGTGGTGCGCTCGTCGAATACGTGCATGCGGTAACAACCAACGTTGCGCTTTCCAGTCTCCGGATTTTTGGTGATGACCATGGGCCACGTGATGAAGCGTCCGCCGTCCTGCGGCCAGCATTTCAGAATCGGAAAAAACGACAGCGAGAAATCGTCCTTGCGAATCACTTCCTTGCATGCGCCGGACTTCACCGTCCTCGGGAAAAATGAACCCAGCTCGGCCAGCTTCGGCAGCATCTTCACCTTGTCTAGAAAACCTTGGGGCGTTTGCACGTCGAGGAATGAGCGCACGCGCGCCGCGACCTCGTCGATATCCCCAGCATCGAGCGCCAGATTCACGCGCCGCTGCGTCCCCAGGAGATTAATCACCAGCGGGACGGACGACCCCTTGGGCCGCTCGAAAAGCAATGCCGGGCCGCCCGCCTTCGTGACACGATCCGTGATTTCCGTGATTTCGAGGACGGGGTCGACTTCGGTGCTAATACGCTTCAGTTCGCCTTCCTTTTCCAGACGTGTCAGAAACGCCCTCAGATCGCGATACCCCAAATGTTCCTCCTCGCGGTATTCAATTCTGGCCGCTCAATGTAGCATGGAGCACGGCCGCCCGCGAAGCCGAACCCCCGCGGGCAAGTTATGAAACCTCGGAGGTTCCTCCAGCGTCATTTACTATGGGACCCGTGAAGACGCAGAACGCACGAGCGCCGTCGATGCGACGGCAATAAAATTCCGAGGTCAAGAACCCACACCATGTCCGTTCGAGAATCCTATCAAAAGCACAAGCGGCTCACTTGGCTGATTGTAATTATAGTTGCGGCAATCCTCACGATTGGCGCGGTGATGAAGAGCCGGGCCACGAGCATTCACTACATCACCATGCCGGTCAAGCGCGGCAGCATCACGGCGATGGTGCAATCGACGGGAACGATCAATCCGCTCACCACGGTTCCCGTGGGCTCATTCGTTTCCGGCACCGTGCAGTACATCTTCGCGGATTTCAATACGAAGGTGCACGCCGGCGACGTGTTGGCTCAGCTGGATCCAACGTTTTATGACGCTCAAGTGACCACGGCGCGCGGCAACTTGGCGAACGCGGTCGCGAACGTTCAAAATCTCCAGGCCAACATCATTGCTGATCAGGCCAACGTCGCCAAGCTCCAGGCCAACGCCGAATATGCGCGCGTCAATGCGAAACGCATCGCGGACCTGACCCAGCAAGGAGTCATCTCCCGCGACCAGAACGACCAGACGCAATCGAATTTCGTCGCCGCGACGGCTTCCGTGACACAAGCCGAAGCGCAGGTCAACCAGGCGAAAGCGCAGCTCGCGCAGGCTCGAGCACAGGTGGAATCCGCGCAAGGCAATCTGAAGATGGCGGAGACCAACCTGCTGTATACGACGATCGTGTCTCCGGTGGACGGCACGGTCATCGCGCGAAACGTTACCGTGGGTCAATCCGTCGCTGCTTCCTTGCAAGCCCCCAACGTTTTCACCATCGCGCAGGACCTGACGCGCATGCAAGTCTATGCGGCCACGGATGAATCCGACACGGGTCAAATCCACGTGGGCCAGCTGGCAACATTTCAGGTTGACGCGTATCCCGCGCAAACATTCCAAGGACGCGTGAGCGCCGTCCGCCTGGATGCGTTCACGGTTCAAAACGTCGTCACCTATAACACCATCATCGATTTCGAAAATCCCGAAGGGAAGCTTTTGCCGGGCGAAACGGCGTACGTCACGATTCCCACGGGCGAGGCCAAGAACGTCTTGCTGGTTCCGAATATTGCGCTCACGTTCACGCCGCAGTTAAGCGGGCCGCAAATCCAGGCCCTCTACAAGAAGTACAACATTCCCCGGCAGGCCACCGTGTCGCACGTGGGCGGCTGGCAGTTGGTCTGGAAGCTCGACGTAAACCAGCAACCCATCCCCGTGGCGATTAAAACGGGGCTGACGGATTACACCAGCACCGATGTTGTCGAGGGCAGCTTGAAGCAAGGCGATCAAGTCATCACCGGCGAACAAGTCACCGGCGGAAGCGGCGCCACGCGGTCGCCATTTGGCGGGCCCGGAAGGAGATAAACGCCGTGGAGATTGGCGAAGTCGTCCGCGTATCGCTGCGAGCGCTGACGCGCAACAAAATGCGCACGGTGCTGACCATGCTGGGCATCATCATCGGCGTGGGCGCGGTGATCTGCACGGTGGCCATCGGCGAAGGCGCGTCCAACCAGGTGCAGCAGCAAATCCTGAGCCTCGGCGACAACATCATCTTCGTCGCTGCCGGCAGCGTAAACAAGGGCGGCGTACACATGGGCAGCCAGGCGACCAAGACACTGACCGTCGCGGATGGCAACGCGATCCTCGCCGAAGTGCCCTTCATCAAGTGGGTTTCACCCAGCGTCGGTTACGGCGGGCAAGTCGTTTACGGCAGCAACAACTGGTTCACGCACATCAGCGGCGTTTCTCCCGACTATCTCAAAATCCGGCACTGGGCATTGGCCGAGGGCAGCGTGTTTACGCAGCGCGACGTGGATGTGGCGGCCAATGTCTGCATGCTGGGCCAGACCGTGGTGAAGAATCTCTTCGCTTCCAATGACGACCCGGTGGGCAAGACCATTCGCATCGCCAATTTGTCCTTTCAGGTCATCGGCGTTCTCGCCGCAAAGGGCAGTTCCCCGTTCGGCGGCGATGAAGACGACGTGATCATGGCTCCGTACACCACCGTGCAGAAGAAACTTGCAGGCATTAGCTGGATTAACTTCATGATGATGTCGGCGGACTCGGCGGCCGATATTCAGCCGGCGCAAGACCAGATCACCGCGCTCCTCCGGCAGCGCCACCACCTTCGTCCGAATCAAGCGAATGATTTCATCATCCGCAGCCCGACTGATTTCGCGCAGGCGCAGGCGCAATCCGGCCATGTGATGACACTTCTGCTCGCCAGCATCGCTTCCGTTTCCCTGCTGGTGGGCGGCATCGGCATCATGAACATCATGCTGGTCAGCGTCACTGAGCGAACCCGCGAAATCGGCGTGCGCATGGCCGTGGGCGCCACGGAATCGGACGTACAGGGGCAATTCTTAAGCGAGGCCGTCGTGCTGAGCCTGCTGGGCGGGAGTGTGGGAATTATCGCGGGCATTCTCGGCTCGATATTTGTGGCGCGGGCGCTGCATTGGCCCACGCTCGTCTCGCCCACTTCGATTCTCATTGCCGTCATATTTTCCGCGGCGGTAGGAATTTTCTTTGGTTATTACCCGGCGCGCCGCGCCGCACACCTAGACCCCATTGAGGCCCTTCGATATGAATAGCATGTGGAATAAAGATAAAGCAGGTAGATCAGCTCATCAGGCGATGGCATTTCTGAGGGGCGCGGCATTGGCGTCTCAAGCCGACGGAACTGCGCGCCGCTCGATTTTGCGGCTCGCTTCGTTGGCTTGCATTGTATTTGTAGCGCTGGCCGCTTCCGCTCCAGCATGGGCGCAAGCCAATCCCAAGAACGCTCAGGGCGAGGAGTTCTTCATCATTTCGTCCGTGAATATGCAGAAGCACCAGGTGGTGCTGATGCGTCCTACGCAGTTGACCGTGGTAGCGAACTTCAGCAATCAAACCACGTATACCGACGAGAAAGGCCAGAAGCTGAATATCAGCGCGATGAAGGCCGGCGACACGGTTTGGGCCGTCGTGAAGCGCGCGGCAAATGGAACCGTCACGGTTCTGAGGCTTCGTCAGGGCGCCATGACGCCCGCTGAACTCCACAAGTTGTATCTCGGAAACTCGTCCACTGGCTCCATCCCGATGCCCGTGCCGCGGCCAGCTCCCATGACTCCGCGGCCGCTAAGCGGAGCGCAAGCCGCGCATCCCTTGGGCAGACCAGCCTATTCGAATCGTCCCGGCCGCGCCAAAATGCGCCCGCATGGCCCCGGCGGCGACCACATCCATTCGTAATCAAAGCCCGCTTCCGCGCCAGAGGCGGCAGTTTGCCTGTCTATCGCGCAACGTTGCTACACCCGCCCACGCCCTCACAAGTGCGCTTCGCATAGCGTCACCACATACCGCTCACCATACATGCCTTTGGCTCGGGTTGCGTTGGCGGACGCGCCAACTCTGTGTTCGCATTCTTGTCCGGCTGAGCGGTAATGTTGAC
>DATLTU010000062.1:0-19889 GCA_035533415.1 Candidatus Limnocylindrales bacterium
CGCCATCGCCGCCGCCGTGAAGGATTTGAAGCCGCACGCATTGTCCAAGCCGGAGCGATATTCCCGCTTCAGCGGCCTCGAGCCGCTGGTCATTCGCCCGGACACGAACTTCGTCAACATCGGCGAGCGCACAAACGTCACTGGTTCACCGAAGTTCTCGAAACTGATCCTAGCCGGAAGATACGAAGACGCGTTGGCGATCGCGCGGCAGCAGGTCGAAGGCGGCGCGCAGATCATCGACATCAACATGGACGAGGCCATGCTCGATTCCGAGCAGGCCATGACCACGTTTCTGCATCACGTTGCCTCGGAGCCTGAAATCTCCCGCGTCCCGATCATGATCGATAGCTCGAAATGGAGCGTCATCGAGGCCGGCCTGAAGTGCATTCAAGGCAAAGGAATCGTGAATTCCGTCAGCCTCAAGGAAGGCGAGGATGCATTTCGGCAGCGCATCCGGCTGATTCGGCGCTACGGCGCCGGCATGGTCGTAATGGCATTCGACGAGAAGGGCCAGGCCGACACCGTCGCGCGCAAGCTCGAGATTTGCGCGCGTTCGTACAAAATAGCCACCGAGGAGGCGGGCATTCCTCCCGAAGACATCATTTTCGATCCGAACATTCTGACGGTCGCGACCGGGATGGAAGAGCACAACAACTACGCCGTGAATTACATCGAAGCGACGCGACAGATCAAGGCCCTGCTGCCGTACGTGAAAGTGAGCGGGGGCGTCAGCAATATTTCCTTTTCGTTTCGCGGCAATCACGACGTGCGCGAAGCCATGCATTCGGCGTTTCTGTACCATGCCATTCGCGCCGGCATGGACATGGGCATCGTCAACGCCGGACAGCTTGCCATCTACGAGGAAATTCCGAGGGATTTGCTCGAGCTGGTGGAAGACGTTCTGCTGAATCGCCGCGCGGACGCGACGGAACGATTGCTGTCGTTCGCGGACTCCGTGAAACAGAAGGGCAGGGCGCCGGTCGAGGAAAGCGCGTGGCGCCAAGGTCCGGTGGAAGAACGCCTCAAGCACGCGCTCTTGAAGGGCATCGTCGATTACATCGAAGCCGACACCGAGGAAGCTCGCCAAAAATATGGCAAACCTATCGCGGTGATCGAAGGCCCTCTCATGGACGCCATGAATGTGGTCGGTGACCTCTTTGGTTCGGGGAGAATGTTCCTGCCGCAAGTGGTGAAGAGCGCGCGCGTAATGAAAAAGTCGGTCGCGTACCTGCAACCGTTCATGGAAGCGGAGAAGCAGGCCAGCGGCGGCCGGCAAGCGAAAGGGAAAGTGCTTCTCGCGACCGTGAAGGGCGACGTTCACGATATTGGCAAGAATATCGTGGGCGTCGTATTAGGCTGCAACAATTACGAAGTAATCGACTTGGGAGTGATGGTCGCAACCGACAAAATCCTGAGCGCCGCGCGCGAGATCCAGGCAGACATGATTGGGTTGAGCGGGCTGATCACCCCCTCGCTCGAAGAAATGGCGCACGTCGCAAAAGAGATGCAGCGCGAGGGGTTCGTGCTGCCCTTGCTCATCGGCGGAGCGACGACCAGCCGCGTGCACACGGCCGTGAAGATCGCGCCCATGTACAAGCAGCCTGTGGTGCACGTTCAGGATGCTTCGCGGGCCGTCGGCGTGGTAGCCAGCCTGCTCAACGCGGAACTGAGGACGCGTTTCATCGCCGAGAATGGCGCCGAACAGGAAAAAACGCGCGAAAGGCACCGAGGACCGCAGACGCAGAAACTGCTTTCCTTCGCCGAGGCGCGCCGGCGCAAGCCTGTGTTCGACTGGTCAAAGTATCAGCCGCCGCGGCCGTCCTTCCTTGGGGTTCGCGCCTACGATTGCGTCCCTCTCGCGGAGCTCGTTCCGTACATCGACTGGACGCCGTTCTTTCACGCTTGGGAACTGCGCGGAATCTATCCGCGGATATTCGAACAGGAAGGCGTGGGTTCGAAGGCCAGGGAATTGTTCGACGATGCGCAAAATCTCCTCGAGCGCATTGTTCGCGAAAAGCTTCTTACCGCCCGGGCGGTGATCGGATTCTTTCCGGCCAATAGCGTCCTCGAAGATATTGAAATCTATACGGACGAATCGCGGTCGCGGAGCCACGCGGCATTTCACACATTGCGCCAGCAGATGGAGAAACCCTCCGGTGAACCCGATAATGCGTTGGCGGACTTTGTCGCGCCCAGGGAAACGGGAGTGCCGGATTATTTGGGCGCATTTGCCGTGACGGCGGGCATCCACATCGAGCCGATTGTCGCCAGCTTCGAAAAGGCGAATGACGACTACAATGCGCTGATGACCAAGGCTCTCGCCGATCGCCTGGCAGAGGCGCTGGCGGAGTTCATGCACAAACGGGCGCGCGACGAATGGGGCTTTGGCCGGGATGAGAAGCTCGGCCACGACGATCTGCTTCGCGAGCGCTATCGAGGGATCCGTCCGGCGCCTGGATATCCAGCTGCGCCGGACCACACGGAAAAGCGACAGTTATTTGACCTGCTCCAGGCGGAATCGCGCACTGGAATTCAGCTTACCGAGAATTTCGCCATGTATCCCGCCGCTTCGGTTTGTGGGCTTTATTTCTCGCATCCTCAATCGAAGTATTTCGCGGTGGGAAAAATCGATCGCGATCAGGTCGAAGAGTATCACCGGCGCAAGGGCATGAATCTGCGCGAGGTGGAACGCTGGCTGGCGCCATACTTGAATTACGACCCTGACGTATAAACCAAACGGCCGAGCGGGTCGAATTGCGTGCAACGTTTGTGAAGTCAATCAAACTGCGAGACTATTAACGCCAGGCCGTTACAGTTTCATATACTGCGGAAAGGCGGGTTTGCCCTCTATGGCCCAGCGCACTCCGGAATACTTTTCAGGAAAGGGATTAAAAATTGGCATTATCGGTTGCGGGTACGTCGGCCTTCCGCTGGCCCTGCGCTTCGCGGAAACCGGCCATTTTGTACTCGGCTTCGATACCGACGCGCTCAAAACGGAAAAGCTGAATCGCGGCGAATCGTACATCAAACACATCCCGGCGGACCAAATCGCAAAGCATGTTGGGACGCGCCATTTTTCGGCCACCACGGATTTCGCCAAATTGCGCGAGATGGACGCCGTATTGATTTGCGTGCCGACTCCCCTTGACGACCGCCGGGATCCGGACCTTTCCTACGTGGAGAACACGGCGCGATCGATTGCTCCGCATCTCCAGCGTGACCAATTGATCGTGCTTGAGAGCACGACCTATCCAGGAACCACCGAAGAACTCGTTCTCCCCATTCTCGAACAAGGCGGATTGCGTTGCCCAATCGAAGCTAGCGAAAGCGCCGCGAAGCGGCCGGACTTTTACCTGGCCTTTTCGCCGGAGCGCGAAGATCCGGGCAATAAACAGTACGGCCTGGCGCAGATTCCGAAAGTCGTTGGTGGAATCAATCCGGCCAGCGGCAAGGCGGCCGTGAATCTGTATACGCAAATCGTCGCGCGCGTGGTTCGAGTCAGCTCGACGCGGGCGGCGGAGATGTCCAAGCTGCTCGAAAACATCTTCCGCTGCGTGAATATTGCCCTGGTGAACGAGCTCAAGCTTCTGTGCCAGCGCATGGGCATGGATGTTTGGGAAGTGATTGACAGCGCGGCGACCAAACCGTTCGGCTTCATGCCGTTTTACCCGGGTCCCGGGCTGGGCGGCCATTGCATACCGGTCGACCCATTTTATCTTTCATGGAAAGCGCGAGAGTATGATTTTTCCACGCGCTTCATTGAATTGGCTGGCGAAATCAACTCCTCCATGCCGTACCACGTGGTCAATGCGGTGGCCGAGGCGCTGAACGAGCGCCAGAAAAGCCTGAAAGGCTCGCGCGTGCTGCTGCTCGGCGTGGCGTACAAGAAAGATGTCGATGATCTGCGCGAGTCACCGTCTCTCAAATTGATGCAATTGCTGATGGAGCGCGGCGCGCACCTGGAGTACAACGATCCCTATTTCCCGGCGCTCCACAAGATGCGGCATTATGATTATTCGGCAATGCGCTCGGTGGAACTCACTCCGGCGGCATTGGCGTCGTATGATTGCGTGCTGATCGCCACGGACCATTCGGCTTACGATTACGCGGCAATTGCCGAGGCAGCGCAGCTCGTGGTTGACACGCGCAATGCCACGCGCGGATTAACCCAGTATCGCGAAAAAATCGCTCACTGCTGAGTCATCTGCTGCTCTGTCGCTCAGCCGTTCAAGGAGGAAACTGGATGCGCTACCTGGTGACGGGTGGTGCGGGGTTCATCGGCTCGAATATCGTCGAGGAACTCGTGCGCCGCCATCACGACGTGACCGTCCTCGATGATTTTTCGTCGGGCAAAGAGGAGAATCTCGCCGCCCTTCAAAACAAGATTCGGCTGATTCGCGGCAGCATCTGCGATTTCGAAGCGGCGCGCGAGGCGTGCCAGGACGCCGACTTCGTGCTGCATCTTGCGGCGCGGACGTCTGTGCCGCGCTCGGTGAAAGATCCCATCGAGACCAACAGCATCAATGTCGATGGGACGTTGAACGTCCTCGTGGCAGCTCGCGACGCTAAAGTCCGCCGCTTGGTCTTTGCCGCATCGTCTTCCGCCTATGGCGAGACCGTGACTCAGCCCAAGGTCGAAACCATGCCAGCGGAGCCCATTTCGCCCTATGGCGTGACGAAGCTGGTCGGCGAACTGTACGCCCAGGTGTTTGGACGCGTGTATGGCCTCGAAAACGTTTCCATGCGCTATTTCAACGTCTTTGGTCCACGCCAGGACCCAACCTCGCAATATTCTGGGGTATTGTCGCGCTTCATGCTGGCGCTACTCGACGGAGTTCCTCCGGTAGTCTATGGTGACGGCGAGCAGTCGCGCGATTTCACGTTCGTCGACAATGTCGTGGATGCTTCTCTGCGCGCTTGCGAAGCTTCGGGCGCCTCTGGAAAAGTTTTCAATGGTGGAACAGGCCTCCGCATCACGCTCAACGACGTGCTGAAACTACTGGAGAAGATTTGCGGGCGCCCGGTGCGCGCAAAATACGAGCCGCCGCGCCCCGGCGACATTCTCCATTCGCAGGCGGACATCACGCGCAGCCGGCAAGTTCTCGGTTACGAGCCGCGCGTAGATTTCGAGGAAGGATTGCGCCGAACCTGGGCGTGGTACTCCGCGGCCCACGCAAGGAAATAAATATCCCATGCCGGCATTTTTCATTCAGAACTTTGGATGCCGCGCCACGCAGGCGGACGCTGCGGCGATTCGGCGGAGTTTTCTCACGCGAGGATATTCCCTGGCCGAATCGGAGGGCGTCGCGAATCTGGTTGTGCTGAATACGTGCACGGTCACGGCTGCCGCTGACGCGCAAGCGCGCGAGGCGATTCGGCGGATTCACCGCGCAAATCCCGGCGCGCGTGTCGTCGTCACCGGATGCTACGCGCAGCGCGCCCCGGAAGAAGTTGCGGCGATCGAGGGCGTCGCCTGGGTGATCGGTAACTCCCACCAGGCGGAGATCGCTCCGCTTGTTGACCGCGGCGCTTTCATCTCCATCACCGCCGTGGGACAGCAGATTGCTCCCACGGCGCAAATTGTTCGAGAAGAGATGAGCACTGCGACGGAAGTGCTGACTGCGCCGCCCGAGGATTCCTCCGGTGAGCGCACGCGCCCCACGTTAAAGATTCAGGATGGCTGCAACCATCGCTGCTCGTACTGCGTGATTCCGTCCGTGCGCGGGCGCAGTCGCAGCCTTCCGCCGGATCGCGTGCTCTCCGAGATTCACCAACTGGTTGAGTCCGGCGCGCAGGAAGTGGTTCTGAGCGGAATCGATCTAGGAAGCTACGGCCGCGAACTGGCGCTGCGTGCGAACCTGCAAGATTTGATCCAGAGAATTCTGCATGAAACCGTGCTTGAAAGATTGCGTTTCAGCTCCATCGAACCAATGGATGTGACGCAGGATTTCGTCGAGTTGGTGGCTTCGACGGATCGCATTGCCCCGCATTTCCACATGCCGCTGCAATCAGGATCAGACCGGATCCTGCGCGCGATGCATCGATGGTACCGCGCCGCGCACTACGCGCGCCGCGTTGAGATCATTCACGGTCGATTGCCGCACGCGGCGATCGGCGCGGACGTGATTGCCGGCTTCCCCGGCGAAACCGAAGAAGATCACCGCGCCACCATGCAGTTCATCGAAGGCTTGCCGCTCTCCTATCTGCATGTATTCTCATTTTCGCCGCGCGCCGGCACCCAGGCCGCAAGCTTGGATGAGAGAATCGACGATGCCGTGATTCATCGTCGCGCGCGTGAATTGCGCGCCGTCGCAACCGAAAAGGTGAAAGTCTTTCGCGCTTCTCAGAACAATAAAACTCTGCGTGTCCTGACGCTCGATCGCAGAGGCGAAGATTGGACCGCCGCCATTAGCGGAAATTTCCTGAAAATGCGCGTCCGCGGCGCTTGGCCGCGTAACTGTTGGATCGATCTGGTTTTTAATCAGGCTGATGATCCGCTGATTCCGCTGTCCGGCGGCGTTTCGCTTTCGAGAATCACCTGAGCGAGCGCGAAATTGCTCGCATGGCTCATGGATAGCGAAAATCGCTTCGCGCCGAGCCGCGCCGCGTGTTCCCCGGCCTTACCCGAGAGATACAGTCCGGGCTTTCCGCCCGGTTCATTTTTCACTGCGATATCGCGCCAGCGCACTCCTTTTCTCCAGCCCGTGCCCAGCGCCTTCATCGCCGCTTCTTTCGCCGCAAATCGCGCGGCGTAGCGTTCAAACTTGTTCTTGTGCCGCTCGCAGTAAAGAACTTCCTCCGGAGTAAAAACTCGATCGAGGAAAGCGTCGCCGTAGCGGCGAATGGCTTTCTCCACGCGATCGATCTCCGCAATGTCGACACCCAGACCGACGATCATTATTATCCCCGACGGCTCGAGCGATGCGCGTCTGGCGCGAGAAGTTACCGGCGGTTTGCTTTGCGCACCCTTTTTTTGAACGCTGGCGCACGCTCAGATTCGCTTCGCCGCCGCATTATACCTATAATTGGAGGCCGCTGAGGCAATGGAGGCGCCGGTGCCGGTGAAACGTGCGAATGTCAAAGTAGCTGCGAGACACGCGCGCAGGCTGCCGAACCAGGCCGACGCGGGCTGGCAATGGCGCCAGGCCGGCGATCTGCGGATTCTGCAAGTCCGCCGATTCCGCGAATTGAAGTGGCTCGTTCACGGCTTCAGCACGCGGCTGGGCGGAGCCAGTGAACTGGAAAGTTCGCGAATCGCCCGCTCAAAAAAAGAGACGGCGCTCAATCTGGGTTTCACGGATTGGGACCGCCGCGAGCGAGTCGAAGCGAATCGCCGCCAGTTCCTCGAAGCGCTCGGAAGCAGCAGCAAATCGCTGATTACTCTCCGGCAAATTCATTCCGACGTGGTCCACAGGATCGATAAGCCGCCTCTCGATCTGCTGAAAGGAGACGCGCTCGTAACCGCCGCGCCCGCTCTGCTCCTGGGCGTGCAGACAGCGGATTGCATTCCGATACTGCTCGTCGATCCTCGCCGCCGCGCTGTAGCTGCCATCCATGCGGGATGGCGCGGCACGTTGTCGCGCGTCGCGGCCAAGACCGTTGGCCGAATGACGATGGAGTTCGGCACGCGGCCGCAAGATTTGCTCGCTGCCCTCGGGCCCGGAATTGGACCCTGTTGTTACGAAGTGGGTCCCGAGGTCGTTCAGGAATTCGCGTCGCAATTCTCGAATGCAAGCGAATGGTTCCACGGCCCGTTCGATGCGCTCGCATCGGGCGAAAATCCCAATCCGCTCCCTTGGCTTACCATGATGCCCCCAGGGCACGAGCCGCCTCCGCCCCGATGCAATCTGGACCTTCACGCTGCCAATTCTGCGATCCTTGTCGGCGCCGGCCTTGCGCCCAGAAATATTTTTGCCACCAAGTTTTGCACGTCGTGCCGCACGGATTTGTTTTTCAGCTACCGGCGTGAGGGAAGCACGGGCCGCATGATGGCCGTGATCGGCTTACACTAACCGTTCATCGTATTCAGAAAAAAACGGAACGTCATTTAATCAGAAGTGGATGAGAGGGTTTGCGTGGGAACGATTTGCGGCGATTCGAGCAGCGCCAATTGGCCGCACGCGGCCATAACGTCCTGTCCGCGCGAATAACGCACAAAAACGCGGTGGCCCTTATCCGCCAGGATTTTGCGGAATTCCTCGACACGCGCCGAATCCGGCGGCCGATATGGCAGTTCGCCCGGATTCCACGGAATCAGGTTCACCTTGGCTCGCAAATGAGCAATCAATTTTGCCACGCGCCGCGCATCTTCCGGATGGTCATTGAATCCGCCGAGCAAGACGTACTCGAGTGTGAGCCATTCCCAGGGCCGCAATGGATAATTTCGGCACGCATCGAGCAGCTCTGATAGCGGGTATTTCCGATTGATAGGCATGATGGCGTTGCGTTGTTCGTCGTTCGACGCATTCAGTGAAATCGCCAGTTTCGGCCGCACAGGTTCTTTCCCGAGTTTCTCGATTCCGGGAATGATTCCGCTCGTCGACAGCGTCACGTGCTTCGGCGAAATCGCTAACCCTTTCGGGTCCAGCAAAATCCTCAGCGCGCAGATTACCGGATCGTAATTGAGAAGCGGCTCGCCCTGGCCCATGAACACGACGTTTGTTTGCGGTTTCAGCGCCGCGCGATTGTCGTCCAGCGCAATAAGGAGCTGCCCGATGATTTCCCCCGCGGTCAAATTGCGCACGAGGCCCAGCGTCGCGGTCAGGCAAAAGTGGCAATTCACCGCGCAACCTGCCTGCGTCGATACGCAAATCGTTTGGCGCGTTTCTTCCGGCATGAAGACCGTCTCGACAGTTGCGGCTCGTGCCCTGTCCACGTCAGCGGTTCGCAAGACATATCGCACCGTGCCATCGGCGGAGCGATGGCGCTGAACGATATTGGGGAGTGAAACGTTCGCGATGGCTGCAAGCCTGCCGCGCAGCTCCGCCGGCAGAACGGACATTTCTTCAATCTGCCGCCGGCCCTCGGCGTATAGCGCGTGATAAATCTGCGCGCCGCGATAGCGCGGTTCACCCAAAGATACCGCAAGCTCGCTCAGCTCCGCGCTCGATTTACCGAGCAGGGCAATGGGCACTGCTGTTCGATTAGGTTTCACGGCCTGTTCGCGCACGACGCTTCCTTTTCTTCATCATAGCACGCGCACAGAAAGTGATTTTGCGATTCGCCGGAATCTATCTGGCGCTATATTTTCCGCTCAAGCGACGTTCCGCAGGGGAAGGGGGAGCGTATTCCGACGTCCCGCTACATTACACCAGGGAATACGGCAAGCTCGATCCTGAGGAAAGGATTTTTTAGCGGTTCGTGCGTGTCCCTGGCGTAACAACGCGCGGCACAAGGTGCGGAATCCCGTGCATCGCGAATATATTTTTGCCTTAGCCTGCCGAGTTGCTTGCAGAAATCCACGAAACTGATTTTCGTCAGGGAGTATGACTTTGTTTTCGGTCGTGCAAGAATAGAGGCTTGGTAAACGCCAGCCATCGCGAAATCGAGGAAACCACCCTCCCCAACGGTTTGGTGGTTGTAACGGAACCGATGCAGCATGTGCGTTCCGTTTCCGTGGGCTTTTGGATTCGCAGTGGTTCGCGCTCCGAGCCTGCCGAATGGAACGGCATCTCGCATTTCATCGAGCACATGGTATTCAAGGGCACAGCGCGGCGAAAGGCGGAAGACATTGCGCGCGAGGTAGACCGCGTCGGCGGCATGGTGGACGCTTTCACGGCCAAGGAGATGGTTTGCTTCAATACGCGCGTGCTCGACGAGCACTTGGATGCCGTGTTCGACGTCTTGGCGGACATGATGCTCAATCCGCAGTTTCCCGAGGAAGAGATCCGCCGGGAACAATCCGTCGTGCTCGAAGAAATTCGCATGGTCGAGGACAACCCCGAAGACCTCGTCCACGAAATGTTCTCGAAAAGTTTTTGGGGCCATCACGCCCTCGGCCGCCCGATTCTGGGAACCGCCGAGACCGTGGAACGATTCGACCGCGAGGCTCTTCAGAACTGGTTTCGCCAGTGGTACGCGCCCAACAACATGGTCATCACCGCCGCCGGGAATATCTCCCATCAGCAGCTTCTCGACTTGATCCAACCGCGCTTCGGCGCGCGTGCGTCCGCCGAAACTGCCCGTCACGATGGGCCGCCCCTGCCGGCGCATCGGACAGAAATCGCGTCGCGCTCGAAAAATGAACTCGAGCAGGTCCATCTTTGCCTCGGCGTCCCGGCCTATTCGATGGTCGATTCACGGCGCTATGCGGCATCGGTGCTGAACAACTTACTGGGCAGTGGTATGTCCTCCCGGCTTTTCCAAAACATTCGCGAAAAGCAAGGGCTGGCATACGCAGTCTTTAGCGAAATGAACCACTATCGCGACTCTGGGATGCTCACGATTTACGCGGGCACGAGCCTGGAAACCGTCGAGCAGCTCATTCGCTCTGTCATCATCGAACTCCGGGATCTAAAACAAAATGCAGTGACCGACGAGGAATTGCGCCGCTCGAAAGCGAATCTGAAGGGAGCGACTCTGCTTGCGCTCGAATCCACCGGCTCGCGCATGAGCGATCTCGCGCGGCAATATCTCTATTTCGGACGTTATATTCCGTCCGAGGAGCGTATTGCATCCATGGAAGCGGTGACGCGAGAAGAAATTCAGCAGGTTGCGAACGATCTATTTCAATCGGAACGAATTTCCGCTTCCATCCTGGGCAGCCTCAACGGCTTTATGCTCACGCCCGCGCATTTGGCTTGTTGAAGGCGCAACGCACGAACCCTGCCGCGATCGCTCTCTTGCAGTCTCATGCTTCATTCCATTGACGTATCTTCATAGGTTTGCAATCATGCATGGCAGCAGCCGCAGGCTCTGGCGGCCAGCGAGGGCGCATCAGCTTCCGAGTTTCCATTCTCGCGTCGGGCAGTTCCGGCAACGCTATGTTGCTCGAAACCGAGCACACCTGCCTTTTGGTGGATGCCGGGCTCGGCCGCAAAGAAACCCTTCGGCGGCTTGCCGCGCTGGGAAAAGCCCCGGACAGGATCGACGGCATCCTCATTTCCCACGAGCACACGGACCACTCGAGCGGCCTTCCCCAGCTTCTGAATCACTGGCGCGCCACCGCGTACCTCACCGAGTCCACTTGCTGCGAAATCGTCCGGTCCCTTCCCGAAGCAACCGGCAAAAAAATGGAGCGCGTCGAATAC
This sequence comes from Candidatus Limnocylindrales bacterium, assembly GCA_035533415.1. Classification (GTDB taxonomy): domain Bacteria; phylum Acidobacteriota; class Terriglobia; order Acidiferrales; family UBA7541; genus DAHUXN01. The sequence goes on from DATLTU010000062.1 coordinate 11,250, forward strand.
ATCCGCGCGGGCGAGCGATTCACGATCGGCGACATCGACATTTCCCCTTTCTCTGTTCCGCACGACGCCGCCGATCCCGTCGGCTACGCGTTCCGCACGAATGGAACGAAGGTGGCCATTGTCACCGACCTTGGTTATCTGCCCGAGCTGGTGAAACATCATCTCCGCGAGACGGATTGCCTGATTCTCGAATCCAACCATGATCTCGAAATGCTCAAAGTCGGGCCATATCCGTGGTACGTCAAACAGAGAGTGATGAGCCGCACGGGCCATTTGTCGAATCACATTGTCAGCGAATATCTTGCCGATCCCGAAGGCTTCGATGGCCGCGCACGTTTCCTGATTCTGGCACACGTCTCCGATACCAATAACAACCCCGATTTGGTGCACTTATCTGCCATGGAAGCCCTGAATCGCCGTCCAACCGAAGCCGCTTTCCATGGAGAGCTTCTGGTCGCTTCCCAAAAGGTACCTCTAGGACCACTAAATTTGTAGTATCAGAGATCTGGCTCGCCGCTTGTCATCATGCACCCCCCGCGCCGCACCGGAAGAAATTACGCGGTACTGGGAAAAACCTCTCCGGGTCAATCAGTAAATCACCTTAGGAACGGGCGGGCAAGATATTGATACTAGTACCTTTGAATTTTCTGCTCATTTGGGTGCCCTGCTTGCAAGGCTGGGGCATGGGGTTGGCGAACGAAGCGTGGTTTGGCGCTCTATAAGCCAGTCGGAATCAATCGCTTGATTGCGCTCACGACACTGACAAAAACACTTTTCTCGATTCTCCAGAAACACAAGCGCTGCTTCTGACCAGCCCGTCGAACTTTAAAAGTTTCGTTCCCAAGGGGGCTGCCATTCTACGAAAGGGTCGGAAACTGCGCGGATTTTTCGAGACCAAAGAAAAACCAGAAACAAAAAAAGAATCACCGGATTTGCGGCGTGCCACCGCTCCTGAGATCGTTGTATTTTGCGACCGCCGCAGCGGTTCGCAGCGATTTCAGGTGGAACTGAATGGCGATAGAGAGGCGGCGATCGATCGCGCGGCGAGCTTATTAGCTCTCGGTTGCATGGTGCGCGGTGAGTTGCCAAAGGACTACGCCATTTGGGTCCCTGCCAATGAAGAACTAATTGACCGCGTCACCAAGCAAGCCGAAGAGCTTCTGCGCCTCGGCCGCAACCTGTCTTGCTCGATTCCTCTTAGTCCTCGCGAAGGCGAAGTCCTACGAGAACTCCTGAGGAATCGCATCAACAAAGAGATCGCCGACCGCCTCAGCATTTCCGTCCGCACGGTCAAGTTTCACGTATCTTCTCTGCTCGCCAAATTCGGCGTGGGGAGCCGGTGGGACCTCATACAAAAGGCTCAGCGCATGCTCGGGACCCGGGAATTGCCCGGCGAGCTTCCGGAGTTGCAGCCGCATCCATCCGAGAGCCGGCACGTGAGCGCGGCATCGCCGGCAACTCGAAACCACTGGAGCGCGCAGAAAACAACGCGAGTGGTTCCGTTTCGCGAAAGGCTGCGCCCTGCCTGAAATTCCGCTCCGCCGTGGCGTCTTTTGCGCCCGTTTTCTTGCCTCAGTGAATGGCAGACTTCGGTTATCATAGCCTGCGGCGGCTCCGTATTCCCCAATAGCGGTTATCGAATGCTTGGAGCGCCGCGAGCGAGCGTTTGGCGGCCACCAAGCCGGGAGAACACGCATTGATTCCAAGATACACGCGCCCAGAAATGGGCCGGATTTGGAGTGACGAAAACCGCTTCCAGAAGTGGCTGGACGTTGAGTTGGCTGCAACGGAAACTCTCGCCGAAGCGGGAATCGTTCCTCGTGCCGCGCTGGCGTCCCTGCGCGCCCGCGCGCGGATCGACGTGGCGCGCATTTCGGAGATTGAATCGCGCGTGCGCCACGATGTCATCGCGTTCACCGTCGCCGTGGGAGAGACAGTAGGCGATCCGGAAGCCGCGCGCTGGTTGCACTATGGACTCACCTCGAACGACGTGGTCGACACGGCGCAGGCTTTGCTCGTACGCGAAGCCTCGCTCCGCATCGAGAAAAGCCTCGAGCGCTTCGGTGAAATTCTCGAACGCCGCGCATGGGAGTTCAAGGATGTTCCGCAAATCGGGCGCACGCACGGCGTTCACGCCGAGCCCATCACCTTCGGCTTGAAGATTGCCAACTGGTACGACGAGAACCGGCGCGGACTGATCCGTTTTCGCGAAGCGGCCAAACAGATGGCCGTGGGCAAAATTGCCGGCGCGGTCGGCACGTGCGCCCACCTTGGCCCGGAAATTGAACGAAAAATCTGCGAGCGGCTGGGTCTGGGCGTTGCGCCGATTTCCTCGCAGGTAATTGAGCGCGACCGCCACGCACAGTATCTCGCAACCCTTGCCATCGTCGCCGCGTCGCTCGAGCGCATCGCTCTCGAAATTCGCCACCTGCAACGGACCGAAGTGCGCGAGGCCGAAGAGCCGTTTGGCGGAAGCCAGCGCGGCAGCTCCGCCATGCCGCACAAGCGCAATCCCGTCGGCTGCGAGCAGATTTGCGGCCTGGCGCGCGTCGTCCGCGCGAACTCCGTGGCGGCGATGGAAAACGTGGCGCTGTGGCACGAGCGCGATATTTCTCACAGCTCGGTCGAGCGCGTCATTCTTCCCGATTCCACCATTTTGGCCGACTACATGCTCGAGCGCATGGCGGAGATCGTTGGCCACATGAAGGTTTTCCCGGAGCGCATGCGGCGCAATCTGGATGCGACGCAGGGCCTAATTTTTTCCGGCCAGTTGCTTCAGGATTTGGTTGAGCACGGGGCGCCGCGCGAAGAAGCTTACAAATGGGTCCAAGGGCACGCCATGGCCGCATGGGAAGCGGAATCGAGTTTCCGCCAGCGCGTCGGGGCCGATCCGAACATCACGAAAATCCTCGATGCCAGGGCGCTCGACAAAACCTTCGACCTCGGCCGTCAGCTGCAATCCGTGGACGCGATCTTCGCTCGCGTCTTCGGAAAAAAATCGTCCGCGGCGCCCAATTAAGTTTGTAGGAAATCCGGATAACGCGGGGGAATCGGGCTACGTCGCCCGCAGCGAAGCATTGGCAGGGATTTGCTACACGCGCTGGATGTAGCGCGCTTCCGACGTGTCCACTTTCACTTTGTCGCCATTGTTGACAAATGGCGGCACGTTAATCACCAGCCCCGTTTCGAGCGTCGCCGGTTTCCCCACCGCGCTTGCGGTTGCTTTCTGCACCGTCGGTTCGGTTGCCGTCACGGTCAGGTCCACCGTGTCCGGCAGCAGCACGCCCATCGGCTTGCCTTCGTAAAACTCGATCTTCACCTGCAGATTGGGGATCAGATAATCCACCACATCGCCGAGAATCTCCTTGTCCAGAGAAATCTGCTCGTAGCTCTGCAGATTCATGAAGTGATAGCCTGACGAATCGCCATAGAGAAACTCGAAATCCACTTCGTCCATGATCGCGCGCTCGATGAATTCCTCCGCGCGGAACCGGTAATCCACAATCGAGCCGGTGCGCAGGCTACGCATCTTTGTTTGCATCGAGCCGCGCTTGTTCCCCGGCGTCCGGTGCTCCACGCTGAACACGGTATAGAGATCGCCCTGGTGTTGAATGATCATTCCGGGGCGCAGTTGTGTTGCTTTTACCATCGTGTGCTCCTGATGCTTTGCGGGAATCCTTACTGCAGGGGAAACCTCGGCAGCTTGTCCCGTCGCTCGTCGTCTATGGAGGCTTAATTATAGCGGCCTGCGGCACATATGGTCAACGCACGTTCCGCCTGCGGGCGCCCCCGCGAAGTAATGGGGCTGGCGCCAATTTAGTCACAATGGAATGACCCGCCCCGATTCGCAGGCGTGGGTTATGCTGCGAATCGGAAGATCAGCAGTTCTCGGTTCAAGTTCCTAAGAGGATTATTGAGAACGTGCGTGCCCATTTACCGCTCGGTTGGTGCGATCAGGGACAGATGCCTTGGGGATGAATACATCAGCAGGAAGTTTGAACCGAGCACTCAATTTCCGCACTTGTTCTAAAGTGAGATTCCGTTGTCCCGTCATGAACATTGAAACTGCGCTCTCCGAACCAAATTGAGGAATCAGGTCGCGCTGTGTGAGATTCTGCTTTTCAATGAGAAGCCGAACGACTGAGGCCGGATCGGCCGCCGGAATGGGGTAGCGCTCTTGCTCGTAACGCTCCACTAGCAATGTTAGGAGTTCAATTGCTTCCATTTCAGCGCGGGCGGGATTGTCCAGCGCCGTTAGTTGGAAGAGAGCGTCGGTATACACCTCAAGTTCTTCGTCATTATGTATGACGCGAGGAGCGCCGTGCGCAATCATTTCCGCCGGGTTTGCGAGAACCGTGCTCATTTCCTTCCATGCCTCCTATCCCAGTTGCTGCGATTATCGTATTCCTTGTGTGTCAAAAAAGATCGTATGTAGACGTGCCCTTCTGTCTTTCTTTCGTCAGTCGTCTTTGCATAGTGGATGACGGTTATAAGCCTGTACCGATTATTCCTGAAGTCAAAGACGACGTAATCATCAACAGGATCGGCATCCTTGAACGTGCTGCGAACTTCCACAGGATTGTGCCACCGACTCTTTTCAACGATGCCAATCCACGCTTTGATTTCGTCCGCTGCACCCGGGCATTTTTCCATTGCCTCCTTCAGATGCTTGCGCGTAACGATATGCACGAGCCAAGAATACTTCACAATATGTGAAGCTGTCAAGGGCTAATAAATCGGTGGCTTCTTGGCATAGCATTCCAGTGTCTAATATGTTTTTATATCATCAACTTACGGCTTTCTTCCTGTGATCCCCCAGCGCCCCTCCATGTCAAACACGTCACGGCGTTTCTACCCTTGCCGCTATCTCTCCCGACTTTCGGAGGCTGCGCTGCTTATGCCCTGACTTGTTTGACCGTCCCTGTGTCACTGTCTTCTTCCGCACCGTCTTCCTGCGGCTGCGTCCCGCCTTGATCCGCGCGTCCTGCCGCCGACGCCGCCCTTGTTCCACAGCGTCGAGCGACACGCTTTCGAGGGGCAGTTTGGCGGGTTTTCGGTCTCCGATAACGCGGCGTTTCGCGGTAAACAATGTGGCAGAATGGCGAATCATGAGAGGCCTGAGTAACGCCATATCAGAACCCCGGCACGCCTGTTGCGGCAGGCCGAATTTCGCCTACGTCGGGCGCGTGATCGATGCGGAAGCGATCGAGCAGTCCCTGCCCCAGTGACATAAAGCCGGTGTAGAGATACCCCCACACGAAAAGCAGCAAGAACGGAATCGTCAGGTAGTTCTCATTTTGAAATGCGTAGAGCACCGTCGCCGCAAAGTACAGCCCGAGGGCGACCTCCGCATAGGGAACCCAACCCGCCCGCTTGCGATAGTTTCGTTTGAGCCATGCGCCATGCTCCTGGCCTTCGATCCGGTACTTCGGCGTGCGCACGAATTCCGATTGCTTTCCGGCGAGCGCTTCGACCACGGCCACGGCATTCCGCACGGAAAGTCCAATTCCGATCGCCATCACAAACGGCAAATAGAAAATGGCGCGCCACCACGTCTTTGGATAAAGAACCCGCTGCGACGCCAGATAGAAGCTCGAAATCGAGCACGTGGAAGCAAGGAACAGCGGTAAATCGATCAGGCACATCTGAAACCATCCCTGATAGAACCGCACGATCATGGCCGGCAACAGAATCACGGAAAGCAAAACCATCAGCGGATAGCTGATGTTGGCCGTGAGATGAAAAATCGCTTCTGTCTTGACGTATCCGGGCTCGTCCGACTGCAAAACCCGTGGCAGGATTTTGATGGCTGTCTGCATCAGCCCCTTCGCCCAGCGCGCTTGCTGTGACTTAAACGCGTTCATTTCCACCGGGAGCTCCGAAGGGCATTCGACGTCGGGAAGATAAAGAAAATGCCAGCCGCGAAGCTGCGCCCGATAGGAAAGGTCCGTATCTTCGGTCAACGTGTCGTGCTGCCATCCGCCGGCCTCGTCGATGGCCGCCCGGCGCCACACGCCGCCCGTGCCATTGAAATTGAAAAACGATCCGCGCCGGGAGCGCGCGCCATGCTCGATCACAAAATGCCCGTCGAGCAGAATCGCTTCCGCTTCGGTCAGCGCCGAATAGTGCCGGTTGATGTAGCTCCACCGCGTTTGCACCATGGCGAGCTTGGGATCGGTAAAATAGGGAACCGTGCGCCTCAGAAAATCCGCGGGCGGCAGAAAATCCGCGTCAAAAATGGCGACGAACTCGCCCGTGGCCGTCTTCAGCCCTTGCTGCAACGCGCCCGCCTTGAAACCTTCGCGATTCGCGCGATGCAGGTAGGTAATCGGCACTCCGAGCTGTTGCTGGCGCTCAACGCACGCGCGCGCCACGTCCTGCGTCTCATCGGTCGAATCATCCAGAAGCTGAATGTCGAGTTTCTCGCGCGGATAATCCGACAACGCGATGCAATCCACCAGACGTTCGACCACGTAGCGTTCGTTGTAGATGGGAAGCTGTATGGTAACCTTGGGCCATTCGCTGACCGGCGGTGGAGGTCCGGGGACGTTATGACGGTAATGATAAAAATTGTAAACCAGCACGTAGCGGTAGATTCCATACGCCGCCAGAATCCCCAGCACCAGGAAATACGGAATCATCATCAGCAGATCAAACGCATTCGGCTGATAAATGCCGCTGAACGTGCGGTTCGTCAGCTTTCGCAAATAATCCGCGATGGGATTCGTAGCGATCGCAAGCAACATCCCAAAAAGAGAATCCAAACTCATTTCGTGCTCATCCTCGCATGATCAATCGCACGGAATCCAGGGATCGAACCGCTGCTTCCCCGGCGCGCCGTTCGCAAATCGGGGTCGCTGCCGCGGGACTGATCGCTCTGGAACTCCTATTCGCCGTTCTCTACCGCTTCCGCAATCTCGAAACCCACGTAATTGGCACCATCGCCGTCGGCCTCGGCGCGGGAGTTATCTATTTCCTAATTTTATACGGCCTCGAACATTCGCCCGACCGCCGCGCCACGCTCTGGCTGATTCTCCTCGGCGCGGTGCTTTTCCGCGTCACGCTGCTCCCGCTCGCCCCTACTCTGTCGAGCGATCCCTACCGGTATCACTGGGACGGCCAAATTCAGCTCGCAGGGTATAACCCGTATCTAGTCAGCCCCGACAGTTTGAAAATTGGCGCCCGCGTCACGCCGCTCGGCCACCGGCTCCCCGCGCATGGCATGCCTAACATCTATCCGCCGCTCGCCGAGCTCGTTTTCCGCGCGGCGGCCCGGTTCTTGCCCGGTACCATCGCGTTTAAGCTGCCGTTTCTTCTGGCCGATCTGCTGACGGTTTTTCTGCTGGCCGGATGTTTGCATTCGAGCAGCCATAGGAACTTCCGCCTCGCCATTTACGCCTGGAATCCGCTGGTGGTGGTCGAATTCGCGGGCACCGGCCATAGTGACGCTTTGGCCTTAGCCGCGCTGGTAGCGGCAATCCTGATTATACGGTCGCGCATAGGCGTGTCAACGCTCCTGCTGGCCGCCTCAGCCCTCCTGAAGGTCTTTCCGGTCATGCTGATCCCTCTGTGGCTGCGCCGGGCTGGCTGGCCGCGTTCCGGCGTCTCCTGGGCGGCCGGATTCGCTTCCGCGGCTTTGGCTGCGGTGTGCTTCTGGCCTTACCGGTCGGCTCTGGCGCAAATCCCGGTCACCCTGGCCTACTTCTCCACGCACTGGCAGAACAACAATGCGAGCCTCTTCTCCGTTCTCGAGGCTTTCAGCGGCTCCGCGGATTGGGCCTCGGGAATTGGCGTGGGGATTGTTGTGGCGCTCGCGCTCTGGGCCGCCGCGCGCCGAATCGAGCCTGAACGCGCCGCTTATCTGATTTTCGGCGCCATTCTGCTGCTTTCACCAAACGCTTATTCCTGGTACTTCACCTGGATCATTCCGTTTCTCTGTTTTTTCCCCAATCCCGCGTGGCTTCTTCTCACAATTCTGCAATTCCTCTCCTATCACACGCTCATCCGCTACGGCATTCTGCATGAATGGCACTGGAGCCCGCTGATGATTTCCCTGACGTACATTCCGTTCTACTGTTGGATGGGATGGCGCATGCTGAAGTCCAAAGGGACTTCATTACAACAGGGCCTCAAATCGGAAGAACAGTTCTAAGCTTCGGGACTGAACGTGGAGGGAACTCGCTAGATATTCAAGCTGAGCGTGGTTTCGGGGATGAAGTCGTCGCTGCGGCGCGCCGCTGGTAAAGGCATCTTCGAGCGATCCACGGCCTGGTACAGCGTGTCGCGCTCGAAAGGAACGCGTCCTGCGGCGCGAATCAGCCGCTCGAGCCCCGCGCGGGTCATGTGCTGCGGCGTGGTTGCGCCAGCGTCGTGGTAAATCTTCTCTTCGATCACCGTGCCGTCCATGTCGTCGGCGCCGAATCGCAGCGCAATCTGCGCGATTCTCGGCGTCAGCATGATCCAATACGCTTTGATGTGATCGAAATTATCGAGCAGCAGCCGCGAAATCGCCATCGTCTTCAAATCATCGAAGCCCGTCGGCTTCGGCAAATAATCGAGCGCCGTATTGTCCGGATGAAACGCCAGCGGGATAAACGTCTGAAAACCTTTCGTGCGGTCCTGCAGTTCGCGCAGCAACAG
>DATLTU010000063.1:0-21601 GCA_035533415.1 Candidatus Limnocylindrales bacterium
ACGCTCACAAACACCGCTGGCGAAGTCCAAGCGGTCCGCCGCGCCGTCGATGCCCAAGGGCCGCGCAGCGATTTCGATTTGCTGCGCATTCTGATTCACCAGCTTGCGCAGCTCGGCCTCGGCGCGCCGATGAAGCACCGCACGCCGGACGCCGTGCTCGAAGAAATTCGCCAGAACGTACGCGGATACGATATTCCCGTCGCCGGTCTGCTCACCGGGGGCTCGGAACAGGCGACATCTGCGCCAGCCGTGGCGGAAACCTCATATGACGTCCCTGCGGATTTAGTTTTCTCATCGCAGGATGATCTGTTTACAAGCGGAACCCTGGGGCGTTACTGTTCCAAACTCAATTCATGCAAGGAATCCAAGGATAGGCCGTGGAGTTCGTCACCCAGCACCCAGTCCTGGTGGTATCGTTAATTAAAATCGCCATCGCGCTATTTGTCGTGATGACGGCGCTCGCCTACCTCACCTGGTTCGAGCGCAAGGTCGTCGCTCGCATACAGTCGCGCTGGGGCCCCTACTGGGTCGGCCCGCACGGCCTTCTGCAGCCACTCGCCGACGGCATCAAATTCCTTTTCAAGGAAGATATCGTTCCGCCCGCTGCGGATAAGCTTTCCTATGTCCTCGCGCCATTTCTCGCGATGGCCCTTGCGCTCAGCACGCTCGCGCTGATTCCCATCGGCCCAGCGACCGTAAAAATTCTCGGCCAGCGGACCCAGCTCGTCATTGCGCATAGCAACGTCGCGCTGATCTTGCTTTTCGCCATCAGTTCCATCGGCATTTACGCCGTGGTCCTCGCCGGGTGGTCCTCGAACAGCAAGTACCCGCTGATGGGCGGTCTGCGCAGCTCCGCGCAGATGATCAGCTACGAAGTTTCGCTCACGCTCTCCGTTGTCGGCGTGCTGCTCCTCGCTGGCTCGTTCGATTTTTACGATATTGTCGGCGGCCAGTCCGGGCGCTGGTTCCACTTTCTACCCAAGTGGCACATCATCCCGCAAATTCTCGGTTTTATTTGCTATCTGACGGCGGCCATCGCCGAAACCAATCGCGTTCCCTTCGATTTGCCCGAAGCGGAAACGGAATTGGTCGCCGGTTTCCACACCGAATATTCCAGCTTCAAGTTCGCCATGTTTTTCATGGCCGAATACGCGAACATGATCACCGTGTCCTGCCTGGCAACGCTGCTCTTTCTCGGCGGGTGGCTTTCGCCCTTTCCTGCATCGTGGCACTGGCAGCTTTATTTGCCCGCGGCTGGCCTGCTGCTTGGCGGTCTGGCCCTGATTGCCGGCGGTTTGCGAAGCGTGCAAATGAACGCGAAGATTGTCTTTCCCATCCTCGGCATCATTTGCATCGGCGTCGGGTATCTGTGTACGTTCGCGGCCGTCATGCCCGTGATCCAGGGGCCTTTCTGGTTTATGGCCAAGGTTTTCTTCCTGCTCTTTTTCTACGTCTGGGTGCGCGGCACGCTGCCCCGCTTCCGCTATGATCAGCTCATGTCCTTCGGCTGGAAATTCCTGCTGCCGCTGTCGCTCATCAATCTCGTGCTCACCAGCCTCGTCGTGGTTCTGAGGATGCGCTGATGAACATCGCCATGCTCGTCTTCATTGTTTGTGGCGTCATGGCCGTTGTCGGCGCGCTCGCCCTGATTCTGGCGCGCGAGCCGGTGCACAGCGCTTTGGCCCTGGTTCTGGTGATGATCTCGCTCGCGATCCTTTACCTGCTGCTCGGCGCAGCCTTCGTCGCGGCGATTCAAATTCTCGTTTACGCCGGCGCGATCATGGTGCTTTTCGTTTTCGTCATTATGCTCCTCAATGCCGGGGAAGAGGTGCGCACGAATGCCAGTCACCTCGCGAAGTGGGTCGGACTGCCGCTGGGCATATTTTTTCTGTTCGAAATGGCCTACTTTCTGTTCCGCGAATATGGCGCCCGCAGCACTGCGGCAGGCGCCGTTTCCGCCGCGCCCGTGGTAGCCTCCACCCAGCAGCTTTCGATGAAGCTCTTTACCGTGTATCTGCTGCCTTTTGAGCTCACTTCGATTCTGATTCTCATCGCCGTCCTGGGAGCGATTGTGCTCGCCAAGAGGGAGTCCTAACGATGGTACCCATATCCTATTTCTTGATTTTGAGCGCCGTGCTTTTCGGTTTGGGCGTTGTGGCATTCGCTTTCAAGCGCAACATCATCACCATTTTCATGGCCATTGAACTGATGCTCAATGCCGTCAATCTGGCTTTTGTCGCCTTCAGCCGCGAATTCAATCAGCTTGACGGCTTGATTTTCGTTTTCTTCGTCATCGTCGTGGCCGCGGCGGAGGCTGCCGTGGGGCTCGCCATCGTTATGGTCATTGCGCGCAATCGCAAATCGCTCAACGTCGAAGACGTGAATTTGCTGAAGTTCTAAACAAAGCTCTAAGCGGAACGAATGTTCATACTCGACCATCTCTGGATCATCCTGGCTCTGCCGCTGGCAGGGTCGATGCTCACGCTCCTGGCCGGACGCCATTGGCCGAAAAAGTACGTCAATTTCTCGAGCGTCGGCTTCGTCGTTCTTGCGTTTCTCTCGTATTGCGAGCTGGCGCGCGAGTTTTTCACTCTCAGCCCATCCCAAATTCCTTGGCTCGGCAATTATTTCACGTGGATGGTCGCGGGAAATTTCCACGTCAATTTCGCTCTGCAAGTCGACCAGCTCACCATCGTGATGCTCGGCGTCGTCACGCTCGTCGGCATGTTGATCCACATCTATTCCGTGGGCTACATGGCGCACGAAGAGGGCTATTACCGCTTCTTCGCCGAGATGAACCTCTTCATGTTCTTCATGCTCACGCTGGTCATGGCCTCGAACCTTGTGCTTCTCTTCGTTGGGTGGGAAGGCGTGGGACTCTGCAGCTATTTGCTCATCAGTTTCTTCTTCCAGAAGAAATCGGCGGCGGACGCGGGCAAAAAAGCATTCATCACCACGCGCATCGGCGATTTCGGCTTCACCCTCGGCATCCTGATGGCTTTCTGGACGTTCGGCTCCGTTAATTACAAGACAATGTTCGCTGCCGCGGCCAACATGCCCGTCGAGGGCATGCACCACTGGGGCGTGCTCACTGCGATTTGCCTGCTGCTCCTCGCCGGAGCGGTTGGAAAATCGGCGCAGCTTCCGCTGTACGTCTGGCTCCCCGACGCGATGGAAGGCCCCACGCCCGTCAGCGCCTTGATTCACGCCGCGACCATGGTCACCGCCGGCGTATACATGGTGGCGCGGATGAACGTGCTGTTCAGCCATGCGCCCGCCGCCAGCTTCGCCGTCGCCATCATAGGCGCCGTCACCGCGCTGTACGCGGCCTCGATCGCCCTGGTTCAAAACGACATCAAAAAAGTCCTCGCGTATTCGACCATTTCCCAGCTCGGCTACATGTTCCTGGCCTGCGGCGTGGGCGCTTACGCCGCCGGAATTTTCCATCTGATGACCCATGCATTCTTCAAGGCCTTGCTCTTCCTCGCCGCGGGCAGCGTCATCCACGCCATGGGTGGCGAACAGGACATGCGCGGCATGGGCGGCTTGCGCAAGAAAATTCCCTGGACCTACGGCACCATGCTGGTGGCCACGCTCGCCATCTCCGGCGCGCCGCTTTTCGCCGGATTCTTCAGCAAGGACGAGATTCTCTTCGACGCCTATGCCGGCCCAAACGCAAACATTTTTCTCTATGGACTGGGCATCTTCGCCGCGCTCCTCACGGCGTTTTATATGTTCCGCCTGATTTTCATGACGTTTTACGGCCCGCCGCGCTATGACGAGCACCATGTTCACGTCCACGAATCGCCGAAGGTGATGCTCGCGCCGCTCGCGATTCTCGCGGTTCTCTCTGTGATCGGCGGATGGTTCGCTTTGCCGCCGTATTGGGGCGGCAAGGATTATTTCCAAGGCTTCCTAGATCCTGTTTTTGCCTCCTCGACGGCGCTCGCCGCCAGAATGCACCCTGCCTGGTCAGAGCCTCCGCATTCGCTCGAACTGACCATGACCGCCATCGCCGTACTGATTGCGTTCATTGGCTTCTTGACCGCGTGGTATTTCTACATTCACAAGCCCGCGCTTCCGAAGAAAGTTGCCGGCGCTTTCGGCCCGATTTACCGCCTGCTCCTCGGCAAATATTTCGTCGACGAGCTGTATGGCGCCGTCATCATCGGCCCGATCGTCTGGCTCTCGCGCAATATCCTCTGGAAAGTCATCGACGTCGGCCTAATCGACGGCACGGTGAACGGCCTGGCGTTTCTTTCGCGCGAGACGGGCAGCGGGCTGCGTCATATGCAGGGCGGCAACACGCGTAGCTACGCCGCATGGGTCGTCGTCGGAGCTGTTGCCGTGACTTTATTCTTCGTCTGGATGGTGCGCTAGGTGGCCGGCCAAAATTATCTTTTGAGCGTTCTCACATTCTTCCCGCTGCTCGGGACATTTGCCTTGCTACTGCTCAGCGGCGACGATCATGTATGGATCCGCCGCCTGACCCTTGCCACGTCCGTGGTCGAATTCCTAATGTCCTTGTTCCTGCTGCGCGGCTTCAGTCTCACCCGGTCGTCGTATCAGTTCCAGGAACTGTATCGCTGGATTCCGAGCCTTCACATTCATTACCACATGGGCGTCGACGGCATCAGCCTGTTCCTCGTCCTGCTCACCACGTTTCTGACGCCGCTCGCCGTCCTCTGCTCCTGGAACAGCATCAATACGCACGTCAAGGAATTTTTCGCCATGCTTCTCGTGCTGGAGATGGGCATGGTCGGCGTTTTCTGCGCGCTCGACCTGTTTCTCTTCTTCCTCTTCTGGGAAGTGATGCTCATCCCCATGTATTTCCTGATCGGCGTCTGGGGCCACGGCCGGAAGATTTACGCGGCGATGAAGTTCATTCTGTACACGATGTTCGGCTCGATCTTGATGCTCGTGGCTATCCTCTGGCTCTCGCGCCTGGCTCACACATTCGACTTGCCCGTAATCCAGCGTTTGCTGGCTTCGGGCCAGCTCTCCTTGCCCTGGCACACGGAACTGCTGCTCTTCTCGGCCTTCATGCTGGCTTTCGCCATCAAGGTGCCGCTCTTCCCGTTGCACACGTGGCTGCCAGACGCGCATACAGAAGCTCCCACGGCTGGCTCGGTCATTCTGGCTGGCGTGCTGCTGAAAATGGGCACCTACGGCATGCTGCGCTTCTGCTTGCCGCTTTTCCCGCAAGCGGCCCATCATGCTGCGCCGCTGATCGCGACATTGGCCATCATCGGCATCATCTACGCCGCGCTCGTCGCCATGATCCAGCACGACTTGAAGCGCCTGGTCGCCTACACTTCCGTGAGCCATTTGGGATTCGTCGTCCTCGGCATTTTCGTCTTCAATCCCACGGCCATGGAAGGCGCGATCTACCAAATGCTCAACCACGGCGTCTCCACCGGCATGCTCTTCCTCGTTTGCGGAATGATTTACGACCGCCGCCACACCTACGAGTTCAGCGAACTGGGCGGCCTGGCCAAGCCGATGCCCATCCTGTGCGCCTTCTTCTTGTTCGCGTGTCTCTCATCGCTCGCCCTGCCGATGCTCAATGGTTTCATTGGTGAATTCATGATTCTGATCGGCACGTTCAAGCGCCATCCGATCTGGGCCGCGTGGGCCGCCACCGGCGCGATTCTCTCGGCGGTCTATTTGCTTTGGGCGTATCAGCGCGTGGCTCTCGAGAAAGTCACAGTCGCGAAAAATGAAAATTTGCCGGATGCTTCTCCGCGTGAGCGCCTGATCCTCATCGTCGCTTCGGCCGTGATTCTGTTCATGGGCGTTGCTTCACCCCTTTTCACCCGCCGCATGGACGCCACAACCAATGCCCTGCTCCACCAGATGCGAACCACGCCGAGTTACGACGCCCGTGCGCGCCGCGCCCCGCCGCCGCATGCGCGCCCCTCCGCGCGGAATCTCTCCGCGCATGAGCTGGCGATGCGCAGCGTCACGTCAGAAAGGCGGGTTCAGCCGTAATGTTTCCTCCGCTCCAGGACCTTTACCGCCTCGCTCCGGAGATTGTGCTCTGTGCGTTCGGCATGCTCATCATGCTCATCGACCCGTTCGTCCCTGCGGGTCGCAGACGTTCGATGGGCTGGCTCGCCTTTGCCGGGACGCTCGCCGCGCTGGCATCGCTGCGCTGGGCCGCCATGAACACCGGCTCCGCCTATTCCGGCCTGCTGCGCATGGACACATTCAGCCTCTTCGTCCACGGCATCGTGATCAGCGTGGCCGCGCTCGCGATCCTCGGCTCATTCGATTATCTCGACCGAGAAGGTATTCAGCGCGGCGAATATTATGCCCTGATTCTCTTCGCCACCGCTGGCATGGGCATCCTCGCCGGGGCCACCGAACTGCTCACGGCCTTCATCGGCCTCGAGATGAGTTCGATTTCCACCTACATTCTCGCCGGCTTCCGCCGCAACGTGCAGAAGTCGAATGAAGCCTCGCTCAAGTATTTCCTGCTCGGCTCTTTCGCCACGGCGTTTTTCCTGTACGGCATCGCGCTCACCTATGGCGCCACGCGCAGCACCCGCTTTGACGTCATCAGTCAGGCCATCGCCACTCACGGCACAGGTACGCTGCTAATTCTCGGACTCGGCTTGATTTTCGTCGGCCTCGGCTTCAAGGTAGTCGCCGCGCCGTTCCAGATTTATACGCCCGACGTCTACGAAGGCGCACCCACGCCGGTCACGGCCATCCTCGCCTGCGGTCCAAAGGCCGCCGCCTTCGCCCTGATGCTCCGCATTTTCTATAGCGCCTTCGGCGGCGCCTCGCATATCTGGTTCTGGGCCATCTGGGTCTCCGCGGTTCTCACCATGTGCATCGGCAATTTTGCTGCGCTGGTGCAGACGAACGTCAAGCGCCTCCTGGCCTACTCTTCGATTGCGCACGCGGGCTATATTCTTGTCGCGTTCGTCGCCGCCAGCCAAATCGGCGTCGCGGCGGTTCTCTTTTACCTCGCCGCCTATGCCGCGATGACCCTGGGCGCATTTCTCATCGTCGCGCACGTCGGCGGCACGGGCGAGCAGCGTCTCGCTATCGCCGACTACGCGGGCCTTGGCGCGGAGCACCCTTGGGTCGCGGCTTCTTTCGCGCTGTTCCTCTTTTCGCTGCTCGGCCTGCCGGCCACAGCGGGATTCCTCGCGAAATTCTATGCGTTTCAGGCGGCGCTCGATCAGCGCATCGTCTGGCTCGTTGTCATTGCCGCGATCAATAGCGTCATCGGCGCGTATTACTATTTGAAGGTCGTTGTCGCCATGTACTTCCACGAACCGAACAAACAATGGCCCGCAACTCCCATGCGGGCGCCCATGTTCATCTCCCTGCTGGTCACGTCTGCCGCCACTATTTATCTCGGCGTTTTGCCCGATCGCCTCATGCAATGGGCCATCGCCTCCGCCCGCTCGCTGCGCTAGCTGATTGAGCTGCTGATTACTTCAATATTCTATTTGCTAACCCGGCGTATGGTCCTGTGTTCACCCTGGGCGGCGTGCTGCAGAACGCGACAGGTATCTCTCGACCAGAACGCTGCGTGCGTTTTCGCGTTCTGCCTTTTGTGAAATGAGGGGCGACACGGGTGCGGCCATTCCTTGCCGGTTAGTAGCCATCGTCGGGCGAACCGAAGCATAGTTGATACTGGATGATCGTTCGCGGAGTTCGCAGCAGGCCTTTTCAAAACCAGCAACACCAACATTGACTCTGTATCGCAATAATGCGATACTCTAGGAGCGGTAAACGGTGAATTCACGATTGAGTATGTGGAGTTGCCGAACGGGCGGTTGCCCGCGCGAGAGTTCGTGGATGCGCTGGACGACAAAGCCGCGGCCAAAATAGACGCCTTTATCGAAGGCCTGCGCGTCTATGGGAACCGGATGCAAGGCAAATTCGTAAAGCAGCTCACGGACGACAGATTCGAGCTAAGGGTCAAACAATTCGACCGGATTTTTCGAGTTCTGTTTTTCTACCAGCCGGGAATGCTGATCGTGATCACGTCCGGATTTCAGAAGAAGACGCAAGAGACTCCACCGGCCGAGATCACGAGGGCGGAGCAGCTAAGAGAGCTCTGGATGAAGTACCGACACCGTTACACGGGATCGCAAAAGGAAAGAGAAGCCATCCTGAAGGAGTTGGGCCTATGAGACAAACGGCTAAACGCGACAGACACAGCGAGATTGTCGAGCAGCGCGCGCGGAAGAGCGCAACCTACCGCAAGACCTTCGCGCGCACCCTGCATCAGATTGACCTGGCTCTCCTGGTCCGCGAGATGCGAGAGGATGCGGGCCTGACTCAGGCCGACCTCGCCAGGAAAGTTGGTACCACACAGTCCGTGATTGCCCGTCTTGAGGACGCCGAATACGCTGGGCATTCCCTTACGATGCTGGAGCGAATCGCTACGGCCTGCGGCGTGGCCCTAAAGCTCCACGCCGAAAAGAAGCCAAACTTCGACCGTGAAGTGGCACTGGTATAGTGCACTCGCAGCGGCGGAGCTCCTACCACTGGCGGAATGCCGATGAAACCTAGGAAAAAGCGAAAGGGAAGCGACCACGGTGGGTCAACCTTCGACAGCTTCCTCGAACGAGAAGGCATTCGAGAAGAGATCGAAGCAGTGGCGATCAAGCGCGTACTCGCGTGGCTATTGGAACAGGCCATGTGGAAAGACGGCATCTGGAGGCAGTTCTGGTGTGCTAATACGTGAAACTGTTGCTAGGTGGCCCGTACGTCGAGCGAATTTTGGACCTGAGTTCGGCGATGTTCGCAGCAGCTGTTGGTAACGCCTTTCCCCACATGAACGTCTCCCCGAATGGTTCTTTCGAAAAAACGACGACGTAAAACGAGTGTCCTCCACCACCCATTTCGTAATGGATGAAGCCATCGCAATCAGAAATGCCCGCGAATATCAGCCTTCGCCGAGGGAGTCCTTCGTGCGTAATAACGTCGGTGACTTGGAAGTCGCGACCAGGGTCGGCCATTTCGAATTGAGACTGATGTGTCAGTGCCGCGAATGCCGCCTTGACTGATGCCGGCAACTGCTCAACGCTGGTGAGAATCTTGAAGTCGCCGTCGAGATTGTGCCCATGTTCTGTGCCGGCGACTTGCGAACCGGACGTCGGAGCCAAGAGCGCGAAGAACCTGTTAACTTCATCGGGAGTCGCATCTTGTGAGTAGAAGCCGCCGTCTCTTTGAATCTCCAGAAAATTCTTGCCAACACCGAAGCTGCCCTTGAACTCTGTGCCGTTGTAGAACTCAATCGAAACACTTGGCACCGGGATGCCGTACCATGGCGCATACCAACCTTCTCGGTGAGAGTCCACAAAGGCTACGATCTGAGAAATTCTCGCGGAATCCGTGATCTTCGAGGACAGAGTAGACGTATCCCTCTCCCTCACGGTGATCGCCGTCACCTGGCCCATGCCAGGAAAGGGACGAGTGCGATGGGAACCGAAACCGCAGCCCGCCAGTCCAATTACCAGAAACAAACACGAGAGCCGAATCTTCACTCCGCCTTGGTATACGGGGCAATGGCTGGTTTTCAAACAGATCCTACGTCATCGTTCCGCACCGGTTAGTATCCGACCTCGGGTTTGCGCCTGCCTGCCGTCTGCCTAGTTGCGGAAAAAAACCTTGGGTCCATTTGGGTCCAAACGCTGACAAATTGGGTCCAAAACCGGGTACCATGGCGCAGAACAAAGCCAGACAGAACAACGAGATAGATTTTTTGCGACTGCCATGGGCGCAGGCGCTCTGGCCTGTGCCTCCCCGGCCAATTCCAACGATCAGCGTCTCGCCCTCCAAAAATAAAAGACCCGGAAGCTCATTTCCTGCAAGCCTCCGGGCCTAAGAACCTCTCCGATTTTTATTCTGCGAAGACTACTTCACGAAGACAACTACCAGTGCGTAAAGCGTAAGCGATTCGATCAGCGCCACGCCGATGATGAACGCGATTCGGATCGGCCCGCTCGCTCCCGGATTGCGCGCCGTTCCCTCACAAGCCGACGCGGTTGCTTTTCCCTGGCCAATACCGCAACCCGCGGCGGCAATGCCCAGACCAATCGCCGCAGCTACGTCAACCCAGTCGATTGACGCCGCCGTCGTGCCTGCGCTCGCCGCAAACGTCACGGGCACAAACACCAGTGCGGCCACCAATGCCACCAAAAACCACAACACTTTCTTCGTCATCTGTTCTCCTCTTATGAATTGGCCGTCAGGAGGTGGTTCCCGGACACCGTGCAGCCGGGCTCACGCTGCCAGCGCATAACTCCGAACAAATTTTTAGTGCTCCTCGGCAACCGCGAGGCCCAAATACAGTATCGGCAGAATCGTAAAAATAAATGCCTGCAGAATGGCCACAAAAATGTGGAGCCCAATCAGCATCAGCGGAATCCCGATCGGCAGAACGGCTGCGGCGTATCCCGCGGGACTCAAGTGTGCCAAAAACTCAAATAAGGCCATCGACAGACCCAGAAAGGACACATAAAGCAATTCGCTGACAAACATGTTGGCCCATAGCCGGACTGTCAGCGAAAGAATGCGCGCAAAATGACTGATCGTCTCAATCGGAGCGATCAGCCACGCAATCCACGTGACGGGACCCGTCAGCGTCCCGGCATAACCGGCCGGGCCATGGTGTTTAATACCGTGAAAATTGTAATAAAGAAACACCACCACAGCGCATCCTAGGGGAACGGTGACGACCTCCGTCGGCGACATGAATCCCGGCACGAGTCCCACCAGGTTACACATCAGAATGAAGATCGTAATGCTGCCGATGATCGCAATATGCCTCCCCGACCCGTGCCCGACGATATCATCGAGCAGATCCTTCACGCCCACTCCCATCGGATTCGACAGTACAAATTCCATGCACTGCTGCGTCGCTCCGGGCCGCTCCACCGACATCCGCCGGCGCAGCCACAAGAAGAAAACAATCGCGAACAAAAACACCACCAGCTCCATCGCCAAAAAATTCGGAATGGGATACCGCGGATTGGCTGGCGCAATGTGCAGCAGCGACAAAAGAGCTGCTGCGGGCTTGCCGAATAGCCGGTTAACCAGCTTCGTTACGGCCAGAACTTGCTCTTCGCCCATGAATCTCCTGCGTCAGGGATAGCTCGGGTGTATTTCGTGAATCGGAATTACAGCGCGTTCCACCGGTGATGCCCGTGCAACAATTCGTACACAAGTTCAAGAACAATCGCCGGCACAACAGCCGCCAGCCCGCACAAAACCGCGACTACGGGCAACCGCAGCCAAGCGAGAATAACATACACAACCACGAGCAGCAACACGAGGCGCCCGAAGAATTTCGCGTGAATCATCCGTGGCACGTGCACAACTTCCGCGCCCGCCTGCGCCATTCCCAGCCGGATCACCGCGGCCGCGCCCTGCCGCAGCCATCGGAAATTCAGCCAGCACAGCGCGGTTCCCACGGCAGCGCCTTCGCCAGCGGGGATTCCCCAGCCAATCGCCGCGCCCGCCGTCATCGCCGCGCCCGCCGTCAGAATAAAGCGTTCGATGCGTCGCTCAATCGCCGCATACTCCGATTCATCCACCGTCTTTTTTCTCCTCGGAGCTGGCCATTTTCAGCGCATCGCGAATTCCCATCACCACGCCCAAGAACCCCAGGACAATCATCAGAATCGGCTTCGTGTGCAGCCACCGGTCCAAGAAATAGCCGATGGCTCCGCCGACGAGCGGCGGCGCTACCAGCATAAACGGCAATTCAAACGCCAGCGCAATCTGCCGTACGGATCCGCTCCGATCTTTGCGGGATGAATTTGGGTCCATGGAATTGATTTTAGCCAGCGGCGCAGGCGCGCTGCGAATCAATCGTGGCCGGCGCCGTGTAGCACAGCAACGGCGTGCGGCAGCAATTCCGCGATCGCGTCAAACGATTCCACCGCTCCCCGCGGACTGCCCGGCAAATTCACGATCAGCGTCGTGCCACGAATCGCGGCAACACCACGCGCAAGCGCCGCGCGTGGATTCTTCTCCGCGCCGATCTGCCGCATGCGCTCCGCCAACCCGGGCACAAGCCGATTCGCCACGGACGCCGTCGCCTCCGGCGTCACGTCTCTCGGCCCCAATCCCGTTCCTCCGGTGGTCAGAATCAAATCCAGCTTCCCGGCATCGGCCAGCGTTAAAAGCTGCGCGCGAATCAGAGCTTCTTCATCCGGCACAACGGACGTCGAAATCACTTCCCAGCAGAGTTCGCGGCATCGCTGCGCAAGAGTCTTCCCCGAGCCATCCTCGCGATGCCCCGTGGAAACCGAGTCACTGATGGTGATAATGGAAACGCGCATCGTTCCACTTAAATTGCGTCGGCGCGGCCGCGCTAACTTCCCGCCGCGTCTGGCTGGCCTTCCGGAAGCTCCTGCTGGCCTTCGTCAATCAGCCGCAGCGCCTCCATCAGCAGTCCTGTGGTCGAGCGTTCAATCGTCGTGCGCGACGGCGCGGAGTTGAAATCGATCTCGAATTCCCCCGCGGCCCATCGGACCGCCTCGTAAACCGCGGATTCGCCTTCCAGAGCGCCCGATTTCGCGTCCTGGCATTGCCCGGAGGAAAAATAAATCCGGCACGTGTTGCCGCCATTGCGCACCGTCAGTTCGCAGGTTTTTTGCCCCATCTCGATCGATTGCATCAGGTCCAGCATGCTCATTTCCTCGAGGCGTCCCTGAATCACGCCCGGCCGCGCCGAACTTTTCTGCAATTTCTCGAGTTGCAGCCGGTCGATCACTTTCTTCGCGTGCCGCACCAGCTCGCGAACGAAGAACGGCTTGGCGATGAATTCCTCGACGCCCTCGACCATCGGGCGCAGCTTCTCTTCGATGTCGCTGCGGCTCGCCAGAAAAATAAAAGGAATCGGCCGCGACGGAAATCGCGTCCGCAATTTCTCGTAGAGCTGCCGTCCGTCCAATCCCGGCATGCGGTAATCGCACAGCACCAGATCGGCCGGCGCGTCCACGATTTTCAGCAGCGCATCCGCTCCGTCCCCGGCGGTGCGCACATCGCAATGCGGCTCGAGACCCTTCACGATCAGGTCGAGCACCAGCGGATTATCGTCAACCACGAGGACTTTGACGTCTTTCATCGTCCCGCACGCCCCGCGCGCTTCCGCACGTAATGGCCGCTCCGCCCTCCCGCCTTTTCGACCAGATAAATTTCGGAAATCTCCATGCTTCGATCCAGCGCCTTGCACATGTCGTAGATCGTCAATGCCGCGACGGCCGTCGCTGTCAGCGCCTCCATTTCGACGCCCGTGGGCCCGGTCGCCGTCACTCGCGACACAATCTCAATTCCATTCTGACATAGCTTGGTCGCAACATCCACGTGCGTCAAAAGCAGCGGATGACAAAGAGGAATCAGCTCGGCCGTGCGCTTCGCCGCCGTGATTCCCGCAATCCTGGCAATCTCGAACGGATTTCCCTTCGGCGTCTTCGTCCGCCGCACTTTCGCCAGCGCCGCCGCGCCGATTCTCACAAATCCCCGTGCCACCGCCGTTCGCTCCGTCGTGGCCTTCGCCGTAACGTCCACCATGCGAACGCGCCCGCGCGAATCATAATGTGACAGCGAGCGCTTCATTCATTCCCCTCGAATCCGTCTCATAAACTGTTCCCGTCAGCGCATTTCTCTTCCGGTCGCCGGCAAATTCAAAGCAGCGTTATTCCGAAGTTTTGGCCGCATTATGACCGGGATGAGGAATCCGCATTTTCTTCCCATTTCACAATCTCTAATTCTAACTATCACTCCCCATTCAGTTCGGTCCCTACAATAGCCCGCGCCGTGGCAGAACGTCCACCCATTCGCCAGCATCCATTTTGAGCTTCGATTGATGTACCACCAAAAAGCAGTTTCCGCACGCCAGCGTTGCAATGTCTCCCGAACCCTGCCACGGCAACTCGGTCACTGTCGCTTCGCCGTTTGGCCATTCGAGCGTTGCGGGCAAGAAATGCGTCAGCGCCGCCTTCTGTTCCGCTGCGCGAGCGAGCTTCGCTTTCAATAACGGCAAAGGCCGCGCATCGCCGCCGCCCAAAATATCAATCGCCGGAACCACAAACAGCTCAAACGTCACCATCGTCGAAACCGGGTTCCCTGGCAGTCCAAACACGGGTCTCCCACGGCACATACCGAAAACGGCCGGCCGCCCCGGCCGTATCGCCACGGCGTCAAAAAACAATTCCGCGCCAAGTCCGCGCAAGACTTCCTCGACCAGATCGTACTTCCCCATCGACACGCCGCCGCTCAGCACCAGCGCATCTTCTTCCAGTCCGCGTGCAATCATTTTGCGAAGCTCTTCCGCGCGATCTGGCGCATTGCCAAGCAACACAGGCTCCGCGCCCGCAAGCTTCGCCTGCGCCGCAAGCGAGGCTCCGTTGCTATTGCGAATCTCCAGCGGCCCCGGAGTCGCGTCCGCCGCCACAACTTCATCGCCGGTCGAAAGGATCGCCACGCGAGGTTTTCGATAAACGCGCAATTCCGCGCGGCCCACCTGCGCAGCCACCGCGATTTCCGCGTAACCCATCCGCGTCGCCACGCCAAGTAACGGATCGCCCGCGCGCGATTCCGCTCCGCGCGGCACAATGTTTATTCCTGCCTCTGCCGCGCGCTCAATCACTACTTCATTTTGCTTCGCGCTGGCGCGCGTGTGTTCAATCATCACCACGGCATCCGTACCTGGCGGCATCGCCGCTCCCGTCATAATTTGAACGCATTCTCCCGCGTTCACGGCGCCAACAAACTTTCCGCCAGCGCGAATTTCTCCAATCACTCGCAGTTTCGCGTCTGCCTCGCGGCAATCCGCGGCGCGCACGGCAAAGCCGTCACGCGTCGCGCGATCAAACGGCGGGTAATCGCGGTCCGCGACAATCCGCTCCGCGAGAATCCGGCCCAGCGCATTTTCAAGTTTTACTGCTTCGCTCGCGGGGATACGCCGGAGGCCTGCGGTTGCTTCGATTACCTTCCGCCGCGCGTCTTCAAACGACAACATAACGGCTCACAGCCAGGAAGCAAGCTTCGTTCCGGGGGGAATAATGGTGGAGTCGCGCTCAGGGCCTGTCGAGATCATGCCAATCTCGATCCCCAGCGCGTCGGAGATAAATTTCATATAATCGCGCGCCGCTTGCGGAAGTTCATGCGCTTCGCGGATATGCTCGGTCGGTCTTTGCCAGCCGCCCAGCGTTTTGTATTCTGGCGTGATTTCCGCCAGCACTTCCACTTCGCCGGGCATTTCGTCAAGCTTTGATCCCTTGTAGCGATACCCGGTGCACACCTGAATTTCCGCCTGCGTGTCGAACACGTCGAGCTTCGTCACCACCAGCGAATCGATTCCGTTCACTTGTACGGCGTAGCGCAGCATCACCAGATCAAGCCAGCCGCACCGCCGCGGCCTTCCGGTCACGGCGCCATATTCATTCCCGCGGTCGCGCACCGCCTTGGCGTCAAGGTCGGGCATCTCCGTCGGAAACGGGCCGCCGCCCACGCGCGTCGTGTACGCCTTCGTGACGCCAATCACGCCCGTGACTCGCGTTGGCGCTACGCCCAATCCCGTGCACGCGCCGCCGGAGGTCGCGCTCGACGAAGTCACGTACGGATACGTTCCGTGATCGATATCCAGCATCGTTCCCTGCGCTCCCTCGAACAACACGGACTCGCCGTTCGCCAGCGCCCGATTCACCAGCGCCGATGTATCCGTCACATAACTCCGAATTCGCTCCCCGAGCGCGCGATAGGTCTTCAGAATTTCCGCCGTATCCAGCGCCTGCCCGTACGCCGCGCGGCTGAACGCGTCCTTCTCTTCGATATCGCGTTCGAGTTTCCGCTCGAATCGTTCCGTGGCCATCAGATCGCATACCCGCAGCCCGCGCCGCGCCATTTTGTCTTCGTAGGCCGGCCCGATGCCGCGCGACGTGGTTCCAATGCGATGCGGCCCGCGCGCCGCCTCTGAAGCTTTTTCCAATTGGCGATGAAACGGGAAAATCAGGTGCGCGCGATTGCTCAGGAACAGCCTGCCGTCCACCTCTACGCCGCCTTTGCTCAGGCTGTCGAGTTCCGCAACCAGCGCCGCCGGGTCCACCACCACGCCCGCGCCGATGATGGCCTTCTTCCCCGGCCGCAGAATTCCGCACGGGATCAGTTGCAGAATGTAGCGGTTGCCATTGACAATCACGGTGTGCCCGGCGTTGTGTCCGCCGCCGTACCGCGCGCTGTAATCGAACGACCCGGCCAGGAAGTCAACCACCTTCCCTTTGCCTTCATCGCCCCACTGCGCGCCAACCACCGCTATCGCTTTCATTCGCCTGTCTCTCGCTTTTCCCGTGGCACAATCGCACCCTGCCCTCTCCAGTCATTTCGGAAATCATCCTGGGAGGAATTTGCAGCCGGCGCAGAATCCCTATCCTACCCTCGCCCCGCAGTGAAGGCAAGACGGTTCCGTTGTCGTGCCTTAGCTCCATAATTCCGTCGTTGCTTAACACCTGCGTGAAAATGTCACCTTAATGAACCAGAAGACATTTGGTTTCTGGCGGAAAGTGGGCGAATAGACCGAATTTGCTTGGATTCGGGCCGCGCTCTGCGGTCTGAAAGAGAAACACTGGCATCATAGCCCATTCGTGTTTGCAGCCTTTGAATGCATTGGCCTATAATTACTTTGCTTGGATAGCCCACCCTTGCTGGAACGTTTGTGTCAAAATCGCCTTACTGATTTCTAACGAGCCGCCATCATGGAAATGGAACGCCGGCAATACCGAAGGCAGAAACTTTACGCGCCTGAGTTTCTCGATATGGGCGCGGAAAATGGCGGTGTCGTCGTCAACCTCAGCGAGGATGGCCTCGGATTCCAGGCCGTTGGGCGCGTCGAGAAATCCCGCCAGGTCACCCTTTCGTTTTCCATCGCCACGGGGTATCGCATCATCGCTCGAGCGCGCATTGCCTGGGTCGGTCCCAGCGGAAGTTCCGGCGGCGCCACATTCACAGCGCTGCCCGAGGATTCTCGCAGCATTCTTCGCGAATGGCTGGCGAGCGTCGCCACGCCTTCGCTGCAAGATATTACATCCGCGGCCGAGCCAGAAGCCGTCGTGGGTACGGCCGCACCGATCCTTCAGCAACATCCCATCATCGAACGTCTACCGACTCCGTTCCCGCCCAACCTTGCGCCCCGTCCTCCGGCAAAGCAGCCTTCCGGCGCGCGCGAAATCGCGGATACAGTCAAGCAGCCGCCGCAAGAGACCCCGTCGCCATCTGTCGCGTCCGCTCAAGGAACTTCCGCGGAAACTCACGACAAGGAAACGGCCAGTGTACCGCAGGTCAATCAAGCCCCGGCGGACGCGCCGTCGCCCGCTTTTCCGCCGCGAAACACGCGAGAACTCTTCTCACGCTCACCGTGGATTTCCGGGAAAACGCCTCCCGAGGAGAAACGCAGCCACACAGGCATAATCGCCGTCATCGTGATTGGCGTCTTGGTCATTGCCGCAGTCGCGAGCGTGCCCTATCTTCGTTCGCGGCGGCAGCAAATTGGCGCCGCGATCATCCGCTTGGGCAACGCCGTCGCGGGCGAGTCAACAGCGAACGCGCCCATCCAATCGCCGTTACAATCCCCGGCGCCACAGGCTCAAGGATCGGGAGAAGCCGCCGTTCCTGCCGCCTCTCCCACGGTTGTATTAAAACATCAAGCGCCAGAGTTGACGCCCGCTCCACCAGCTTCCTCGGCTGCGCAGGCCCATCCCGTCGCGCAGCCGCCAAACTCACAGCGTAATCCCGCCTTGCCCGCAGCGAATTCGGGACCCGCCACAGCGAGTCCTGCATCTCCGGTGACGAATCCCCCGGCGGACACAGGTCAGGCTGAGTTTCGGCGCGCGCAGCAATATCTGACCGGTTCGGGCGTCGTTGCCGACCATGCCGAGGCCGCGCAGTGGCTTTGGCGCTCGGTTGAAAAAGGCGACACGAGTGCCGCGATTCCGCTAGCCGCTCTGTATCTGCAAGGCGATGGAGTCTCGCGTAGTTGCCTGCAAGCGCAAATCCTTCTGACTGCCGCTGCGCGCAAGGGCAATTCCGAAGCTGCCCAAAAGCTGAACCAGCTTCCTGAAAACTGCGAGTAGCTTCGCTCCCCTCGCGCTTTGGACGGTCCCAATCCCGTCGCTCTCCGCGCCTCGGCACAAGATAGACGCCGAGACCACCTGTCCATCCGTACAGTTCTTGGGTCAGTTCCCTTTCCGAACGATTCGATTTTGAACTTCTTGCGCGCGCCCGTTTCGTCGCTCACAATTACCGTGTCTGGTTTTGTGTGTTTGCTCTGGCCATGCTGTGGCCAATCTTCGGCGTGGCAACTCTGTGCTTGCCAGATCGGGAGGCCTTTTGGCGCCTTTGTCCAAGACCATTTTGCCCCTGTCGGCTACCGACACGGTCGACCGCCGCGACGGGATCCGTTATCAAATCACGGTATCGGCGGAAGTAATCGAACTCATCTCCGGCACTTGCTTTTCCACGCGTACCACGGACCTGGGTCCCGGCGGCTGTTTCGTGGACACGCTAATGCCGCTTCCGGTCGACTCGACCGTTCGCGTGCGGCTGCACAAGGACCGCGTCGGAATCGAAATGCTTGGCACCGTCACGTACTCGCAGACAGGTCTGGGAATGGGCGTCGCGTTCGATGAAATGTCGCCGCAGAAACAACGCGAATTGGACGCATGGCTCGCCGAGCTTACGCGCCCAAAACCTCCTGCCTTTGAGTCCCAGCACACATCGCAGCGTGCGCCGACCTATTCCGAGACTCGTGCCAACATGGCACATCGCCTGATTCGCCTGCTCGTTAAGCGCGGCGTGATCAGCGATGCGGATGCCGCGGCCATTCTCAACGAGCCGGTTCTATAGCGTTTTCCTGCAAGATTAGTATCTTCCCGCCGCGACTTTGTCCCTGCCGGCGTTTTCACCGCCGTTAGTCCCCGAATCGCCACGCGAAACGATTCGATCCGGATCTCGACTTCGGTATAATCGGCTTGCGCTTCAGTTTCGGCGACCCCGCTATGGCCTGCAAACACAGTGCGTCTTCGCGGCCCGAAATCGAGCTTCGCCTTCTGCAATTCCTCGCTGACGCGACCGCGGATGACTCCTGCCGCGCAACTTTGATTCGCACGCTCGCAAATTACACTTGGCTCGATGCCGACAACGAAATCCTCTTTGAAACCATTCGCGTGCTTTTTGCGCAAACTCCCCGCGACATTCTCAACCATCTTCCCGCTGCGCTCACGCGAAACGGATTCCCGGATATTTCGTGCGAGCCGCTCCGTCAGCGTTCGTTGCTGGCTCCTGCCGACGCTGTCGCGCTTGCTGGCGAATTACTTCGCTCCGCGAAATGAGCAACCGCGTTCGTGAAGCAATTAGTGATGCGCGGGGATGGCTTCGACCGCCTCACAACCAATCACCTGGCCTTCGTAGATCAGGCCGCGCTGGTCGCTGAAAAAGGAGAACTGGCATTTGTCTCCCAAATTGCGCAGCGACAGTTCATAACTTTGGCCGTCAGCGGAAGGAATTAGCGCCAGCGTCCACCCGGGAACGGCCTCGGGGCCAGCGGCGAGATGGACGCCGCCGAAAAACGGCCTTTTCTGCAGATCCGAGATTAGGCCCGAACGAAACAGCACATCCCACGTGGCATAACTTCCCTGCGCGCGTTTGTATTCCATTTCCGCTGTGTTGATGAGCCGCACCACGTTGACGCCAGTTGCGAGTGTTTCGTTTGGCGCCTGAAACACCATCGGATCATGCCGGATCGCGGGCGCAGGCTTCCCCGCTTGCGCCATCGCCAATGCCGCGCACGTCAGAGCTCCGGCCGCAAAAATCGCAATAACAGTTCCCCGAAGTCTGTTCATCGTCTTTCCTCCCTTCACAAAGGACCCTCACAGCTCAAGCAGATTCCTCGTCGCATTGTTCCTCGGAATGACACGTTATGAATTTCTGCCAGCCCTCTAAAGATTTAATACGTCGAAGTCGTTGCGAAGCGCACTTTTCGATTTGCGATGCGGATCATTCGCCGGCGCATGGTTTCGAGTTGCCCATACCCCCGGAACGCGATGGCCGCATTTTGGGCATGCGCCCTCCGCCAGGCGATTCTCCAGAACGTCGTGCCACGAACGCTTGATGAGAAGCTCGCCGCATTCGGGACACAAGGTGTTCCCGCCGTCGCCGAGGATATTTCCCTCGTAGACATAGTGCAGTCCAGCGTCGCGTGCGATTTCGCGCGCGCGATGGAGCGTCTCCGGCGGCGTTCGAGGCTTGTCGCGCAGCTTGAAATCAGGATGAAACGCCGTAAAATGCAGGGGCGTTTCCGGCCCGAGGTGCTGCAAGACCCATTCGGAGAGTTTGCGCGTCTCGGTTTCGTCATCATTGAGCCCCGGAATCATCAAATTGGTAAGCTCGAACCATACATGCGTCTCCTGTTTCAGCCGCAACAGCGTTTCCAAAACAGGCGCGAGATGCGTCAACGTGATTTTTCCGTAGAAGTTTTCCGTAAAGGCTTTGAGATCCACGTTTGCCGCGTCGATGTGATCGTACACGTCATGAAATGCTTCCCGCGTGATGTAACCATTCGTCACCATCACCGTATTCAGGCCGTGGCGATGCGCCACATCGCAAATATCGATCACGTACTCGGCCCAGATAGTCGGCTCGTTGTAGGTGAACGCAATTGAGGGGCAGCCGTGGTGGATGGCGAGTTCGACGACTTGCTCGGGTTCAAGATGCGTCGCGTGCACCTGGTCGCTGCGCGATTTCGAAATGTCCCAGTTCTGGCAGAAGAAACAGCCCATGTTGCAGCCTGCCGTGCCCATCGAAAAGACTTTTGTGCCGGGAAGAAAATGGTTCAGCGGCTTTTTCTCGATGGGATCAATCTGAATTGCGGCGGGCGAAGCGTAACCGAGGCTATATAGTTTCCCGCCTTGGTTGACGCGAATGAAGCAAAAACCCGCCTGCCCATCCCCGATATGGCAATGCCGCGGGCAAAGATAGCAGTGCACCTTGCCATTCGTGTCCGTATCCCACCAGCGGGCTTCATGGAGCGAATCGGATTTTTGGAGCACGTTAAGATGGCTCATTCTTAGTTCCCTGCACCGCTCACAATTGTCACGGGCGAAACACGGTTTTTGTACCGATTAGGATTGGCGTCGGTTCTTTGTTTTGTGTAAGTTACGCGACCTTCTAATAATTTGTTGTACCGATTAGAAATCGGCGGAATTGGGTTGACTTGCGGCGCCAAATTGGGGGGTGTTGCGCGCGGGCCGTTTTGCATCTGCCGCTGCGTCGCTGCTTGCATCGAACTGCTGCCTCTAAATTAGCGTAGCACAATGGCGGGAGTTTGTCAGAAGCGGCGGCTGTGAAAATAGTGATGACTGATGAGTGGCCAGTGATGAGCAAGACGGGGACGAGAAGCTGGCGAGGCACGCGCCGCAAAGGCGTCGCTCGGCGCGTCAAGCCATTCAAGAATGTAACCGTAGGCGGGGTTGTCGCGCCATTTGAGATGTAACCGAAAGGGGAGGCGCGCCGCCGTCGTGGCTGTGGGAAAGTGTGAATCCCGCGGGTTGTGCGGGATTTCCAAGCGCAG
>DATLTU010000064.1:0-21752 GCA_035533415.1 Candidatus Limnocylindrales bacterium
GCGCTCGACCGCGCCACCGAAATACGTTGTGTGCTTGGTCTCTTCGAAGGCGTTGTTACAGGCGCGGCAGATGGTTACGCACGCATGGCGGGGAAGCCGGCGTGCACGCTGCTTCATCTCGGCCCCGGTCTCGCCAACGGCCTCGCCAATCTGCACAATGCCAGCCGCGCACAGGTTCCGATTGTTAACCTCGTTGGCCAGCATGCGACTTACCACCTGCCACACGACACACCGCTCACGTCCGACATTGAAGCTATCGCGCGGCCCTATTCCAGGTGGCTTCGCACATCGTTTGCTACCGCCGATATCGGCCGGGATGCGGCGGCGGCGATCGTTGCTGCGCGTACGGCGCCAGGGCAGATTGCCACGCTGATCGTTCCCGCAGACATTGCCTGGAGCGACGGCGGCACCGTTGCCTCAATCTCCGCTTTACCCGCGCCGCGCCTGCCCGATGATGCCATCATCGAGCGTGCGGCAACCATGCTTCGCTCCGGTTTGCCGACTGGCATCCTGCTCGCCGGAAGCGCCCTTCACGGCACAGGACTAGCGGCTGCCGGACGCATCGCTGCGTCCACCGGCGCAAGACTGCTCTCTCCCTATCCCTTCGCGCGCATGGAACGTGGCTCCGGCACGCCCTCAGTCGAACGCATTCCCTACGTCCGCGAGCAGGCCGTTGACCTGCTCAAGGAATTTCGCCAGCTAATCCTGGTTGGCGCATCGGCTCCCGTCGCATACTTCGCTCACCCGGGAAGGAATAGTGTGCTCACATCGCCAGACTGCGCGATCCACGCACTGGCGACTCCCGGCGACGATTATGTCGGCGCGCTCGACGCGCTGGCGGCAGCTTTGTCCGCAAGCGCAACGCAGCCGTTGACCGAAAAGACAGCGCGGCCGGCAGTGCCAACGGGCGATATCACACTGCCTGGTCTCGCGGCTGCAGTGGCAGCGCTTCTGCCTGAAAACGCCATCGTGGTCGACGAATCCATGACCTCGGGTCGGGGCATGATGGCGGCCACACGCGGATCTCCGCGCCATGACTGGCTCGCGAACACAGGCGGCTCGATTGGGATCGCCTTGCCACTTGCTGTCGGTGCGGCAGTTGCATCCCCCGGTCGCCGCGTGCTGTGCCTGACTGCCGATGGCAGCGGCATGTACACACCGCAAGCACTCTGGACCATGGCGCGCGAGGGCCTGAATGTCACGACCGTGGTTTTCGCTAACCGCGACTACGCCGTTTTGAAGCGCGAGTTCGCCAATCTCGGCTTTGGCGATCCCGGGCCGCGTGCACGGGATTTGTTCGAGATCGGCCGGCCCGATCTCGACTGGGTTTCGCTCGGGAAGGGCATGGGCGTGCCTGGCACTCGCGTCAACTCACTCGGCGGATTTGTGAAAGCTTTGCAACATGGTTTCGCAAGCGAGGGGCCTACGCTCATTGAAGTTGTTCTGTGACGAGCATCCCGTGCGCAACTCCGTTCTTTTCCGTGACGGAATTTATATTTGAGATCGCGGTGATTCCGAGTCCGTCTGAGCAGCGTCGTCGAGAAAAAAGAGCGTGTGCGGCGCACCGACGCTGAGAAGCGACCATCGAATCTCGGGCGCAAGAGTGTGAATAGGCGATACCATCTGAGTTAGGCATCCGGGTTCGGGGTCGTTGAAGATATCGTGATGCTCCGCGATCAAAAGGGGTTTCGCGAAGAAGAGATTGAATGCGGTATCCTGCACCGCGATTTCGCGTACGTATTTTCTGAGAGGAAAGCAGCCATATCTGTAGAACTGAATATTACGCTTCAGCGCCAGCGAATGCCTAAAAAACAGAGCTGGAGGCTGCACTTGACACCCACTGTCTTCACTCTTACTCTTAGGGCATGGAAGTACAATTGACCCCCGACCAGGAAGCGTTTGTCCGCCAGGCCATGGAAACGGGTCGGTTTCGCCGCAAAGAGGATGCTGTGCAGGAAGCGTTGTCCCTGTGGGAAGAACGTGAGCGCAAGCGGGCGGAATTTTTGGCGACTCTTGACGACGCCAAAACGTGTCTCGCACGTGGCGAAGGACGACCTATCACGCAACAATCCATGCGGGACCTTGCTGAGGAAGTTAAGAAGCGCGGCCAAGCTCGCCTTGCTGGCGAGCCACAAACGCTCCGCTGATGGCGCACCGCGTAGCGCCGCAAGCCGCCGCCGACCTCGATGATATCTGGTATTACGTCGCAAAAGAGAGCGGCAGCGTTGAAGTCGCCAACCGCCTGATCGATTCCATCACCGACCGGTTTTTTCTTCTTGCCGGGCATCCCTACTTGGGCCGCGTCCGCAACGACGACTTTGGCGTTAGCTCAAGGAGTTTTCCCGTCGGGGAGTACGTCATAGTGTATCGTGTTGAGGATGCAGACGTGTTCATTCTTCGCGTGGCACACGGCCGCCGTGATATTGAAGCACTGTTTGACCATTGACTACGGCGCACACCAGAGGTTTATCAGCCCGCGGCGCAACACTATTCTTTTGCGTGACGGAATTTATATTTTAGATAGCGATGATTCCGAGGCCGGCTGAGCCGTGACATCGAGAAAGAATAGCGTGTGCGGCGCGCAGGCGCTGAGAAGCGACGGAACAGCGAAAAGAGCACACGCATAAGCGGGGACTGCCGGTTCCTCAACTCCTGCGGGGTACCCGGTGGCCGCCGGGTGCGGAAATCATCAGGCTCAGATGGAACGCTCCCACTTGAAGTGACAGCCACTTCAGAATGTTCTCGTGCCCCGCAGATGCGTTCGCCCCAACGGTCTACCGGTTTGACATCTTACGCAATATGCGTAGCCCCTCGGTGCTGAGTTCACTGTTTCCACATGTCCGGCAAGGTGTGCTTGCGGCAACGCTCAACCAGCCCGACAAGTGGTGGTATCTTTCGGAACTCGCCGACCGTTTGGGCACAAGCCCATCGAGCCTTCAGCGCGAGCTATCATCCTTGGTGGCAAGCGGAATTTTGGTGCATCGTCGTGAAGGCACCAGGACTTATTTCAAAGCGGAGACCCAGTCTCCGGTGTTCCGAGACCTGCGGCAGCTTTTCAGAAAAACTGCAGGACTGGCCCCCATCTTGGAGCAGATGCTAAAGCCGTTGGGGATCAAGATTGAGTGTGCCTTTATATACGGTTCCGTGGCACGAAGCCGGGAACGGGCGATGAGTGATGTGGATCTGGTGGTCATTGGCCGAGCAGGTCTCGCTGGCCTGTCTCCAGCGCTCCGCAAGGCGGAGGAACGACTGGGAAGAGAGGTCAACGTCGCCGTCTATTCCCCGGAGGAGTTCCAGGAAAAAATCAAATCACGCGACCATTTCCTCACCGCCGTTTTACGAGGACGGAAACAGTTTGTGAAAGGAAGTCAGAGTGAGTTGGACGAAATTATTGGCAAGTAAAGAAGCCCAAAGACACAGGACCTCCAAGAAGGAATTGGACAACAGGCGCGCCCTGATCGCCCGCGACCTCGCAGACTCGGCGATCGCTGGCCTTTCGGCCGACCGGAGATTCGCGACCGCTTATAACGCTGCACTCCAAGCGGCAAACATGGCAATCGCGTGTGCCGGGTATCGGATCGTGAGCGAGGTTGGACATCACCGGGTCTCGCTGGAAAGCACCAAGCTTGTGCTCGGCAAGCCAGCTCCCCTCCGCGCTTAGGAAGTGAGAAATAGGGGTGTTCTTCGACCTGAATCGCTTTGATTCCTCTCTTCGTATAGTCGAATCCAAAAATCCGTTCTGTCGAAACATTATTGCCTTCAACGCTAGGCGGGCGGAATTTCTATCCTCGGACGGCGGGCATGGACAGCAGCCGAGATGAAACATACGCGACTGTCGATGGTGCGACTGCGTTTTCTGTTTCTGGCGGCCAAAATCTGGTGCCATGCCGGACGAGTGGGCGTCAGCGACAGCGATCATCACGAGGAGAAAGGAAGTATTCAGTGGCTGATGGATCGCTTACGGTCCATCACCAATGGCGGCAACGGATTCGCACCTGTCGTACTCACAGATCTCCGTTGCTGACGGACCATCGTGCATAATGTTCTATACACGCCAAACGAAGTAGCTCTAACAACTTACACCATCGGGAGAACGCAGCCACTGAGGTCAAAGTGCGTGGATAACTTCGGTGATATTTACCATAAGAGGGGACCTCGAACAATAACCAGGATTCATTCTCTGCCACGCAAGATGGCTGCGATGATGCGAGGATTGCAGCGACCGTGAAGCACGGCAATCACCACGAGAGGCTTTTGATCGGGCGCGTAAGCGATGAGGTAATCGCGTATCGTTTGAAACCGCAGCGGTCGTGAGGTGAGATCGGGCCGCTGGTGACCCTGATGGGGAAATGGCACAAGTTTGCGAATCGCGTTTAGGAGGTCTTCACGGATACGCCTAGCAGCGAGAGGATTATCCTCGGCGATGAATTCCCAGATTTCGGTGACGTCCTGCGCTGCGCCAGGGTGAAGCTCAAAACCCTGGTCGTTAGTCATTTCGGGGGGCGCAGCTTGAGGAGTTCATCTTCGCGCTGGCGCAAGCTCTCAAAGAAACTTTCACCGTCAAGGGGTTTGACCCGACCGTTCTTGATGTCATCGTAGCGGTTGTCGAGCATGTTGCGCACTTCGGCCACTTCGCCCAGGTATCCGGCCATAGCGTCTTCCACGAGATCGTCGGTCGGTCGACCGCTCTTGGAGGCCAGTTCGCTTAAGCGCGATTCTGTCTCAGGTTTAAGATGTACTTCCACGCCTATCAGTGTAAAGACTTGGCACGGTTCTGTCAAAAGCAATTGCATGAAGATACGGCGCTCACACAAATCCCGCGTACACGCAACGTACGCAACTTCGCCCAAATTTACGATTTCAGCATTTCTGCGGTGTGATGTTTTTCAACATCTGGCAAAATACCTACTCGCTCGCGAGATTGAACTTCGCCGGACGAAATCGCGCGACGGATCAACACCAGTTTTCACTCCGGCGCGAAGCGTTTTCCGAATTGTGTTGCTGGCATCGCGAGGCGCGTCGGGCGTGCCGTTCCTGGTGACAACGAGCGCAGAGCGTGATGAGGTTCCACTCGGCATCGTCTCCCAGCTGGCCCCGGGATTGGATGTGATGAACGTGGAGGTTCTCGGAAGATCCGCAGTTCTGGCATCTCCAGCCGTCCCGCGCGAGCACTTGTTTTCGAAGTTCCTCGTAAGCGTCCCGATCGAGTCGAAGGCGGGGCCGTCTTTGGCGCAGCGAGGTCACGAAGCCTTTCGCAATCCTTCGAGAAACGTCACTTTCATGGCCTTCGGCAGCAGCTCGAACATGCGATTGATCGACAGCAGCAAACTTCCTTTCTCGCTGTTGTCCTGACTCGCTCCGGCCAGGAAATCCGCGCAAATCATCTCCAAGCAATAGCCTCGCGATTTGGTTGTCCCCAGCATCAGCCCGGCCATCTCCAGGGCGTGTTCGATCACCGGGAGCTGGCTCTTGTACACTTTGAAGTAGACCAGCTCCCAGGGTTCGGTGTCTTTGCCCGTGAGGTGTTTCTCGACCGCGCGCTTGAACTCTTCCTTCGACAGCGCCTGGGCTTTGTGCACCCAGGTTGCACTTTCGAACCGCTGTCCCTCCCGCCGCGCGACCTTGGCCAACTCGGTCGCCTTCGTCCAGCCGACTTCCTTGAGCTGATGCTTCGGCACCTTCGTCAAGTGCTCGTGAATGGCCATCAGGTAGTACGCCTTGCGACGCGAATCGGGGAAGCGCTTCTCGAGGAATTCGTCGAAGGATCCGAACTGGTCAAGCCGCCAGTACTGCCCGGAGCGGACCTCGCAAAGGTAGCGCCCCAGTTCCACGAATTTGGTGTCTCGCTCGCGTTCGATGCGTGTCTCCCAAGCGAGAATCTCCTCGATCTTGGTCAACACGAACAGGGCTCTCTGGCGATTGAGCTTCGGGGGCATCAACGTCTGTCCGTTAATCCGTAAGCTGGTCAAGCCAATCAAGGTCGCTCGCTCCCGGCCGACGAATGAGCTTGGATTCGATCATCGTCTGATTTTCGAGGCAGAGTCCGAGATGGGGGCAGCTGACGCAGCCGTTCTGCGGGAAGCGAATCCCGCTGTGCGGCAGAAACCGGCCCTGTCCCTCGCCAAAACTCTGGTCAGACGTAGAATCAGCGGCTTACTGCGTCGTCCGGCTATAATTCTGGTATACGTCCGGGTCATGTTCGATCTGCTTTTTCTCTGGATCGCAGCGCTCGCTCGGGTCTTTCATTGCCAGCGGAGTCTTGTTCTGGAGAATCTCGCGCTTTGACAGCCAAGACCGCAGATCGGGACCCATTTCCTAGTATTACGACGTTGTGTTGTTGGCGGCGTGAAGCCGAGAGGGGCATTCACGTGACTCCAGAGCCTCAGTGGCGTGAGAGTGCGGCCGTTCAAATAATTACGACTGCCGATGTACGTTTACAATTCAACCAATGGCGGGGCGTCCTCTACTTTTTGTATGTGGCGGAGATATAATCCCAGGATCGTCAAGCTCGCGACCTCCTGCAGGCAGCCATCGCTGGGAGAGAGGGAAAGGGCCGGCAGCAGCTTCGAGATTCGCTCGACAGCACCCTTCAGTGCGAAGAATATCCGCGGAAACAACGGGACGATATCGCGCAATACCTTCGCGCCCCACATCCTGACGTGCACTTGAAGCGCGTGGCCGATGCCATTTCTCAAATGGCTCAAGGTGCCATGCGTCACTACGAAGGCACCTACAAGCGGGAGAGGCAGGGGACCCGGCGCAGCGATGGGCGTCATTTGGGAATGCTGATCGGCTTCGCCGGGATCCTCAAAGGGAAGAAACCTTTGGATGTATCGTTGTAACTCCTCTATGGCGCCACATCTCACGGGGTGGTTCTGTGGCTCGGTTTCACCGGTATGGCCAGACGGCGTTTTACCGATGGTGGTGATATCTTTGCGCGTCGCGCGTGCTTGGCGATCGGTTTGGCTCTTGTCGGTGGCGGAGGAGCGTCGAATTCAATGCCAAATACATCCGCCAGATCGCTCGCCGCGATTATTTTCCTCTTGCCGGTAGCCGGCTTTTTATTGACCGAGCTCCCCGCCTGGGCGATCAGTTCCATAGGATCTACCTGGCGAAGCGTGAAGAGCAATTCCGGGTGATGGTCCAGGCGGTTGCCTACGCCGTATAGCGTTGCCGCCACGTGTTTGCACATGCCGGCCCAGTCGGGACACGAACAGGACATCTCGATTTCCTTGGGAACGGGAAATAATCCGCCATGGTGCGTCGTGACGATTTCCATGACGCCCTTCGATAGTTTCCCTTGCAGCAATTCGACCAGCGAACCGATCTGCTGGCTGCACTTTGTCTTCACCGCCTTCCAGGGCGCCGCCCCGAGCGGCTTGATCTCGATTGTGATGCGGTAAAGTTCCGACCCGCTGACCAGGGAAGTCACTTTCCCGGGCTCGATCTGCAAATGCACAACCGAACCGTTGCGCGCGTAGGTACGGCCGCGCGGCAGACGGTTGCTGTAGTCGCTGTACGATTCCAGATTATCGCACCATGCTTTGCCCCAGAAGGTGGTGGCGATGGTGCGGCCGGTAATTTCTACCGGGGATATCTTCTGCCCTTTCTTGGACAGCTTCTCCAACCTGCGCATCGCCTTGGCCCGCCGTTCAGCCACCGGAACATACGGTCGAAAACTCCACCAGGACATGTCATGCTCCTTGCGCCGGTTAAAACCGGCGAGGTGTAGTGAATGCAAAAGCCACACGACAGCGGAGTAGCGACCCACATCCGCCCCGAGTGATGCGGCGCCGCTCGCAAGGTCGGTGTCGACGCGAGTCGCTCATGATTCCATTGCTTTGTTTATATCGAGTGCTACGAATCGGAGCAGTTGGTCGTCGTTCATTTCAGTCAACAGAGTTTCACCCCCTGCGTCGAGCAGGTCGCGCGACAGGCCGGCTTTCTGTGCGAGCAATTCGTCGATCTTGTCTTCGACCGTACCGCGGCACACGAATTTGTGAACCAGAACGTTGCGCTTCTGGCCAATGCGGAAAGCGCGATCGGTGGCCTGGTTCTCGACGGACGGATTCCACCAGCGGTCAAAGTGGATGACGTGTGACGCAGACGTCAGGTTGAGCCCCGTACCGCCCGCCCTGAGCGACAGCACGAAAAACGGCGGGCCGTCGTCACGCTGGAACGCTTCGACCAGTTCGCGCCGCTTGCCCACGGCGGTCTGGCCGTGCAGGACCACTCCGGGCCTGCCGAACACACCGCTGAGGAAGTCCGCCAACGGGCCAATGATCTCTCGAAATTGCGAAAACACAAGGACCTTTTCCTGACGGTCAGCCAGTTCCTGGCAAATCTCCGCTAGCCGTTGAAATTTGCCGCTGTGCTCTGGCTCATATCCGTTATCCCCGGTCAGTTGCGATGGATGGTTACAAATTTGTTTCAGTCGCATGAGAGATGAGAGCACGATTCCACGCCGCTGGATGCCGTCGGTTCGGTCGATCTGGCTGGCGAGTTCCCGTACCGTTTGCAGGTACAACGCCGCTTGCCGTTTGCTCAGTCCGCAAAAGGCGTTGATTTCCGTCTTCTCCGGCAGGTCGGAGATGACGCGTTTGTCGGTCTTGAGCCGGCGCAGGATGTACGGCTGTACGAGCGTACGCAGCGGTGCGTACGGATTCGACTGACGAGCGTTCATTTGCTTCACGAAACTGGCAAACGCTTTGGCTCCGCCGAGCAGGCCGGGGTTGAGAAAATCGAACAGCGACCACAAATCCGACAGGCGATTTTCGACCGGCGTGCCGGTAAGGGCGATGCGGCAGTCGGCGCGGAGTTCCTTCACCACTCTTGTCTGGCGTGAGCCGGAGTTTTTGATGGCCTGCGCCTCGTCCAGGATGACCAGTTTCCATTCGCGCTCGCGGAGAAACTCGAGTCGTCCGAGCATGGTGTAGGTGGTGATGAGCAGATCCCGGTCTGGCGTCCCCTCGTCGCCGCTTCCGGCGCCGTTCATTTCCGACGGATGCGCGACGGCTACCGACAGCGATGGAGCAAAACGGGCCAGCTCCGATTTCCAGTTGGCGATCAGGGATGCCGGAACGACCAGCAGGCTGGGACGATCGGGCACGGTGCGGTCTCGCCGCAGGTGCAGCAGCAGCCCAATGACCTGGATCGTCTTGCCGAGTCCCATGTCGTCGGCCAGACATGCGCCCAATCCCAGCCGACTCATGAATCGCAGCCAGTGGACCCCGGTTCGTTGGTATGGGCGAAGCTCAGTCAGAAGGCCGGGCGGAGCACTATCACGCGACTCTTGCGAATGGCGCAGCTCCTCGAGTATCTGTTGCATCTGCCGTCCGGCAGAGATCCCGACCCATTCCTTGTCCGCTTCCGGGACCGCCGCCGCGGCGTCTCCCGGCATATTTGCACCGGACAGCATGCGCATTCCCTCGAAAAAGGTGATGCCGCCGCCCTGTGCCGCGCGCTCGACGCTTTTCCAATGCTGCAGCGCTTCAGCCAATTTGTCGCGATCTACTTCTACCCACTTTCCCTTGAGGGGCACCAAGCCCCCCGAAGATTCGAGAATCGCACGCACTTCCTGCTCGTCGAGCGGCTCGCCGTCGAGCGTGACGCCGACCGAGAAATCGAGCAGCGCGTCCGTTCCAATCTTGGCGCGATCACCAACCTTTACGTTGACCACTGGTCTCGGCGGGCGCGCAGCCTTCCACCAGTCGGGCACGCGTACGATCAACCCGCTTTCCTCTAATGCGGGAATGTCTTGGAGCATCCGGTAGGCATCGCCAGGAGTCCACGCCAGGGGATTGTAGACATCCCCTGCGTCCACTAACTGTTTTACCCACGCGCTTCGCTCAGCGGCGCGATGGATGGGTTGCAGCAGCGACAGCATCGCCGGGCGGTTCCTGGCCCCGGCATACTCCTCGAGCGCCCTTCCCAGCGGCAAATGCTGCACGCGCCCTTGCGCCGACAGTCGGCTGGCATAGGTCGCTAAAAAAGCGAATGGATGGTCGGGGTCCCGCCTGTTTTCCGCCAGATGAAACGACACCCTCCCAACCATCCACCACAGCGGATTCCTTTCCCGGAGATATTCCTGGACTCCGCGGCCTGAGTCGTGCACCTCCTGCCGCACCAGTCGGTCCAACTCTGTCCACCAAGACACCAGGACGCTGGGGGTTAGGTATTCCAATCCCCGCATCGGCGGTGCGCCTAAAACCATTGCCGCCATTTCCCCATCACCCAGTGGCGGAACGGGTGGGAATTCCGTCTGGCCGGCAATCTCCGGCGTATGACATAGCCGTGTCAGGTAGGTCTGGCCAAAATCGCGGGCGAAAGCGAGATCTGCTGGCAGGCTCGTCTGTAATTCCACCGTAGCCAGATGCAGAAGTCCCCAAGGTGAACCATTCGCGAATGCTCTGCGAACCCGTTTGGACAGAGACTCTTTGGACGAAGCTTGCTCGTCATCGGAAGCAGCCTCTGCGAATAATCGGCCGTGGGGAGAGATGTAGAGATTCATGGTTTTATTGGCGATGCAAGATACTTCCTTCTCCGATCAGGATAGGTTCCATGCCGTAATCGTGATCGGCTTCGCCGGAAGGCTCCTCTAAAGTTGGATTATCCTCCAGACAGGATTCAGCGGGAGCGTTTTCGTGCGCCATCGTGTGAGGGAACGGATGGCACGCACCGGTCTCTCCAATTATCCGGACGATCACCAGCAGTATGAAGCATTTTCGTTAGAGGTTTGTCCGATGGAATGTGACAGCAGATACAAAGACCGAGTAGCCAGCCCCCATCGCTGGGGGGCCGGCCCTCTCAGAACCGGACGTCACAGTTTCCCGTCATCCGGCTCAGACCCTTCGAACGCCTCTTTCCGGGAGACGCGGCCTCGATGTCGCCGCACGACTCCCCGAAGAAAGCCCAGTTTCTACTTCCGTGCTGCTCAAAGTATTTCTGTTTGAGCCAGCGGGGAGATTTTTTGGGGGTGCCTTCGCCGGGCCCATTGCCACAGATGAATGAAGATAGCGTTGTCAACGCGTGAAAAGGAGCGTTTACTCACCACGTGCCGATGATAGTTGGACCAACGTCGTATTTTGGGGTTGAGACAATCAATCAGAGCGGCGGCGGACATGCCCAGCGCAGCTTTGATGATTCCGCGGATACCATCCAGAAAGGTCTTTATGTTCTTTTTGGAGACTGACGGGGCGCGTGGACGTGACGAGCCCGCCCGTTTGCCCCTTGAACGACAGGCTGAGCGTGGGACGTTCGGGATCGTCGATGTAGTCCTGCTCGAAAGCAAAGAGATGGCGGTCTCCGCCCAGGCGGTTGATGACGCCAATGCGGTGGCCGTGCAGTTGCACGGGGAGCGCATTGAGTTTTTTGGGATCAAATTTCATCGCGGCGCTTTTCTTCTGTTCCGGGTTCTTCGTCTTCAGCGGCATAGAGCGAACGTTCGTCCGACCCGCGAGGGTCATCGGGATGCCGGTAGTCGCGGATGAGCGACTGTACGGCAGGCACAAGCGCGCGCGGAATGAGCAGGATGTCGTGGTCACGGACGCGGACAAGGTCGAGCAGGGTGTCAAAGCGCGGCACGATCTTGCCGGACTCGATGCCGGAGATGTGCATCTGCGGCAGGCCGCTGCGCCCGCCCAGCTCGGCTTGGCTCCCGTCGTGTTTCAGCCGCTCGGCCTTGAGCTGCTGGCGCATGCCGTCCGGAAGGCCCTTCAGGCGCAGTGGCTTAATATACGTCTTTATATTTTTGTCCATATTTATGTAGTATCGCAGATGTACACGCCATGCAATGGATATGCGAGATGAGTTCAGAAACAAGAACAAATATAATGTAACATATCAGGCTGGCAAAAGTTCGTCACCGACAGCGTGATTTAAGCCTGTGAAAAGGCGCTGGTCTACCGTGGGTGCGAATCCCACTATCGGCTAACCGCAGCGGGTTGGACGAGACGCAACGCGTCTTTAGTGAAGGCAACCGCGTGCAGTTCAGCGCCCCGAATCGAGAACAGCATGTCGCGAACTTCGCAAAGGTAGCGTCCCAGTTCCACGAATTTGGTGTCTCGCTCGCGCTCGATGCGTGCCTCCCAAGTGAGGATCTCCTCGATCTTGGTCAACACGAACAAAGCTCCCTGGCGATTGACCTTCGGGGGCATCAACGTCTGTCCGCCGATCCGCAAACTGGTCAAGCCAATCAAGGTCACTCGCTCCCGGCCGACGAATGAGCTTGGATTCAATCATCGTCTGATTCTCAAGACAGAGTCCCAGATGGGCGCAGCCGTTCTGCAGGAAGGGAATGCCACTGTGCCGGCAGAGACCGGCCCGCTTGGATCTGGGATGAAGTCA
The DNA here is from genome assembly GCA_035533415.1 of Candidatus Limnocylindrales bacterium. Classification (GTDB taxonomy): domain Bacteria; phylum Acidobacteriota; class Terriglobia; order Acidiferrales; family UBA7541; genus DAHUXN01. The sequence continues at coordinate 12,346 of DATLTU010000064.1, forward strand.
TTTCGATCAATTGGCCGAACGCCCGCTCCATCGATGCGCTTCGTGCAACTTGCTTTTGGTAATTCCGCGCGGTAATGTGACGAGGCTATGACCTTTCAGGCGAGCGAGAAGACTGGCAGAAATGATCCTTGTCCCTGTGGCAGCGGCAAGAAGTACAAGCGCTGCTGCTTGGCGCAGCAGTCCACCTCCCGGAGTCTTTGGGCGCAACACCGGAATGCTTCCGACGAACTCACCCGGGACATGATGAGATTTGCTGCGCGTAAGTTCGGCGAGCAAATTGCGGAAGCCTGGCAAGATTTCTGCCTAACCGACCTCCCGGTGCCATTTGATGCAGATTCTCTTGAACAGCAGATTTTCATGCCGTACTTTCTGTTCCATTGGGACCCGCAAAGGCCCCGAACCGGAAAGGGAGCGAGCGGAAGGAGAGGCATTGTCACGCGATGGTATGAGCTGGAGAATGCTGCCAGGTTTTCAGACATGGACCGCCTGTTTCTTGAACAGGCGGCCACTCAACCGATCAGCTTCCATGAAGTCCTATGGAGCGAGCCCGGCCAGCGTATTGGGCTGCGAGACATCCTGATTGGCACGGAGACCGCAGTGATCGAACGGTCCGCGTCCCGTGCGTTGCAGACGGGAGACATCGTTTACGGGCAGGTGTGGAATGTGCAAGGGATTTCCATCGTAGGCTGCATGGCCCCGATCTGCATCCCACCGAGTTGGAAGGGAGAAGTGATCGCACTTCGGAAGAAATTGCGGAGGAAGGTCGCCAAGCAAAACCGCGCTTTGATGGCCGATGATCTTGTGCGGCATGCGGAAGCAATTCGGCTGACTTACCTGACGATTCGAGAGGGGCTGAATAGGCCGCCGCAACTGGCGAACACCGATGGCGACCCGCTCGTGTTCCACAGCTTGAAGTTCCGCATTGAGTCACCCGAAGGGGCGTTCGAGGCTCTCGCGTCACTGGCCTGGGGGCAATCAACGGAAGAGCTTTTGGACGACGCGGAATTCGGCAAGGATGGAAAACTCCAGGGCGTTGTATTTGACTGGCGCAAGAAGGGCAACGCAAAAATTCCCAGTTGGGATAACACCATCCTCGGACATATCAAGATTTCGGGGCATTCCCTGATTGCCGAGGTGAATTCCGAGAATCGCGCCAAACGCCTCCGCGCAGAGATCGAGAAGCGGCTCGGTGCTTCGGTTGTTCATCAAAACACAACCGCTCAGACCGCCGACGAAATGCTCGCCAAGTCACCCAGGCGAGCCACAGCACAGGCGAAGAAGGATGAGGAATTCGTTGAAGGTCTTCTGGGCGACCCGGAAGCGAGAAGCCGAATCCAGGAAACGATCCAGAAACAAGTCGAGGACTGGGTTCATCTGAAGATTCCCGCTCTCGGGGGCCGTACACCCTTGCAAGCGGTTGGCGATCCCGATGGCAAGGAGATTGTGGAGTCCCTGCTGTTGGATTGGGAACGGCACGCCAACGAGGGCGCGTATCAGCAGGGAATCCGCCCGGACTTCAATGCCGTTCGCAAACTACTGAACCTCACCCCTGCCGCGTCCTCACGCTCGCCGGACCAGCGCCCTTGATTCTGGGGCGCTCGAAACCCCCAAAAAGCACGACGGGGTTGCATTTCCGTCCGCACTGCTCCATAAATTTCATCACCACGTCTTACTCCGGGCATCAGATAGGTGACAGACCCGCCAAACAAGGAGAGCGGAAAGGGCAGTGTTTCTGCGGAAAATCGCACGAGCTGCGTCACCGACGATTTGGCAGCGGTCACCTATAAACTGCCCGCAGCAGCGGGATTCCGCGCGGCTCATACCTCTGGCAGAAACGCACGAAACTCCCCACCACATCATGCTGTTGCCGCGTTTCCATCCCGCCGCGGCAGGGCAAATTCGCCTTACGGTTGCCACCCGCCGCCGAGAGCCTGATACAGCTGCACCAGCTCGAGCCGCTCATTCAGTTGCGCCTGCACCAGGTTCAATTCCGCTGCGAAATAATTCGTTTCGCTCGTCAGCACCTGCAAATAACTCGCGCCGCCATGCCGGTAGAGCACCATCGAAAGCCGGTTCGATTCTCCGGCCGCCGCGGTGAGCTGCTCCTGTTGCCGCAGAAATTCCCGATCTTTCCGGTAGCCGACCAGCGCGTCCGAAACCTGTTCGAACGCATTGAGGATCGTTTGCTGGTACGTGAGGACCATTTGTTTCCGTTGCGCCTGAGCCAGTTTCACGCCCGCGCGCAGCGCTCCCGCCTCGAAAACCGGCTGCGTGATATTCACCGCTCCGTTCCACGTCTCCGACGGCGCGGTGATAAACCGATTCAACGCGAAGCTCTCGAGTCCGCCCGTTCCGGTGAGCGAAATGTCGGGGAATAGGGACGCTTTCAGCACGCCGATCTGTGCGTTGGCCGCAATCAGACTGTCTTCTGCCTCGAGAATGTCCGGCCGCCGTTCCAGCAGCTCGGAAGGCAGTCCGGCGGGCACGGTGCGTGGCGCCGGCTGCTCGGTGAGCGGCCGGCCACGCGCAATCGGACCCGGATTTTCGCCCAGCAGGATGCTCAGCAGATTTTCTTGTTGCTCGATTTCCCGGTCCAGGTTCGGAATTTCCTCCTCCGCCGCGTCCACCAGTTGCTGCGCCTGGCTCACGTCGAGTAGCGACGCCGAGCCATGCTTTTCCAGCACGAGCGTCAGCCGCAGGGAATCGTGCCGCGTCCGGAGCGTGCGTTTGGCGATCGTAAGCTCGTCGTCGAGCGCCCGCAGCTGGAAATATGCCGCGGCCACGCTCGCCACTACCGACGAAATCACCGCCCGTTGTCCCCACTCCGTCCCGAGCAGCTGCGCCTGGGCCGCCTGCGTCTCCCGCCGGTATTTCCCCCAGAAATCCAGATCCCAGATCGCCGAAAGGTTCAGCCGGCCCGCGTTCACCTCGTAAGCGGGAAACACTTTCGAAATTTTCGGGTTCTGCTCGGTGAAGAGCCCCGCGCCCAGGCTCGCCGTGGGGAACTGGTTCGCCCGCGTGATGCTGAGCGCCGCTTGCGCCTCGACGACGCGCGTCGCGGCGATTTGCACGTCGTAGTTACGCACGATCGCGGTATGAATCAGCTTCCCGAGCGCCGGGTCCTGAAACACCTCCCACCACTTCTCGCTGCCCAGCGATTTCGCGGGTGCCGGCGTCGCGCCGCGATAGGTCGGCGGCACGCTCACCGGCGGCCGGTGGTAATTCGGTCCGACCATGCACCCGGCCAGAAAGACGAAGGAAAAGACGAGCAGCGCCAGCTTCTTCATTCAGTCACCCTTGGCCGGTGCTTCTCCCGGCGTCAGTTCAGGAGCGGCCGCACGCCGGGCGCCCGAAATCCGTTCGACCACGTAGAAGATGGCGGGAATGAGGAATAGGCCGATCGCGGTCGCGGCCAGCATTCCGCCGATGACCGTGGTTCCCATAATCTGGCGTGCGATCGAGCCGGCGCCGGAGGCCATCCACAGGGGAAGGACGCCGAGAATGAAGGCGAACGATGTCATTAGAATGGGCCGCAGCCGCAGCCGCGCTCCGCCCAGCGCTGCTTCCGTCAGCGATTTTCCCTGCTCGTACTGTTTCTTCGCGAATTCCACGATCAGAATCGCGTTTTTCGCCGCCAGGCCGATCAGCATCACCAGTCCGATCTGCGAATAGACGTCGTTGTCCATGTGCTCCATGTACGCCGGATAAAAATGCGCGACGTATAGCCGCCGCAAGAGCAGCACGGCGAAGGCGCCGAAGACGGCCACGGGAGTGCTTAAGAGAACGCTGAAGGGCAGTGACCAGCTCTCGTAGAGCGCCGCCAGAATCAGGAACACGAACAGAAGCGATAGCCCGAAAATTTGCGTCGCCGATATTCCCTTTCTTGCCTGCTGCTCCTGAAACGACATTCCCATGGACCCATAGCCCATCCTCGGCGGCATGGTTTGTCGAAACACCTGTTCGAGTGCCGCGGTGGCCTGGTCCGAGCTGTAGCCGGGCGCCGCGCTGCCGTTGATCTGGGCCGAGTCGTATTCGTTGTAGTGCATGACGAATTCCGGCCCCAGCTGCGGACGGAGTTTCACCAGAGCGGAAAGCGGCACCATCTGGCCCTGGTTGTTGCGCAGGTAAAACTTTCGGAGGCCGTTCACGTTCGCGCGGTACTGCGGCTGGCCCTGGACGTAGACCTGCCATTGACGCCCGAAGCGGTTGAAATAATTCACGAACACACCGCCTAGAAAGGCCTGGAGAGAGGTGTAGACGTCGGGAAGCGACACACCCATCTTCAGTGCTGCGGCACGATCCACCTGGGCGAATTGTTCCGGCATGTTGGGAACGAAGGTGCTGAAAACGGAGCCGATTTCCGGCCGTTTTCGCGCCGCAGCCAGGAACTTCTGGAGATTCGCGACCAGGAAGGGAGTGCCTTGCCCGCTGCGGTCCTCGAGAACGAAAGTGAATCCGCCCGAGGTGCCGACGCCGGGAATTGCCGGCGGCGAAAAGGTGAAGGCGCTGCCCTGAGGCAGGCTGCTGAGTTCGCGGTTCAGGAGGGCTTCAATCGCCCAAACCTGTTCGCTCATTTTCGTGCGGTCGCTCCAAGGCTGCAGCCGAACGAAGAAAAAGGCGGAGTTGGTCGCCTGGACGGTGCTGAGGAGGCTGAAGCCGATGACGCTGGTGACGTAACGCACGCCCGGAGTTTTCCGCAGTACCTCCTCCACCTGGTGCGCCGCGGCGTCCGTGCGTTGGAGCGACGCTCCGTTCGGAAGCTGCAGGTTCACGTAGGTGTAACCCATATCCTCATCGGGCAGGAAGCTGGTGGGCAGCCGCGTGCCGATCAGCGCCGCTCCGCCCAGAAACAGTCCCAGCAGAATCATCGCCACCGCGCTCTTGCGGATCAGTCCGCCGGAGACGCGAATGTAGCCGTCCGCCGAACGGACGAACGCGCGATTGAACCAGCGAAAAAAAGCGGCAAGCGGCCCGCGGCCCGGCTTTTTCGGGCGAAGCAGCAGCGCGGCGAGCGCCGGGCTGAGGCTGAGGGCGTTGAAGGCGGAGATGACGACGGCGACGGCGATCGTCACGGCGAACTGCTGGTAGAGCCGGCCGGTGATGCCGGGAATGAAGGCTGTCGGCACAAACACCGACGAGAGCACCATCGCAATGCCGATGACGGGGCCGGAAAGCTCCTCCATCGCCTTTCGCGCGGCGTCGGGCGGCGCGAGTCCCTCCTCGATGTGGCGCTCGACGCCCTCGACTACGACGATGGCGTCGTCCACAACCAGCCCAATCGCCAGAACCATGGCGAACATGGAAAGTGTGTTGATGGAGAAATGGAACACGGGGAACAGAATGAACGTGCCCACGAGGGAAACGGGAACGGCGAGCAGCGGAATCAGCGTGGCGCGCCAGCTCTGCAGGAAAAGATAGACGACCAGAATCACTAGACCGAGCGCAATGCCCAGCGTGATCAGAATTTCCTTCATTCCCTGGGTGACCGCGAGCGTCTGATCGAGCGAGACGGCGTAGTTCATGTCGGGCGGGAACTGGGCTTTCGCGCCGGCCATGAAATTCCGCACCTCGCGGGCATCGTCGACGGCGTTCGAGCTGGGCAGTTGGTAGACGGCGACGATCGCGCTCGGCCTGCCGTTCAACCGCCCGCGCAGGTTGTAAAACTGCGTGCCAAGCTGTACCTGCGCGACATCGCGCACGCGCACAATCCCTCCGCTCGGGCTTTCGCGAACGACGATGTTGCCAAATTGTTGCGGAGTGATCAGCCGGCCCTGCGCCAGAACGGGATAGGTGAATTGCTGCCCGCCGGGCGCCGGCTCGCTGCCGATCTGACCGGCGGGATTCACGGTGTTTTGCGCATTGATGGCGCTGACGACGTCTGGCACGGTGATGCCGAGCTTGGCCATCTCGTCGGGGTTCAGCCAGACGCGCATGGCATACTGCCCGGAACCGAAAATCTGCACGTTGCCAATCCCGTGCAGCCGCGTGATCGGATCGAGCAGGTTGATGTAGGCGTAGTTGGCCAGGAACTGAGCGCCGTAGGTGGAATGCGGCGAGTAGAGAGCCACCAGCATCAGCGGGGAAGTGACCGATTTCTGGACGATGACGCCGTAGCGGGAGACGTCCGAGGGGAGTTGGGGGGAGGCCTGGGTCTCGCGCATTTGGCTGAGAATCAGGTCGGTATCGGGGTTGGTGCCGACGGCAAAGTCGATGACCATCCTCATCTGGCTGTTGGAGGTCGAACTGAGCGAGTACATGTAGTTCATGTTGTCGATCCCGCTCATCTGTTCCTCGATCGGCGTGGCGACCGACTGGGCGATCGTTTTGGCGTCAGCCCCGACGAATGTGGCTTGAACCATCGTTTCTGGGGGAACGATGTCGGGGAATTGTGAGATCGGCAGGCGAAGGATGGTGATCGTGCCGACCATCACCGTCAGGATCGCGATCACGATGGCGACGATCGGTCGACGAATGAAAAATCGGGACATGGCTCAGCGCGCTCCCGCCGGTTGGTACGGCTTCGGCGTCACCGCCTCGCCGTCCCGCACCTTCTGTGCGCCCTCGGCCACCACGCGTTCGCCCGGTTTCACCCCCTCCGTCACTACCCACATCGTGCCGGTTGTCTCGCCCACCTGAATCGTGCGGATGCGCGCGTGATTGTTCGGGCCCACCACCGTCAGCTGATAGCTGCCCTGTAACTGGCTCACCGCCAGCTGGGGCACCAGCAGCGCCTCGTTCAGCATTTGCGTCAGCGCCCGCACCTGCGCGTATTCGCCCGGCCGCAGCAGATCGCGGGGATTCGGAAATGCGCCGACGATCTGGATGCTTCCCGTCGCCGCGTCCACTTGGCGGTCGGCGAACAGGATCCGGCCACGATAGGGATACGTGCTTCCGTCGGCCAGAATCAACGTCAGCGGAATCGACGCGGATCGCGATAGCAGATCGACCGCGCCCGGCGCGACGCGCCCCGCAATGCGCAGATATTGCTGCTCGCTGATCGGGAAATACACCTTGATCGGATCCACGTCGGAAACCGAAGTCAACACCGTCGAAGGCCCCACCAGATTGCCCACCTGCACTGCGGTGATTCCCGCGATGCCTGGAATCAGCGTGCGCACTTTCGTGTAGCCCAGATTCAGCTCCGCCTGCTCCACCGCCGCGGCGGCCGCTTCCACCGAAGCTTTCGCTGCGAGTTGCGCCTGCCGGTCGTTATCCAGCTGGCTTTGCGGTATCGCATGCGCTTGCGCTTCCGGAACATCCCGCTTCACGTCGAGCGTCGTCTTCGCCAGTTGCGCCTGGGCTTCCGCCAGTTGCGCCTTTGCCTGATCCACCACTGCCTGAAAGGGCCGCGGATCGATCTCGAAGAGCACCTGGTTTTTCCGCACCAGCCCGCCTTCGTGATCATGCTGACGGATCAGGTAGCCCGTCACCTGCGGCTTGATCTCTTCGTTCGAATATCCTTCGAGCGTGCCCACCCAGTCGCCGTAGACCGGCACATCCTTCTGAATCACCGGCGTCACTTCCACCATCGGTGCGGGCCGCGCGGGAGCTGAACGCACCTGCCGCGCGCATCCCACGCAGAAAGCCAGCGCGAGCGCGCCCGCTCCCGCGATCGCCCATTTCCATGTGTTCGTCGCTCGCTCCTTCAAGGGTTTTCTCCTCCTCGCGCTTCGTTTCGCGGCTGGCCGCCATTCCCGCAGTTCGGCCCGCCTCTATTCGCTCAGCCGTTCTCGCAAATACCCGGCGAGCACCACGCGAAACTCCTCGACGATTCCGCTTCGTTCTTCGATGTGCGACCGCGCGCAGAGCGTCAGGCAGCCGCGGACGATCTGGTGCGTCACCGATGCCATGCGCAGCGCCTCGGTCCGCGAAAGGCGCGGCCGCCTCGCCCGCAGCGCCCCCGCGATGCGCTCGCGAATGATCTCGTGCCGGCGTCGGCTGTGCGCCGTCGGCGGCAAATCGAGCAGCGCGAGAAACGCCGGATGCTCTTTCGCAAGTTCCAGCGGAAGCGCGATCATTCGGTCGGCCAACTCGTCCGCTCCGAGCTTCGTCGCCCGTGCGGTCAAGTCCTTCCACAGCGAGTCGGATGCCTCGGCGAAGCCGGTGCAGAGCGCCTGCACCACCGCGTCTTTGTTCGGGAAAAACTGGTAGAGCGATCCTACCGACGAGCCGGCGCGCTGCGCGATAGCGCACATCGTCGCCGCGTCGTGCCCGTATTCCGCGATCACGGTTTCCGCCGCCCGCAGTAGCCGCGCGACTCTCCGCCTGCCGCGCTGCTGGCGCGGCACGCGCCGCCGCGCGACACCGGTAAAATGTGAAGACACGCTCATGTTTTTAACACAACGCCCGCGTCCGCGCAATTCTTCCCGCGCCTCGGCGGCTTCTCGCGCGGCGCAGGCGCTGCTCGGGTTGAGTTGCAACTTCCATCGCTTGAAGCAGCGCTTGCTTTTCGCGAGGGTGTCCATGCACTTGGCAGTCGCACGGAAAAGTTTCCATGAGCTGCTGGGCGGCCCATTCCACAGTCGGGTTTGTGGTCACGGCGAAATGGACCGAGCGTCGGCGCTCGTGCCCGAGGATTACGAACACGAATCGGAGACGAAACGCAATGGCCGGAACCAGAAAGAAGTCCGCGCAGATACCAAGTCCGTCGAATGGTGGCTCAAAGAGGTGGCCGTACGTCGCTTTCTTCGGGTCCCTCCGACATCGAAGTTTCCAACGCTCTACAGATGCTTCAACTTCGTCGCAGGCGCAGTAAAAAATGAGTTTTTCAAGCTGCTAAAACGGTCTCAGAGATGTTGGCACGAAGGGATACTGCCAGGGATGTGTGGTAGAGGTGATTACCTTTGGCACAAGTGCATGCCTTCCGTCGAACATCAACATCGCATACTGTGGACAACAGCCAAAGGAGCATGTAGTCTCTTCCCCTGCACCCATTCCAGGAAGGAGCAAATCCGTGACTGACAACGGCGGAAAATCGGCGGACGATAAACCAACTGTCACGCTGCCTGGAATGGTTGAAAAAATCATCCCTTCCCAAGGTCCAAGTGAACCAGAGAAGGCACAGATTGCAGTGCAAAGCGCCGATGACCTGTACCGTGAGATTCGGATCGAGAACACGCTGCAAGATGCCGCTGGCAACGCCGTAAGCCTGAAAAAAGGCGCTGAAGTCGACGTAACAATCGAGGCAGAAGTAGAGTCGACGATCCCCAAGAATGTAAGCGCTAACGAGAATTGACCCACTTGTGCTCGTCAAAAGTGAGCTAGCCCAAGACCTTCGACAATCGGATTCGCGGCTTTAATTTAAAGTGGACCCATACAGTGATCTACAGCGTGATTTTTCAATTTGGCGCGCGCCAAAAAAACGGCAGCTCTGGGGTTAACCAATGCCGTTGCAATCACTTGCCACA
>DATLTU010000065.1:0-15535 GCA_035533415.1 Candidatus Limnocylindrales bacterium
CCCATGGCGCTGCCGCCCCTTTTTCTCTCGCGAAAAGTCATGCGAATCACCTACGAATCCACGCAACAACCAGAAACCGCCTATCCTGCCCGAAATAGGCTTGATCCCTATGACATCCCTTGTTCATTGCGGAATCGCTGGCCATGGTGACAGGCGATTGACACGACTGGGCAGGCAGGATAGGCTTTCGAAGGGAGGGGAAAGCTCAAAACAGCAATTTCAGTTATGAACTATTCCCTTTCGTTTGTCCTCTGGCTCTTCGGTTCAGCATCCATTGCGGGTTTCTTCGGAGCATTGCTGGGTGTGGGCGGCGGCATCTTTATCGTGCCGGTGATGGTGCTGGTGTTCCACTTGCCGATCAAAATCGCCGTGGCGGCAAGCATCGTCTCGGTGATCGCAACTTCCAATGCGGGCGGATCTTCCTACGTGGACCAGCGCATCACGAATCTGCGCCTGGGAATGTTCCTCGAGGTGTCCACGACGATCGGCGCGCTTTCCGGCAGCGTGCTGGCCCTCTACCTCCACGAGTGGATGATGATGATGATCTTCGCCGCGCTGCTGCTCTACATGGGTGTCAGCGCGTTTCTCCAGCGCAAACTGGACGATCGGCGCATCGCTGCGAACGACTTTTCCGAAGTCAAACCCGATCGACTTTCGGCCTTTCTCAACTTAGGAGGCAGCTATCACGACGAAGCCGCCGACCGGACGGTGAACTACGTCGTCACCGGGACATCGGTCGGCACCGGCATCTGCTACCTGGCGGGTCTGGCGAGCGGTCTGCTGGGGGTGGGCGGCGGAGTGCTAAAGGTATCGGCGATGAACGCCCATATGAACGTTCCGATGAAGGCCGCGATCGGCACCAGTAAGCTGATGATCGGGGTGACGGCCGCGGTCAGCTCGATTCTTTTCTTCCTGGCCGGACTGATCCATTTCTATGTGGTCGCGCCGGTGGCGGTGGGAACTACGGTGGGAGCCACGGTGGGCACGATGATCATGAACCGGCTGCACAGCGTGTGGCTGAAGTGGCTGCTGGCGCTGCTGATGATCTACCTTTCCTACGGAATGCTGGCAAACGCACTGGCCCTCCGTTTCCACGTCCATTTGCCAACGCTGGGATGAAGCCGACGAGAGAAAAAGGATGAACGCGCCAATGGATGCCGGGAAGAATCGCAACGAGCCGGTGGTCGGCAACGTCGCGGAGAACGTCTATGCGGACGTGTATCGTGTGCTCTTGGCCGGGATGATTGCCAGTACGTTTTTCTTTATCCTGGGAATAATCGTGGCCCTGTTGCATCCCCGGTACGTCCCGCTTTCCGCCGCGTGGATCCAGCAGCAGTATCACTGGAGTGTTCTGGCGCACGGGCTCGCCACCTTCGATCCGACCACGCTCATGATGCTGGCGACCGTCCTGCTGATCTTGACGCCGGTGGTGCGCGTGCTGGTTTGCGTCTACGTCTTCTACATCGATCACGATCCAAAATATGTCGTTGTGACCAGCATCGTGTTTCTGGTCATGGTCCTCGCGGTTATCTTGTCTCTCTTCGGATTGAAATAGGCTTGGGGAAACGGCCGGGCCGGCGGCCCGACCCTTCGTTCCTCAAGGCAAGCCGCAGCCAGCCCGCACGTGTCAGCGTATCGATAGATGCGTCGAATGGGTGTCCTTACTGCGTCAGCGTCTGCGAGGGGTGGAGCGGGACATGAGAGAGATGAATTCGCGGTAGAAGGCGGGTTTATCGAGGTCGGCGTTGACAATGACGAGTTGCTCTCCGAGGCCGGGATTGTTGCCCGGCACCCAAGCGAGCGTGTCGCCATAGGTTGCGCCGTGATCGATGGAAACATCGAGGTACAGTTTCTCCATGCGCGTGATGATGCGCGGATGGAGCCAGGCAATGGCCGCCAGCTCGTCCCACATATATTCCGAGTCGGCATATTTCGCGATGTATTGCGCCGCGGGAGCATGGGACTTGGCGATTTCCGCGATCATTTGTTTGGTCAGCCGCATCTTGATGGCGATGTCGACGGGCGTATCGACGATGCGCGCCCAGTGCGCGTGCAGCACGGCGTGCGTCGCCTCGGGATCCATCCAGAAATTGAATTCGCGGCGGGGATTGAGGCGGAATTCCGGGTCGCTCGTTTGCGGATCAATGCTGCCGCCCATGACGACGAGTTCCCGTGCGAGTTCGGCGAAATGCGGATCGATGGTGATGGCGAGGGCCAGATCGGTCAGCGGCCCGCCCGCATAAATCGTGACCTGATGCGGATAGCGATGGACCATGCGAATCATGAAGTGCGCGGCGTCTTCCGTGGAGGGCTTGGTGGTGGGCGCGCCTTCGACAAGAGGCGGAATTTCAAACGGGCCGTGAACTTTGCCCCAGTTCCACGCGCCTTGATACACGACCTTGCCGTAGAGCGTTTCCCAGTGGGCGATGAATTCCTTGCTGTTATCGAGCGGGAAGACGGCGCCCGGGACGACGGGAATGTCGGTGCGGCCTATGATTTCGAGCATGCGCAGTGTGTGCGCCACTTCCTCGTCGCGCCATTGGTCGCCGGTGACGACGGTGACGCCCAGCACGTCGGTCTGCCGCGACTGAATCAGCGCGAGAATGGCCTGCTCGTCGGTTGTGGCGGGCCCGCGCGCGTCTTCGTCAATGATGACTTTACGCTTCCCCTGCGCGCGAACCGGCGCAGCAATCGCCAGGGCCACAAACAGCAGGAAAATCGCGCGCAAGCGCGTTATGGGCAGCATAATTTCTCCTTACACTTCTTCAGGGAATCGCATCGTAGACGACGATCTTCGCAGCTGGCCGGCCGTTTTCCTGCTGCTCCGGCGCATAGACGCGATGCGTATTCTCATCGACCGCCAAACTGTGAACCGCATATTGCACGGGAAAATCGCCGAGTTTGCGGAAATGATTGGGATCATCCTCATGGAACACGGAAATTGCCCCGCTATAGCACGCCACGTAAATTCGACCGAGCCCCGCATCAAATTTAATCACATCCGGGCCCTTGGCCATCGGCAGATAGGCGATGGGCTTGTGAGAATCGAGGTCGAAGACAGTCATCAAGTCATTCGCCTCGCACGAAAGAAACGCGCGGCGATTTTTCACGTCGAGGGCCATGCCGTGATTTCCGCGACAGCGGCCCACGGGATACTTTGCGACAACGGTATCCGTGGCGGGATCGATTACCGCGAATAGATTGTCGTTCTGCAAGTTTACATAAACCTTGCGCGCCACGGGATCATATCGCGGCATCCCTGTTTCACTGTCGAAGTGCAGCGTCTTGATGATCTCGTCTTTGTTTACGTCGACCACAGCTTCCGCTTTGCCGCGCTCGTCGGAAACGTAGACTTTGTGAAACGGGGCGGCATACGCGCTGCCGTCAGGCTTCGATTCGGTCGGCAGTTTCTTGATGATTTTCATCGTGCGCATATCGATCACGCCGATTTTGTCCTCGAACCAATCGGACGTGTAGACTTTATGGATGTCCGGCGCGAAGACCACGCCTTCGATGCCTGGCACATCGGGAATCGCCTTCACCAGCGTGTTTGTGCGCAGATCGATGATGTACAGAATGCCCGCGCCGAGATGCGCGGAAAGCAGGTAGTGATCCGGATAATCAATTGTCAGGTAGTCAAAACGCTTTCCCTTGGGGCCGGGGAGGTCAATTGTGGCGATAGGCTTGAGCACCGCGGCAATCGCGGCGCCCGCGAACAGCAGAAACAGCACGATGAGTGCAGAGTTACGCAGAGAATATTTCATTCCCGGCGCGAGGAATTTCCGTTTCATCCTAGTGGACTATTCTACGCTTCGGATTTCTTTTGCAGCAGCGAAAAGAACACAGGCATCAGCAACAGCGTGATGAATGTGGAGAGCAGCAGTCCGCCAATCACAGCCAGTGCGAGAGGTTTCTGCAATTCCGCACCGGCGCCGAGGCCCAAAGCCAGCGGCAACAAACCGAAGAGCGTGGCGAGCGTGGTCATCAGAATCGGGCGAATACGGATTTTGCCCGCTTGCACCAGGGCTTCGGAGAGTGGCATCTGTCCTTCCTTCCAAAGCTTGTAGACGTATTCAAACAGGATGATGCCGTTCTTCACCACCAGTCCCACCATCAAAATCACGCCCATGAACGAGGACACATTGAGCGCCGTCCCGGTGACGAGCAGCATGGCGAATACGCCGACCAGCGACAGCGGCGCGGCCGAAAGTATGATCAGGGCCGGCGCGAACGACCGGAACTGAATCACGAGCACAATAAAAATGGCGCCCAGTGCCAGAAACAAGACGAAGAGCAAGTCATGGAATGCGGCCTGCTGGCTTTCGTATTGCCCGCCCAGCTCGTAGTTGTAGCCGACAGGGAGTTGCACACGGCTCATGACGCGTTTCACGTCGCTCATTACGCTGCCAAGATCGCGGTGCTCGAGCTCGCCGGTCATGGCGACCATTAAGCGCTGATTCTCACGCTCGAGCGCGCTTTCTCCTTGCACTTGGCTGACCTTCGCAATCGACGACAGCGGAACGATCTGCTTTGACGGGGTGAGGATGGGGAATTGCAAAATGTCGTTGTAATTCATCCGGAACGAATCAGGGAAGCGCACGCGGATCGGAATGGTGCGGTCAGACTGGCGCAATTCCGTCTTCGTGACTCCGAGCAAGCCGGCGCTAATCTGCTGCGAGACTTCCGCCGGCGTCATTCCCAAGCGTCCCGCGGCACTCTGATTGATGTCAAATACGACTTCCGGATTGCCTTTCTCGATGGATTTGAAATCAACGAGGCCGGGAACAGCCTTCAGCTTGGGCGCGATCTGGCCCACCAGTTTTTCCAGCTCGTCGATATTGTCACCGAAGAGCTTGACTTCCACCGGCTCGCGCGTGCCCTGCAAATCACCGAGCATATCCTGGAGAATCTGCGAGAATTCCACCTTCACTCCGGGGATATTTTGGTCGATTTGCGCGCGCAAATCGTCCATCACGGCATTGATGCCGCGCTTTCGCTGTGACGGCGGCTTGAGCTTCACCAGCACGTCGCCGGTATTTTGCTGCGTGACATACAAACCCATCTCCGCGCCCGTGCGCCGCGAAAACGCCTGCGTTTCCGGCATTGCGGCGACGCGCTTCTCGATCCGCTCCATGATTTTGTTGGTTTCCTCGAGCGAAGTTCCGGGAGGCGTGCGGTAATCGAGAACGAATCCCCCTTCATCCATCTCCGGCAAAAAACCAGTTCTCAAATGAGTGTAGAGCAGCGCCGCCAGGACGAGGCAGCTCAACGCAATGACGGCAACGATGAGGCGATTGCGCAAAGACCAGCGCACCGCTTTTTCGTAACCGGCGAGCACCGGCTTCATCACCCGTGAGGAGCTGGTGCGATGAGTATTCGACGTCAGGAAGCGCAGCGATAAAAGCGGAATGATCGTCAGCGCAAAAATCAGCGATAACAGAACGGAAATGCCCAGTGTGAGGCACAGCGCCTTGAAGAATTCACCCACCATTCCCTGAAGCAAGGTGAGCGGGAGAAACACGACGAGCGTGGTGGCGGTCGAACCAACTACCGCACCAAGCAGCTCCTGCGTCGCCGATTCGGCGGCTTCGCCGGCCGGCTCTCCGAGGCCGATGTGCCGGTAAATGTTTTCGATAATTACAACCGCGTCGTCGATGATCAATCCGATCGCGATGGCGACGCCGCCGAGCGACATCAGATTCAGTGTGCCGTGGAAGATTTTGAGGAAGAAGAAAGTGCCGATCACCGACAGAGGCAGTGAAATTGCGGCCACCAGGGTGGTCCGCACGTCGCGAAGAAAGCCGAAAAGGATCAGGACGGCGAGAATGGAGCCAATGATGATGGCATCGCGTACATTCTTGATCGATTCGGAGACGAATTCCGCCAGATCGTACACGACGGAGATGTGCAGAGTCTTGGGAATTACGGAACCCAGATTTTGCGTCAGGGCGTGGATCTGGCTGCTGATTTTCAGGATGTTTCCACCAATTTGCCTGGAGATATTGATCAGCGCCGCCGGCTTGCCGTTGCCGGTGATCAGCATCACCGGATCGGCCACGCCAGTCTTTACCGTGGCGATGTCGCCCATCCGCACAGGAGCCTGATCCTGAATGGCGACGACGGCGTTGCGGATATCGCTCAAGCTATGAAATTGATCGTCGGTCAGAATTTGGAATTGGGAGTAGTCCTTCGGCAGGCGTCCGACCGCGGATACCTGGTTGGTCGCCGCCAATTCGTTCGCAATGTCGTCGAGCGAGAGCCTGTGCGACAACAACTTTTGCGGATTCACCACCACGGAGACTTCGCGCATGTCCGTCGCCTGCACACTTACTTGTCCCACGCCCTGGACGCGCGTAATCAGCGGACGCAAATCGTAATAGGCGTAATCATAGAGGTCCGCATCCGGAACATGGCCGTTCAAAATGAGGCTCAGGACCGGATAGACGGTGGGCGATTCCCATTCCACGGCCACTTCGGTTTCCGGAGGGAGCGAGCCGCGCATGGTGCTCACCTGTGTCTGCACGAGTTGCAACGCGTACTTCATGTCCATGCCCGGATTGAACAGAACGGATATTTGGCAGGCGCCGCGAATGGTTTTTGAACGGACACGATACATACCCTGCACCGTGCTTACCGATATCTCAAGCGGCCGCGTGACCATCAACAGCATGGTCCGCGGCGAAAGATCTCCCGAATGCACCAGAATCATGATGCGAGGGAAATCGAGGCTCGGATAGATGTTGCTTGGGAGGACAAAGAAAGAGTAGATGCCGGCCAGGGTGAGGAAAGCCGTGAGCAAATAAACCGCGTACCTGTTTCGCCGGCAGACTCGGACGATGTTCATGATTGTATTTTAATCTTCGTGGTTTCGCCGAGGCCGTACCCACCGCTCAGGACCACGGTCTCGCCTTCTTTCACGCCGGAGAGAATCTCGACGCGATTCGCCGTATCGATGCCCAGCTTCACGCGGACCGCCGTGGCTGTGTCTCCTTCGACCTCGTACACTTGGGCATGTCCCGAAGCGTCATGGTAGATCGCCGCGGGCGGGACGGTGAGCGCATTGGCGTGCGTCTCGACGGGCACTTGAGCGTTCAAATACATTCCCAGCTTCAGCGTTCCGCGGGGGTTGGGAATTCGAATGCGAATGCTGCCGACGTTCGTTGCCGGATCGACGGACGGCGAGATGGCAACGATTCGCCCAGCGAACGTCTCGCCGGGAAGCGCTTCGCTCGTGACCGGCAACGCTTCGCCGAGATGTATCTTTGCCAGGTAAGAAACCGGCAAGTTGCCGGAGAGATCGACTTCGTTGATGTTTGCGACCTCCACAATCGGCTGCGTGGCCGTGCCATCCACCTGCTCGCCAATGCTTGCGAAGCGTTTCGCAACCACGCCGGTAAGCGGCGAAAGGATTTTCGTGCGGCCGAGCTGCCGTGCGACAGTCTGCTCGCTGGCCTGGGCCTGATGCTCGGCTGCTTCCGCAACGCTGAGCATGGTTTTCGCGTTCTCCAAATCCTTGCCTGCGGCGATTCCGCGCTTGAACAGGGTCTGCGTTCGGGTGAGGTTCTGCTGCGCGTTCAGGAGGGTGGCCTTCGCTTGCGCGGTTGCTGCCTGCGCCTTGCGCAATTGGTCCTCATAGGTATGAGGATCGATGGTTGCGAGGACTTCTCCGGCGCGTACGCGGTCGCCCTCGGCGACATTCAAGGACGTGATTCGTCCGGCAACCAGCGCGCTGACTTTTACATCCTGGTTCGGCAGCGCCACCACGTTGCCGCTGACCATGGCGGTCTCCTGAATATCCGCTCGCGTCACCTTCGTGACGGTCACTTCCGCCATCATTTGTGATTTCGCCGGCTGATCGCTACCACCGCTCGAGCAACCGGAGACAGCCAGGATCGCCGCCATCATCACGGCCGTGCCTGGCGCGATTCGCATCCACAGCCATTTTCTTCGCGTCATCTTTTTTACATCCATTTTCATAGCGGATTCAATCGAGGGGTACCCCGACCGTCGCTTCCAATTGTGCAAACGCCTGATGAACCGCGTACAAACTCTGCAAATACTTCTGCTGCACCTGCTGTACATTTTGCTGCGCGTTCAGGACGGAGAGAATGTTGGCCTTGCCGGCGCGGTAACTTTCTTCCGCCAGACTCTCGAGTTTCGCGGCCGCGGGCACGAGCGATTTCCCGTACAGCCGGGCCTGCTCCTCGCGCGAATCCAGTTGGAAATAAGCCGATTCGATGCGCCCGTCTACGGCGCGCCGCGTGGCCGCCGCCTGATCCTCGAGCGCCAAAAGGCTCGCGTTGGACTGCGCGATTTCGCCTTGATAGCGCATGAAGATCGGCACCTCCATGCTGACTTGACTTCGTGGGCCGTAGCGAAAATTGTGAGGCGAATTGTAATCCATGCCAAGCTGCACGGTGAGATTGGGAATGCGGTCCGCCTGATACAGGGCGCGCTGGCTCTGCTCGATCTGCTCCTGCTGGGCGATCCTCTGGAGCTGAGAGTTCGAATTTGCAGCGCGCGCCAGCAAATCGCTCAGAGAAGGCTCGGCTGGCAAAGCGTCGAGCGGCGTAAGCAAGGTCCAATTCGTGACCGGAGGTTCATTAAGCAGCGCATTCAGGGCACTGAGCGCCACCTTTTCGTCCTGCTGCGCCACTTGATAATCCGCTTGCGCCTGCGAAACAACAAGGTCGGCTTGAAATACTTCGAGTTGTGGAACGTCGCCGGCGTCGTATCGCTGCTGGGCGATATCGTGAAGCCGCTGCGCCAGTTTTACGGCGTCGTTCTTCTGCGCGGTCGCGCCTCTCGCCAGGGCGAGTCCGAAAAATGCATCGCGAACGCTCTGGCGGATCAGCCGTTCGAGCGCCGCGACATCATCATTGGTCAGAACGCCCTGCGCGCGCGCCAACTCGATCCGCCGTTTGCGCTTCGAGCCCAATTCGAATGGCACATCGAACCACCAACCTTCGTGCGGGTCGTCGCGCAAAGCCGTGAAGTTGCCCGTCGGATTCGGCCTCTCACCGGCAATCTTCACGCCCGCGGCCGACACCGCGCGTTGCGCCCGCGCGGCCACCAGGTCCAGGTTCTGGCGGTTCGCCATATCCAGAGCCTGCGCTAGCGTCAATGTTTTGGGTGTTTGCTGCGCCCCGGCCGCCGTCGCCGCGGCGCAAATCAGCACCAGGATGCCCATAAGCTTCACGATGACTTTACCTCCCCTCACTACGTCCGCCGTGATGCCGAAGGGCGCCCTAGCCAGGCACGCACGTAAACTCCAGTGTGACACGTTCCAGTTTATATGCCCTATGGCTGCGGTACCTGAATGGGACATTAATTTCTATTTAGCTTTCTAGTTCTTCGCTTTTTTCGGCGCGAGGAAGCGAAATCGTGAACGTCGAACCTGCGCCCGGCTGGCTCGCGCATTCGATCGTTCCGCCCTGCGCGCGCACAATGGCTTGCGCAATGGCGAGGCCCAGGCCGCCGCTCTGCGCTTCCGTCGCATCCGTTTGCGGGACACGATAGAACCGCTCGAAGATATGGGGCAAATGCTCGGCCGGGATGCCCGCACCTTGATCCCGGAACCGCACGTTCACGGTTCCGTTGACGCCCGTCACCTCGACCAGAATCCTGCTGTCCGGGCCAGAATACTTCAGCGCGTTATCGAGAAAAATCAAAAATAGATGCCGTAAAAATGTTTCGTCGCCAGAGTAGGAAACTTCCCCCCCCAGCGCGCGTTCAATCGAAATTCGCTTGGCTCGCGCACGCGGCGTGACCATGGCGCACGCTTCTTCGAGAACTTCATTCAGGTAGAGGGGCTCACGCACCAGACGCAACTGCCCCGCATCCGCCATCGCCAGCGTGAAAAGACCTTCGACGATGCGGCTGAGTTTTTTCAGCTCGCTGTCAATCACTTCGAGCGCGCGCTGATATTCCTCGGGCGTGCGCGGTTCTTTGAGCAGCAGTTCTGTTTCGCCTTGCATAATACTGAGAGGGGTCCGCAGCTCGTGGGACGCGTCGGATACGAATTGGCGCAACTGCGCCAGCGCGCTTTCCATGCACGCGAAGAGCTTATTGAATGCGCCGGTCAAGCGGCCCAACTCATCGTCGCGTCCCGTGGACGCCAGCGGCAACGCGTCCCATGGTGGTGCCGCAGGCATCCTGCCAGGCGGCGCGACTTTGACGCGCTCGGCCATCCGCGAAGTTTCCCGCGTCAGCGCTGCGATCGGTTCCAGGCTGCGTCCGACGTACCACGCCGACACCGCTGCCATAATCAGCAAGCTGCACGGAAAAAGAGCCAGGAGCAATGCGCGGAAGCGCGCCAACATCTCGTCGATGTTGCGCGTAGGCATCGCGAGGATCAGGGTTTCATTTCCGCTGGCGCGATGAATCGGCGCAATGCTCACCCGCAGGCGCCCCAGCAATCGATCATGAACGGTTTGCGGATACCGCGCGCTTCCGGAGACGAGGACTGCGTGCCCGCTGAGATTTTTTGAAAAGGCCACGGGCCGCCCCGCCGCATCGAACGTTTCAAAATACTCGCCCGGTATATTGAGGGCGACAACGTCCTCGTCGTTCGTGTCCGTCGCCAGATCGGCGGCCACGGGCGCTTCCGCTTCCATCAGCCGGTGGTCAAATTGCCTGTGCGCCACACTCCGCAGCGCGAGATAAAACGCACCATACGATCCCGCCAGCAGCACTCCCACCACGATGCAGAAGAGCAGCATCATCCGCACGCGCAGCGAAAGCGCGCGTTTCATTCGGCATCTCCTAGGCGGTAACCCACGCCGCGTAAGGTATGAACCAGCTTCACATCGCGCCCCTGATCGATTTTTTGTCGCACGCGGTTGATGTAGACCTCGACGAGATTCGTGTCGCTGTCGAAATGGCTATCCCACACATGCTCGATAATTTCGCTGCGCGTCACGGAATCCGGCGAGCGCAAAAGCAGCAGCTCGAGCAGCGCAAACTCTTTCGACGTGAGCGGCACTTTCGCCGTTCCGCGTGTCACGCTGCGCCGGTGACGATCCAGTTCCAAATCGCCGTAGCGCAGTTTCGCTTCGCCGCGGCGGAATCCGCGCCGCACCAGCGCGCGCACGCGCGCCTGCAATTCCGCCAGCGCGAAGGGTTTTATCAGGTAATCATCCGCGCCCGCATCGAGTCCTTCCACGCGTTGTTCGACAAGGCTCCGCGCCGTCAGCATCAATATCGGGGATTGAATTTCCGCCTGCCGTAGTTTGCGGCACAGCTCGATGCCGCTCATGCCGGGCAAACGCACATCCAGCAGAATCGCGTCGAAAGGATTTTCCAATGCCAATCGAAGGCCGTCTTCGCCCGTCGCCGCCACGTCCACGGCGTAGGCATTCTCCCGCAGCGCGCGAGCGACGAAGCTCGCCACCTTCCGCTCGTCTTCCACCAGCAAAATCCGCATCGCAGCCTGCTTTTGGATTATACGGCCAGATGCACGCGCGGGGTTCGAGTCTGTCCGGGGACTGTGCATCCAATGCGCTTTCGATGCCCGAGGGCGCTACTTTTCCGCGAACCGGCTTGCCTGCATGCGCGTTTGAATCACGCGTAAAATCGAATCGCGCGCGATCATGCCGATGATGTGGCCTTCTTGCAGCACGGGCATCTGATTGACGTCCTCGCTCTGCATGCGCGCAAGGACTGCCGTGACGGGTTCGTTGGGCATCACCCACTGTATGGCGCTCTGCGGCACCATGGCCGCCTGAATGGATGTGTTCGCCCATTCTTCCCGCGGAATGTGCTGCACTTGGTGCAAGGTGACCAATCCCACGGCCATCCCATTGCCCGTTACCACGTGACACCGCCGGCCCGTGCGCAGCACCTCGTGAACGTAGTCTTCGAGCGAAATATCCCGCGCTACAGTGGGCACATCGGATGACATGATGTCCGCGGCCCTGAGCCCCACAAGCGTATTCCGAATGGCCACTTGCGAATACGTCTCCTGCGCGGCGGACAGTAGGTACCAGCCGATGAACGCCAGCCACAGTCCGCCGGTCCAGCCGCCGAGGACTTTTGACACCATACTGTCGCGTTCGAACACCGCCCAGGCGCCCAGCAGGATCATCATGTACGCGATGATCTGCCCGCTGCGCGAAGCGATCTGGGTCGCCTTGTCGAAATTCTTCGTGATCCCCCAGACGATCGCCCGCAGAATGCGCCCGCCGTCCATCGGAAACCCTGGGGTCAGGTTGAATACGCCAAGCAAAGCGTTAATCCCGCTCAAATATCCAGCGGCGACCTGCAGGACTCCCGGCGGAAGCAAGATGTAAACGCCAAAAAACGCGGCGGCCAGGATGAAGCTGGCGATCGGCCCGGCGATAGCGATGTTGAATTCCTGTATGGCGCTGTCAGGGTCGCGCGCGATTCGCGCCAGGCCGCCGAAGATGAACAATGTGATGGAGACCACGGGAATTTTGTAGCGCATCGCGATCACGCTGTGCCCGAGTTCGTGGAAGACTACAGAGCCAAAAAAAAGAAGACTGACGGCGAATCCAAGGAGCCAGTATTGCGGGGCTGTTCCGCCACGCTGCTGCGGCAAAATCTGCGTCGCCAGGAAAAAAGTGAGCAACGCGAAAATGATGAACCAGCTTGGGTTCACATATAGCGGGATACCAAAGATGCGTCCTGCGCGAATTCCCGACGACGGTTGCATGTGCTCCAGTTGCCTCGCTTCAATTATAGCTAAGACGGCCAAACTGCGTTTGCTCTTTCGCGCTGTGCCGCCTCGCACACGCAGCCGCGGCGTTTCCGGCGCCGTATCTCGTTGCGAATGAAATCGAGCACGATGGCGCGACGGTCACCACGAGCTGGAGGAATGGCCGTAGCCGCCAAAATACCAACGAACGCCGATGGTGTTGTAAATGCCGAGAGGCTCCTTGTTGGGCCCAGAGTCGAAGACGCCGAGACTCTTATCGAATGGGCTGAACGAAGTGACCCCGTGATTGGTGATGCGCAACTCGAAATGTTTGGGAAGCTGAATGGCGGCGCCCATGGTGCGCTCGAAGGCGAGGGGTGCCATGGAATAGGTGTATTTCACCTGGGGAATGTTGTCGCCGAAGTAAAAATTGGGCTGGAAGAAAAGGTAAATGTGCTTGAGCGGAGTGCGGGCGAAGGGTTGAAACTCGAGGTAGCCGCCCATGATGTAACGCGCAAAGGCGGAACAGGTGGGCTGAGGCTGGTTGCAGCGGCCGAGGTCAGGCTCGTTGTGCGGCGGGGCGATTTCAAAATCGCCGTAACCGCGGAGGAAATCTTTCGGAAACAATAAACGACCGGGATAGTAGTCTTTCGAGGAAGAGACTTGCGGGGATGTTTGCGATGACACTTCTTGCGTCTGCGTCTGAGTTTGCGCCGCCACGACGCCGCAGAAAAGCGGGACTATGACCAGCAGAAAGGCAAAACGATGCGATGTGCCAACGGGCTTGCGAAACTTGAACTGTGGGTTCATGGAACTCCTCTTTTCGATGAAATGACTTTGCTGTGCAGAAGCGGAATCCTAAAAACCGTGCATGGCGAGCAGCGGCGCACGATCAGTGAAGACCGACGGAGCCGCGGACCGATGCTATTAATTTCGCCGAATCGTAGCCGATGCCGTCCTTGAAGACGAGCTCGGTTTTTTCGATGTCGCTGATCTTTGTGGATGGATCGCCATTGATGACGACGATATCGGCTTGCTTGCCCGCGGCGAGCGTGCCGATGCGATCGTCTTCGCCGAGGAAGCGCGCGCCGTTTTCCGTGTAAATATGGATCGCTTCAGCGGGAGTGAAGCCAGCTTGGACAAGAAGCTCGAGTTCGCGCTGATCGCCGAATCCTGCCAGATCGCCGCCGTAGCCCGTAGGATCCTCGCCAGCGAGGAGAACGCCTCCGGCTTTCACGAAGTCACGCTCAAATTGCATTTCTTTTTTGAGCAGGGCGGGCCAGGGGGAATTCACGCTTTCCGCAATGTGAGCGCGCGTGTCGAGGTAGGCGATGGCAGCTTCGGGAAGCAGCGCGTCGAGTACGCGCTGCTCGAGCGGCGGCTCATTGGGCGCGAAAGTTTCGAAGATGACGATGGTGGAGGTGACGGCAACGTGATGCGCGACGAGGTCGCGTATCGTTCCCTGAATGCGTGCGCCTTCGACGTTCATTCCGGCAAGGGTTTTTGCGGTGAGCTGTTGCGACGGGCAAACATCGGGAGCTTTGCCGGGATCGAATTCGGTGTCGACCATCAGGCCATGTTCCAGATCGTCGATGCCGAGCGCTGCAGCTTCCTTGAAACCAATGGAGCACAAGTGGCCGGTGATTTTCAGATGGCGCTTGTGCACTTCCGCGATAGCGGCGGCAAGCTCGGCGCGTGTGATGTGCATATAGGCCTTGAAGGACGTGACGCCCTCATCAGCCCAGTAATCGACGGTCTCGCGCGCGTCATCGGGGCCGGTGAGTTCGTGCATTTGAGGAGTGAATGCACCGGCGCCCTCAAGGTACGGGCTGGTGACGTGAATTTTTGGTCCGGCGAGTTTTCCGGAGTCGATCAATTTTTTCAGTTCGAGATCGGTATAAGGCTCGATGGCGCCCGTGGTGCGCAGCGACGTCACGCCGTTGGCAAGATAGAGGCGCGGGAAACTGAAACCCATTTCGTTGTACATGGCGACGGCTGCGCGCCCGCCGGCGGGATAGAACATGTGATCGTGCATGCCGACCAGACCGGGGATGACGGTTTTGTTGGAGAGGTCAAGGACTTGAGCGCCGGCGGGTACGGAAATACCTGAGGAGTCGCCAATGGATTGAATTTTGCCGCCGGAGATGATGATGGTTTGATCGTTGCGCGCGGGCGAGCCGGTGCCGTCGATTACGCGCACATGCGTGAGCGCGACGACGGGCGCGCTGACTTTGACGAATTCGCGGACGCCGGGGGCTAGGGAGGCGGCGCTTTGCGCGCGAAGTTGAGGCGCGGCGCAGAAAATGAGACCTGAGAGCATCGCTGCGAATACAAGTCGCTTCATTTGGTGTGTCCTTTCACGAATGGCGCTGTAAAAGCCCCTGCGTAAAAACATCCGGAGCGCATACTGCGCGCTTCGCTGCGTCCCCGCGCAAATAGCTTCCGTCGCGAAGCACGCTCAGGATATGCACGGTGAACCAGAGTGTCCGGATGCGCGCGTCATTTTGCTCCAACGTGGACGCGCTGCGCAAGGCGCTCGGGAGATTCGACAAATGGATTGCGGAGACAGCGCTGGGATGAAAGCGAGCGAGCCTTGAGCAGAAGGAGAAATGGTGGAGCGGCGCTGCGCACAGAAACAGAAGATAAATCGCGCAGGAAACGCGTCGTGATTTTCATCGGCGCGCGCGATGCGTAAAACGTTGGATAGATGGAAACGACTGGTGGGCCCGCTAGGATTCGAACCTAGGACCAACGGATCACTCCAGAAACGCTATGTAGTTGGCTTTTCTTGCATTTTCTTGCGTGCAGTACAACGGTTTTTCACGGTGTTTGGCAGGGTTTTGTTCCTAAACTTGTTCCCAACTTTTGGGGCGACGTGTC
>DATLTU010000066.1:0-43425 GCA_035533415.1 Candidatus Limnocylindrales bacterium
GAATCCCTCGCTGGCCCGGCCAGGGCGCGCGGGTGTGTTAAACTGATTGGCTCATGAGAGCAATCCTCAAGGAACTTCTGCAGTTGCAGGAAGTGGACATCCGCCTGAATGGCGTGCGCGCGCGGCTCGCCGTATTCCCCAAACGTCTGGCCGAAGTGGACGCACGTGTGGCGGCTGGAAAAGCCGAACTTGACAGAGGCAGGGAGTCGCATTCGACGGCGCTCAAGGAGCGCAAGAAATACGATCTGGACGTCGAGCAATGGAAGGAAAAGGCGCGAAAATATAAGGACCAAGCCTACCAGGTAAAGACGAACGAAGCTTATAAGGCGCTGCAGCACGAAATCGAAATGGCCGAGGCGGAAATCGCGAAAGCCGAGGACCGTTTGCTCGAGGAAATGGTGTCGAGCGAGCAATACGACCGCCAGGTGAAGGCTGCGGAGAAAAGTTTCAAGCAAGTCGAGGAAGAGACGCGCGGCGAGCGCGCCAGAATTGAAGCCGAGAGAGCTGTCGCGCAAGCGGAACTCGCCGTGTGTGAAGCCGAGCGAGCGAAAGCAGTCGCGGCGATTCCAGAGGACTTGCTCGATCACTACCAGCGCATCGCAAAAAAGCACGGCGGCGTGGCGGTGGCCGCGATTCGGGGAGAAGCCTGCGGCGCGTGCGGAGCGCACATCCGTCCTCACGTTTTTCAAGAGCTAGGGCGCGAGGATAATCCGGAGCTTTATCACTGCGAACTCTGTACGCGCATTCTGTATTACATTGAGCCTCCCGCGGCCGCGGAAGCCGCGGCTCAAGCGGCCGGTGCTCAAATCAGTGAAAGCTAAACGCTGCCTGGTGCGATTGCCGTTCGTAAATTCTTTTTCCGGGTATTTCTCTCGTTCATTCCATATCAGGCTTTCGAAAAACAGATGATCAAACGCACAGTACGAGCGCCAGCTCCCGCGAGCGCGCGGTTGTTCGAGGAAACCCATCTCGCCCCGCCTTCCGGAGTTCATGTCGCAAATATCGATGGCGCATCGCGCGGGAACCCCGGGCCTGCGGCGTATGCCGTGGTGCTGTGGGCGCCGGATGGCGCCAAGCTGCGCGAGATCGGCAAATCGATTGGCCGCGAAACGAATAACGTTGCCGAGTACTACGGATTGATTGCCGCGCTCGATTACGCCGCGAGCCACGGCATACGCGCTTTGCGGATTCGAAGCGATTCCGAACTGCTGGTGAGGCAGATGCAGGGACGCTACAAAGTGAAGAACGCCGCCCTCAAACCGCTGCACGAACGGGCGCGGAAGCTGGCGCGCGAACTCGATTATTTCGTGATCGAACACGTGATGCGCGACGAAAACAGCGACGCCGATGCGCTGGCGAATCTCGCGCTCGATCAGCGCGGAAGCGTTGTGAGTAATTCGCGTCCGGCAGCCGGTGCCGCGCTGACGGAAAAGGCTTCTATCACGCGAAGGGTTCGCGCCACCTACAGGGGCGGAGTCTTCGTTCCCGCAGCGGCAGTCGAGCTTCCTGAAGGTTCCACGGTCGAGCTGGAATTCCGCGTCTCCAAATAAGCGTCACACTCAGCATGTCTATT
Organism: Candidatus Limnocylindrales bacterium; assembly: GCA_035533415.1. Taxonomy (GTDB): domain Bacteria; phylum Acidobacteriota; class Terriglobia; order Acidiferrales; family UBA7541; genus DAHUXN01. The sequence continues at coordinate 1,574 of DATLTU010000066.1, forward strand.
TCAGGAAGTAGGCGCGGTAGAGGGTGTCGCGTTGGGCGGGGATGTAGCCCGCATCGCTGATGATGCGGCGCAGTTCGGATTCGTTGGTGCGATTACGTACGCCGGCGGCGTAGACAACGTTCTCCTCGATCAAAATGCTGCCCACGTCGTCGGCGCCAAATTGCAAGCCCACCTGGCAAACTTTGATTCCCGGCGTGAGCCAGCTCGATTGAATGTGGTCGATATTGTCGAGGTACAGGCGGCTAATGGCCAGCGTCTTGAGATACTCGACGGCCGTGGCTTCGGGAACTTTTTTGCCGAGCGGCGTATTTTCCGGCGCGAACATCCACGGAATAAACGCCGTGAAGCCTCCGGTGTCTTCCTGGATGCGGCGGACGCGTTCGAAATGGTTGACGCGATGGTGATACTCCTCGCCGCAGCCGAACATCATGGTCGCGGTCGTGCGCATGCCGAGCGAGTGCGCCGTGCGATGAACCAGTTCCCATTCCTCGGCAGTGCATTTCAGGCGCGAGATGCGCGAGCGGATTTCGTCGTCGAGAATTTCCGCCCCGCCGCCGGGTATGGAATCAAGGCCCGCATCGGCCAGGCGCACAATCGTGTTGTGAAGTGACAGGCCGGAGACTTCCGCGATGCACGTGATCTCCGGCGCGGAAAAACAATGGAGATGAATTTTCGGGTAACGCTGCTTGATGGAGCTGAGAAGATTTTCGAAGTATTCGATGCGCAGATCGGGATGCAATCCGCCCTGCATTAATATGCCGGTGCCGCCCAGTTCAATCATCTCTTCGATTTTTTTGTAAATTTCCTCGAAGGGCAGAATGTAACCGTCCTTCGCGCCAAGCGGGCGGTAGAAAGCGCAGAACGAGCAATATTCGGTGCAGAAATTCGTGTAATTGATGTTGCGATCGATCTGATACGTTGCGACGCGCGGGTCCGTCTTCTTCCGGCGGACCTCGTTGGCCGCCATGCCGAGGGCTATGACGTCATCGGAATTGAAGAAATCGAGCGCTTCCTGTTGCGTGATGCCCATGGTGGCGCGTTCCTTAACCGGATTTACACCGCATAGACCGCATCGCCTGCTCGCACAATCCCCTCGCGCAAGATCGATCCGTAGACGCCTGAGCAATTGGCGTGATTTTTAGCCACGACTGCGAGGACTTGGGGAGAAGCCTCGGCGGTCGAAGGGTCAAGAGTAATGATAACGCACCGGGCGTCCTTTTTCACAATCATGACGGTGAGCTTCTCGCCGATGCGCAACCGGGCGCCAACAAGATCATTTTCATAAAAGGGGCTACCGTCTTCCCAGCGTACATAAAAATTCGCGCGGAAGCGCTGGTGATCGAGCTCGATACCAGTCTCTTCACCGAGAGACTGCACGGAACTGAGCCCGATCAATGAAACAGGGCAGGCATCCTGCATGGCGCGTTCGGAAAAGCGCAGCTCGAGTTTTCGTCCGAAGCGTTTCTCGAAGAATGGCGTGAAAGCCGGATCATCGACGGCGAGCGTTTGCCCTTCGGGTGTCGCCACCTCGGCGCTAAAACTTTTTGACGGCGGATACTCCACCGCGGGGTCGGGAGGCGCGAGGAAACGCGGACGGAAAAGGATCATTTCGCGTTTGATCCGGCCGGTCATCCAGGGAAAGCTCGAAGGATTCGCAGGATCGATGAAGGCGTAGGCGCGGTCGCCGGCGAGGCCAGCGTAGGTGACGAAAACCTCGTTCAGATCCTCGCCAGCCATGCCCTTAAAAGGATAGCGGCGGAGGATCTCGAGTGTTCCGAGTTTCGCGGGAGCCGGCAGCGATTCCAATGCGTCAAGCTCCGCGGCTTGCGGCGGATCCGGTGGGTGCGGGAACAAATTCCAATGGACGCGCGCGCGGGATCAGTCCCGCGGAAGCGCATTTCTCGAAGTAAAGATTGAGGCCCGCCAGATTTTCATCGTCGAGCGAGAAATCGATATTGTCGCGCAAATAGCTTTCGAGCGAACTCCCAGGAAGGCTGAGCTTGACCGAAGCCGCTTCCGCGATGTCTTCGATGTGGTCCAGGCCAAATTGCTTCGAGGCCTGAAAATCGCCAACCACTTCAGGCGTGATTTTGTCGCGGCGGCCGGCCCAGATGGCCAGGACGCACGGCTTGCCCGTCATTTCGCGCCACTGATACGCAACGTCATACACAAACACCGAAGGATACCCCGGCACGGGCAGATCCTCGGCATCGCCTTCGCAGCAGGCGCCCTCGCGCGGCTTCTTTGCAAACAGAAACTCCATTTTCAAGGCGATGCGCAGGGCCGGGTCGCCGATGACGAGAGCCGCGTCGGCTTTGGCCAGCATCGCCGCAGGATCGGGAGCCGCGTCGGCGAATTCGGGATCGATGCCCCAATGGCCCGCGGCGAGCAAACGCACAAGCGCAGCCGAGCTGCGGGAACTCGTGTCGAGAGCGATGCGTTTAGCGCGATCAATGGGCTTTTTCGCCACGACGAGGATGCTGCGCACTTCGCCCTTGGCCGCTACGGACATTCCCGGAAGAATCACGACGTCTTCCATGCGCTGATATTCGATGGCGGGCATGATGGCCACGTCCGCATCGCCTCGGCGCAATGCCTCGGCGCACTGCGACGGCACGGTGAACGAAAGATCGTATTTCCCGGCGAGAGGGCCTTCGGTGAAACCCCAGACGAGCGGCGCAGTATTCAGAAATTCGACGATAGAAACACGCAATTTAGCCATAAGCGATTCGCAAAAAAGGAACGCGAATTTTCAATATAGCACAAAGGCAATTCGCGAAGGCTTGCGGGAGCACACCGCTGCTGACTCCAAGACGCGGCCGGCGAGAAAAAGTCGAGTCCGTACGGGCCTGATTCTGATATAAACACGGCGGCCAGCAATCTTAAACAGCGGAGGAAGTCCATGAAGCGCGCCCTGATTCTCGTTTCGCTATTTCTTGCATTCACCTCAATGCCGGCTGCGGCTGGGACCACGGCGGCCAATGCGGAAGAAAAACCGCTGCCCGGCATTGCGCAGAAGACCGCGGACATGCAGAAGATGCCGGGATTTTTTACGTACTATTGGGACGCGCGCGAAGGAAAAATCTGGCTGCAGATCGACAAGTGGAATACCGAGTTTCTGTACATCGAATCGCTGCCCGATGGCATGGGGTCAAACGACATTGGGCTCGACCGCGGACAGCCGGGCCAGACGCAGGTAGTGCATTTCGAGCGCAGCGGGCCGCGCGTGCTGCTCGTGGCGGAGAATGAGCGCTACCGCGCCATGACCGATCACGCCGCGCAGCGGCAGGCGGTCAAACAGGCGTTCGCGCAATCGGTGCTATGGGGATTCACCGTGGCCGCGGAAACCGGCGACGCGGTGCTCGTGGACGCCACGCCGTTTTTTCTGCGCGATGGCCACCACGTGGCCACGAAGCTGAAAATGCTGCATCAGGGCACGTATCATCTCGACCCCTCGCGCTGCGCCATTTATCTGCCGCGCACGAAGAATTTCCCCGATAACACCGAAGTGGAAGCGACCCTGACGTTCACAGGCGACAACCCGGGGCGCTGGGTTCGGCAAGTGACTCCCGACCCGCGGGACATCACCGTGCACGACCATTATTCATTTGTTCAGTCCCCGCCGCCTGGATTTCATCCGCGCGAATACGACCCACGAGCCGGATTCTTCGGCCTCGAGTATATGGATTTCGCCGCGCCCGTGGATGCATCCATCCACCAGCGGCTGATCATCCGCTGGCGGCTCGAGAAAAAGGATCCGTCAGCGGCGGTGAGCGAACCCGTGAAGCCCATTGTTTATTACGTCGACCGCGCGGCTCCGGAGCCGATCCGTTCGGCGTTGATGGAGGGCGCAAGCTGGTGGAATCAGGCGTTTACCGCGGCGGGATACAAAGACGCGTTCCAAGTGAAGCTGCTGCCCAAGGGCGTTGACCCCATGGACGTGCGGTACAACGTGATCGAGTGGGTGCCCCGGGCAACGCGCGGATGGTCGTACGGAACGGCGATTGTCGATCCGCGGACGGGCGAGATCATCAATGGACACGTCAATCTGGACGCGCTGCGCATTCGTCAGGTGTTTCTGATTGCGCGAGGTTTGCTCGACCCGTTTGGCAACAACCCGAAGGCGCTGCAGGAGGCGAATGAAATGGCGCTGGCGCGAATTCGGCAGCTTGCCGCGCATGAGACGGGACACACGCTCGGCTTGGCGCACAACTTCGCGGGGAGCATCGCGAACCGCAGCTCGGTGATGGATTATCCAGCGCCGCTGGTCACGGTTGGCGCGAATGGCGTGCCGGATATTTCGAACGCTTACGCGGTTGGCATCGGTGCATGGGATAAAGTCACAATCGATTATGGGTACCGCGAGTTTGCGCCGGGGACGAACGAAAAGCAGGCGCTGAACAAAATCCTCGATGATGCGTTTTCGAGCGGCCAAATTTATATGACTGACCAGGATGCGCGTCCCCTCGGTTCGGCAAGCCCCGTGGCGCATTTGTGGGACGTCGGGAGCAATGATCTGGATGGATTGAAACAGGTGATGGCCGTTCGTGCGGCCGCCCTCAAGCGCCTTTCCGAGGATGCGATTCCGGAAGGCGCGCCGATGGCGACGCTCGAAGATGTTCTGGTGCCGATTTATCTGTACCACCGGTATCAAGTGACCGCCGTGGCCAAGAGCATTGGCGGCCTTAATTACTCGTTCGATGTGCGCGGGGGCGCACAGAAGGGACCGGAGATTGTTTCGCCCGTCGATCAGCGCGCGGCGATTCATGCCGTGCTGGCCACGTTGCAGCCCAGCGTGCTGGCGCTGCCGGAGCCGCTCCTGAAGCAGATCCCGCCGCGCCCGCCGGAATATCCAAGCTCGAATGAGAATTTTGCCCGGCGGACTTCGCCCGCATTTGATTCTCTCGCCCCAGCGGAAGCTGCGGCGGAGATTGTCACGAGCCTGCTGCTCGAGCCGAATCGCGACGAACGCATGGTGGAATATCATGCGCGCAACGCAAAGTACCCCGGCTTCGCGGAGCTGGTCGACGATTTGCTGGCGGCCACATGGAAGGCGCCAGTGGAAAACGGCTACGACGGTGCGGTTCAGCGCACAGTCAATTCCGTCGTGCTGGATCATTTGATGGCGCTCGCCGCGGACGATCATGCTGCGGCGCAGACGCGGGCAATTGCGTCGTTGAAGCTTGATGAATTAAAAACTTGGATGGCGGCACAATTGAAATCCGCGAGCGGCGAGAGCCGCCGCGCCGAGCTTTTCTTCGCCGAGCAGGAAATTGAGCGCTTCGAGAAGAATCCCGCCGCGCTCCATATGACCCCGCCCGCTCCGCCGCCCGCCGGCGACCCCATCGGCACTGACGGCTGGCAATAATGGATAAATGAAATATCGGACGCTGCGGCGCCGTATGATCTGTGTCTTTGTGTTCGAATCAACGAAACGATCATGGCGGTAAAAGCACGGCCACAGCCTGCAAAGCCCACGCGGGGCGGCTCAAGAGTCGCCCTGCGAAGCATGACCACGAAGAGTCGCAATCTATTTTCACCGGCTCTCGGAACTGGCAGTATGTCAATGACGGCTGTTCTTCGATAACCATCCTGTAATCGTCATACTTGACAACAGAGCACGGCGATGCGTAGGCTCACGCCCGGAAGCAATGGAGCCTGACCAATACTTGGGATGGTTGGCGCGCGCGCTCACGCCGGGGCTGGGCGCGCGCACGGCTGGGAAACTCCTGCGCGCATTTGGGAGTCCCGAAGCAATTTTCAATGCGTCGCTCACCACTCTCGAAGCGCATCGGCTTCCCGCGGCGGTGGCGCAAGCAATTCACTCGCGGCAGCCCTTGAGCGCGGCCGCCAAGGAACCGGCGCAGACGGAAGCGGCGAAATGCCGCCTGTTGACCTGGGACGAGCCGCAGTACCCCCAACTCTTGCGGGAGATTTACGATCCGCCAGCCCTGCTCTATGTGAAAGGAAATGCTGAACTTCTGAACCGGCATGCGATTTCAATCGTCGGCACGCGTCGCCCGACCCCTTACGGGAATCAAATGGCGGAGAGGCTGGCGCGCGATCTGGCGAATTGCGGCCTGGTGATCGTCAGCGGGCTGGCGCGCGGGATCGACGCTTGCGCGCACAAAGGCGCGCTCGGCGCGATGCGAGGCGGCACGGTGGGCATCCTCGGCTGCGGAGTCGATGTTACCTATCCGAAGGAGAACCGGAAAATTTTTGCTGAAATCGAGGAACGCGGGGCCATCATATCTGAGTTCCCGCTGGGAACGTTTCCCGCGCCGCAGAATTTCCCGATCCGCAATCGGATGATTGCCGGGATGGCACGGGGAGTTGTGATGGTGGAGGGCGCGCAGTACTCTGGTTCCTTAATCACGGCGCGGCTGGCGATGGAGTGCGGCCGGGAAGTTTTTGCGGTGCCGGGGAATGTCACGCAGCCCGTGGCATTTGGGCCGAACCAGTTGATCAAGCAGGGTGCGAAGCTGGTGACGGGGTGGGAAGACGTCATCGAAGAGCTGCCCACGCCGATTCGCGCGGAGCTTGTGCCTGTCGAGACAACGAGTGGGGACGAACGCGCATCGTTGGTGGAGCAAAGCCTGGGGCCAGCCGGGAAGACGCTCTACGCTATGCTCGAAGTGGACAGCGCGCGGCACGTCGACGATCTCGTCGAGCGTTCGGGAATGAGTTCGTCGGAAGTGCTTTCGTCGCTGTTTGAGCTGGAAATGAAGGGCCTGGTGCAGCAACTGCCGGGAAAACAGTTTCTGAAAGTGATGCTGTAAGTCCGCGCGAAGCGGAAAAGGAAACACGAGGGAGTCATGGGACGTTCTCTGGTGATCGTCGAATCGCCGGCCAAGGCCAAGACGATCAACAAATATCTCGGACGCAATTACGCCGTGCGAGCGTCGTACGGGCACGTAATGGATCTGCCGAAGAAGGAGCTCGGCATAGACATCGCGGACGATTTCGAGCCGACGTACACGGTGATTCCGGGTAAATCGAAAATACTGAATGAGCTCAAGAAGCTCGGCGCGGACGCGGACGCGATTTACGTGGCAACCGACCCGGACCGCGAAGGTGAAGCAATCGGCGCGCATCTGGTGGAATTTTTGAGCGGAACGCAAATCGCCGTGGAACCGGAAGAAAAAGAAGGCGAGAAAAGCGAGAAAACCGGCAAGAAGGCGTCCGCCGGAAAGAAGAAGAAAAAAAAGAGCAAAGTTGACCGCAAGAAAATCTTCCGCGTGCTATTCCACGAAATCACTCCGAAGGCCATCAAGGCGGCATTCGAGCAGGCTGGTGCGCTGAATACGAATCTGGTGGATGCCCAGCAGGCGCGCCGCGTTTTGGACCGGCTGGTGGGTTATAAGATTTCGCCGCTGCTGTGGGATAAGGTCAGGCGCGGCCTTTCGGCCGGGCGCGTGCAGACCGTGGCGCTGCGGCTGATCGTCGATCGCGAGCGCGACATCCGTGCGTTCAACCCAAAAGAATACTGGACCATCCACGCGATGGTGGCGGCCGGTGAACCGCCTACGTTTGAAGCGAAGCTCTGGCGCTACAAGGGCGAAGAAATTGAAGTCCCCAATGGGGAAAAGGCGCAGGAGATCGTCAGCGCCGTCGAAAACGCCGCCTGGCAAGTGGCGAGTGTCACCGAAAAGGAAAAACGCCGCTGGGCGCCGCCGCCGTTTACCACTTCCAAGTTGCAGCAAGCCGCGTACAACCGCCTGCGCTTTTCCGCGAAGCGCACCATGATGCTGGCGCAGAAGCTCTATGAAGGCGTCGAGCTCGGCGACGAAGGTTCGGTGGCGCTGGTCACCTACATGCGCACGGATTCGGTGCGCGTCTCGAACGAAGCCATTGCGCAGGTCCGCGACTTCGTCGGAGCGAGCTACGGGCCGGGATACCTGCCGGAGAAACCGAACTTCTTCAAGTCGAAAAAACAGGCCCAGGAAGCGCACGAAGCGATTCGCCCGACCGACGTGGCGCGCTCGCCGGAAGATGTGAAGCGCTATCTCGATAACGACATGTTCAAGCTGTACCAGCTGATCTGGCAGCGCTTTGTCGCGTCGCAAATGGCGCCTGCCGTGTTTGATCAGACGACGATTGATATTTCCGCGGGCGATTATATTTTCCGCGCCGGCGGTTCGGTGATGAAATTTGACGGGTACCTTGCCGCTTATTCGGCGTCGAGAGACGACGAAGACAAGGGCGAAGCGGCCGACCAAGCGCCCGGCGCCGCCCCCGCACCCGAGGAAGATGCCGATGCGGAAGGGCGGACGCTGCCGCGCGTGAGCGAAGGCCAGGCATTGCGCCTCGAAAAACTAAGGCCCGAGCAGCATTTCACCGAGCCGCCGCCGCGCTACACCGAAGCGACGCTGGTGAAAGAACTCGAAGACAAAGGCATCGGCCGGCCGTCGACGTACGCCTCGATTATCTCCACCATCGTCGAGCGCGAATACGTCAACAAAGATCAGGGCCGCTTCACGCCCACGCTGCTCGGCGAAAAAGTAAGCGATCTGCTCGTGAAGAGTTTTGAGGACATTTTCGACGTGGGCTTCACGGCGCGCCTGGAAGATGAACTCGACGAAATCGAGGAAGGCAAGCTGCCCTGGCGAAAATCGGTGAAGGGATTCTGGAAGCGTTTCGAGGATGATTTGGAAAAGGCCGAGGGCGAAATGGAATCCTACAAAGCCGGGATTCCGACGGACGAGAAATGCCCTAAGTGCGAAAAAGGAATGCTCCTCGAACGCATCAGCCGCCACGGATTTTTTATGGGCTGCGACCGCTATCCCGATTGCGATTATATTCGCGACATTTCGGATACCGGCAGCGAGGAAGTCGAAGGCGAGAATACCGTCGAATACTGCCACAATTGCGGCCGGGAGATGGTGATGAAGCGCGGGCGCTTCGGGCAATTTCTGGCGTGCTCGGGATATCCCGATTGCAAGACGACGCGCCGCCTGGCGGCAGGAACCAGAAAGGCGCGCCAGCCGGACGAGCCGCTGGATGAAAAATGTCCGAAGTGCGGCGAACAGCTTTTGAAGCGCCACGGACGGTTCGGCGAATTTATCGGCTGCTCGAAATATCCGAAGTGCAAATACACGCGGCCAATTACGCTGGGGATCAAATGTCCGAAGTGCGGCGAAGGGGAATTTGTCCGGCGCGGATCGGCAAAAGGCCGCGGGCGCGGCAGAATTTTTTACGGCTGCAGTCGGTATCCGGATTGCGATTTCACGACGCCGCACGAACCTCTTCCTGAGCCATGCCCGAAGTGCGGGGCGCCGTTCATCGTGTTGAAGCGATCAAAACATGGGATTTTCCGCGCGTGCTTGAAGGAAGATTGCGATTGGGAAGTTGCCGCGACGGAAGACGCTGCCGCGCAGCCGGTCGAAGCGTCCGCGGTTGTTTCCGTGAAGACGTGATCGCTTGCCGGGTTCTCCCGCTCGTGTGTGTCGCAACGCATAATCGACGAACACCCACATGGGAATGATCCAAACCGCGATTGACAAGTTTCTGCACTATCTCCGGTACGTGCGGAATGCCTCGCCCAAGACGATCGAAAACTATCGAACCGACCTCAGGCAATTTCTCGAATACGTTACGCCGCCGGGCGAGCCGCCCATGGCGCTGACGGCCGTGGACCATCTGGTGATCCGTGAATTCGTCAGTCATCTCTACGATCGCAAACTGGAGAAAAGCTCAGTGGCAAGGAAGCTAGCCGCGCTGCGCTCGCTGTTCCGCTACTGCGTTCGCGAACATATCACCAAACAAAATCCGGCGCGGTTGGTGGCTCGCCCGAAACTGCCGAAGCGGCTACCCACCGTGATGAGCGCGGAAGAAATGAACCGCCTGCTCGACGACATGACGCCCGCGCGAACCGAGGCAGCCCGGTCCGCGAAATCCAAAACGCGGCCGCCGAACAAAAATGCGGGTCTGGTTCTGGCTCGCGACCGCGCGATTCTCGAGCTCCTCTACGCTTCCGGATTGCGCGTCAGCGAACTCACGGGTCTCGATATGGCCAGCATCAATCCAAATGACCAAATCCTGCGGGTCCTCGGCAAGCGCCGCAAGGAACGCGTGGTGCCCTACGGCGCAAAGGCGCGGGAGGCATTCGAGAACTACTGGCCGGCGCGCGACGAAATTCTGCGGCGGACGAAATCGCGGGGCAACAGGAAAGCTGTATTTTTGAATTTACAGGGAGGGCGGCTCACGCAACGCACCGTCTCGAACGTTGTCAAAAAATACGCGCGATTATTGAGCCACAACTGGGACGTGCATCCGCATTCGCTGCGCCACGCATTCGCCACGCACTTGCTGGCCGATGGAGCTGACCTTCGCTCGATTCAAGAATTGCTCGGCCATGCCTCGCTTTCCACAACGCAGCGCTATACGCACGCGACAATTGAACAGCTCATGGCCATTTATGATAAGGCCCATCCCCACGCTTGAATCTCCTCCATTGCTGCTACCCAAAATTCAGTCCAGAAACCATGCAACCATTACCGGGTGCGTGCGTCCTAGTTTAGGACATTCTTGCATTGATGGGAGATCGATGTGCGCGCACTCGTGGTAATCGCGATCGCTCTGGTTATAGTTCCCGTGGCGACTTTTGCGCAGACTGATGAGATTCAGGTGTACGATGCCTCGATTGCTCCGCCGGGTGTGGTCAATCTTACGTTCCACAGCAACTTCACCCCCGACGGCTTAACCACACCGGCGTTCCCCGGCGGCCTCATACCTGACAAGTCCCTCAACGGCGGATTCGAATGGGCATACGGCGTGACCGACTGGTTCGAGGCGGGTCTTTATCTGCCGCTCTATAGCATCTCCAAGGATCGCGGCGCGACGATCAACGGCGGCAAGATACGCATGCTCTTTGTCGTGCCGCATGCGGCCGAACGTAAGTTCTTTTATGGCGCGAATTTCGAATTCAGCTACAACTCTGCGCATTGGGATCCGCGAACCTTCACATCCGAGATTCGTCCCATCTTCGGTTTACACCTGCATCCGTGGGATTTCATCGTCAATCCGATTCTCGACAACTCGTTTGCGGGCGGCTTCGAGAGCCTCGACTTCGCTCCGGAGGCGCGCATCGCTTATAATCTTTCCCCCCAATGGGCCTTGGCGGTTGAGGACTATTCCGATATCGGCCCTTTGCAAGCGTTCCGCCCGGCCAGCGACCAGTCTCATGAGATATGGGGAGTCTTCGATCACTACAGTAAGTGGGCGGACATCGAAGCCGGAGTGGGCTTTGGTTTGACGAGCGCCTCGGACAACGTGACGTTGAAGTTCATGGTATCGCGTGATATCTATACACCACACAAAAACTGAACCCAGCAGCAGATATTCCCGTGCGCTAGAATGCTCGTTCCTTCAACATCGCCTATGAATGAGCCTGACATTCGCGGATTGCTTGCTGCGGTAAAAAAAGGACGCGTGTCCTCGGATCAGGCCATCGCGCGACTGAAAAATCTCCCATTCGAAGACCTCGGCTTCGCCAAGATTGACCATCATCGCTCCCTGCGCCAGGGTTACCCCGAAGTGATTTTCGCGCGCGGGAAGTCACCTAAGCAGGTCGCCGAAATCGTTCGCGGAATGCTCCGCGCCAAGGCGTCGCACAACATCTTGATCACGCGCGCCGATGCGAAGACGTACCGCGCCGTGCGCCGCGGCGCGCTTCGTGCAAAATTTCATCCATTGTCGGGTGCAATCACGATTCGCCGGAGCAGCGCCATCACTGGCAAGGGCCTCATCTTGATTGTCACGGCGGGCACCAGCGATATTCCCGTTGCCGAGGAAGCTCTACTGACGGCGGAAATGATGGGCAATCGCGCCGAAGCGCTCTGCGACGTCGGCGTCGCCGGTTTGCACCGGCTACTCAAACATCGCGACAAACTCGTTTCCGCTCGCATCATCATCTGCGCCGCGGGAATGGAAGGCGCGCTGCCGAGTGTCGTCGCGGGGCTCGTCAGCGTCCCGGTCATCGCCGTGCCGACCAGCACCGGTTATGGCGCGAGTTTCTCTGGCCTCACCGCGCTCCTCGCCATGCTCAATAGTTGCGCCTCGAACATCAGCGTCGTCAACATAGACAACGGATTCGGCGCCGCCTGCGTCGCGAGCTGCATAAATCATCTGTAGGGTTTGGCGATTCACCGGGAAAATCGCAGCGCCGCCCGCTAGCGCAGCGCCGTAAGCAGTGCATCCGCAAGGGACGTTTCTTCCTCGACGAACACTGTGCGCAGGTCGAGCAGCAAACGATCTTCTTCGATGCGCGCAATCACGGGCGTTCCCTGAATCGGGCGCCGGAGCCGTTCCTCCATTTGAACGGCAGAATACCGATTGCTGGCGACACCGATCAAACTCGTCGGCAATTTCTGATCCGGAGTTGACCCTCCGCCGATCACCGACGATCCTTCGCGAATCTCGAACGTTGCGCCTTGCGGCAATTTGTCCTTCAGCCGCGCCGCAAACGCGGCGGCACGCCGCCCGATTTCCACGGAGGTCATGCGAATCATCGCCAGCGCGGGAATTTCCTCGAAGGCGCCGCGCCGGTACGCGCGCAGAGTCGCTTCCAGAACGGCAATCGTCAACTTGTCCACGCGCAGCGCGCGAAACAATGGATTGCGCCGGATTCGCTCGACGATCTCCTTTTTGCCGGCGATGATTCCCGCCTGCGGGCCGCCGAGCAGTTTGTCTCCGCTGAATGTAACGACATTCGCTCCAGCCTCGAAGCTCTTGCGCGCGAGGGGCTCGTCAATTCCCGCGCTCGACAGATCCGCCAGACATCCTGAGCCCAGATCCTCGAAGACCATCAACCCTCGGCGCTGGCCCAGTTCCACGATCTCGTCCAGTCCCGGCCGCTTCGTGAAGCCGACCATTCGGAAATTGGAAGGATGAACGCGAAGCAGAAGCCGCGTCCGTTCCGTAACGGCGCGCTCGTAATCCGCGATTCGCGTGCGGTTCGTCGTCCCCACTTCGCGCAATTCCGCGCCACTCTCCGCCATGATATCCGGAATGCGGAAGCCGTCCCCGATCTCAATCAGTTCTCCGCGCGACACAATCACTTCGGCGCCTTTGGCAAGCGTGTTTAGCACCAGAAACACGGCGGCGGCATTGTTGTTTACGACGATTGCAGCCTCCGCGCCCAAAAGCTCCGCCAGCAGCGTGTTCGTGTGCACGTCCCGCTGGCCACGCATCCCGTCCGCGAGGTCGTACTCTAAATTCGAATAGCGCGTCGCCGTCGCGGCTAGGCGCTCCGCTGCGGACTTCCCGATAGGCGCACGGCCCAGGTTCGTGTGCAGCACCACGCCGGTTGCATTGATCACGGCGCGCAGCGACGGCGCCATCTCTTGCTCCATCTGCCGCGCAATCTCGATTTCGATGTCCGCGATATTCATGGCCGCTGGCGCCGGTTCGCTCACCGCTCGAGCTCGCAAATTCGTCAGCACGCGGCGCGTGATTTCGACGGTCAACTCGCGGCCAGCTTGTTGCCTCAGCGCTGCAATTGTCGGCCGGTTCAGCACCTCGTCAACAGAGGGGATTTGCCGCAGCAGAGCAGTATCTTCACCATTTCGCTTGACGGCGCGATCCGAGGGAGATGCCATGATGCGCTATTTCAGCATACGCCCTGTGCGGAAGCAACCGCGCGGAGGGCCTTATACCCTTCCGACACGAGCTTTCTCGCGGGCATTGACGCCCGCCAGACGCTAAATTTAGGATAGTAAGGAGCGGCCCGCCTTTTATTCACATATCGCACAGCCCATGGCCACCACACCAGAGGAAGATCTCGTCCAACTCGAAAGGGACATTCGCACTCTGAAGATCGAGTACGAACAGTTCTTCGGCGGAGGCCGCAAACGCCCTCCGGCGGACACACAGTGGCGCGTCGAGTCGCTGATCCGGCGCTATAGCGACCGCAGCGCCCAGATGAGTTACTCCCAGCGGTTCCGTTACACCAACATGGCCCAAACGTTCGCGAAATATTGCGAAATTTGGCGCAAGAAAATCAAGGACCGGGAAGAAAGTACCGCCCAGCGCCATTTCGGCGCGGCGGCCAAGGCGATTGAAGCACAACGCTCCACAGCGGCGCCCCTCACCGAGCCATCGCGGCGGAGTCAATCAGACCGTGCGCCGGCTTTTGCGATGTCTTTCTCCGATCCGGATCACGAAACCAAAAAAGTCGAGCAGCTCTATAGAAAATTGGTCGAGGTGCGCGACGCCGCGGGTGAAAAGGGCGGCACACCCAGCTTCGAGGAGTTCGGCAAATTTGTGCGCGACAAGACCCGCGAGCTGAAGTCGAAAAAAGGCGCTTCGCAGGTGGAATATACCGTGAGCGTTGAGGATGGGCGCGTCAAGCTGAAAGCCCGCGTCAGCGCCTGATTTTTCTCACCTTTCTCTTTTCCATTCCCCCGCAACCGCATACACTGGTCTGCTTTTTTCACCACGGAGGAATGTGTGCGGATGGAACGGGCCCTGATCAGCGTCTATGACAAGACTGGCGTCGTCGATTTTGCGCGCCAGCTCTCCGAGCTTCGCATCGAAATTGTCTCCACGGGCGGCACGGCGCGGCTCCTGCGCGAGGCGGGCATTCCCGTGCGCGATGTTTCGGATCTCACCGGCTGGCCGGAAATGCTTGGTGGCAGGGTAAAAACTCTGCATCCGAAGGTTCATGGCGGCATCCTGTTCCGCCGCGGCAATGCGGAGGATTGCAAGCAAACGGCGCAACACTCCATTTCGCCAATTGATCTGGTCGTGGTCAGCCTCTACCCTTTTCCCGCGACGGCAAACCGAACCGGCGTCACCGCGGAGGAACTGATCGAAAATATCGACATCGGCGGGCCCACCATGATCCGCTCTGCCGCCAAGAATTTCGAAAGTGTCGCGGTCGTCACGGACTCCGCTGACTATCCTCGTATCCTCGAAGCGCTCGCGTCTGGCGGCGAAATCAGCCTCGCCACGCGCCTCGATCTCGCTCGAAAGGCCTTCGCGCTCACGGCGCGTTACGACGGAGAAATCGCGACGCAGCTCGAACGCTTAACCGCGGACCCCGAATTGCACCTCGCCGGCTCGTCGGAGCTTTTGCCGTTCCGCTTGCACTATGCTTTCGATCGCCAGCAGCCGATGCGCTATGGCGAGAATCCGCACCAGTCTGCGGCGCTCTATGTGCCCGCGGGACGTCCGCGCTCGGGATTTGCGGCGGCTCGTCAGCTTCAGGGCAAGGAGCTTTCGTACAACAATCTGGTCGATCTGGATGCCGCATGGTCCGTCGCGCAGGAATTTTCCGCGCCAGCCGTCGCAATCATCAAACACAATAATCCCTGCGGCGCTGCCGAGCACAAGAGTCTTGTCGAAGCGTACCTCCGCGCGCTCGCATGCGATCCTGTCTCCGCTTTCGGCGGCGTGATTGCCTTCAATCGTCCGCTGGACGCTGCCACAGCCGCGGAGCTGGCAAAACTGTTCGTCGAATGCGTCGTTGCGCCCGGCTATGACGCGGCCGCTTGCGAAACGCTCACCACAAAGAAGAATCTCCGCCTGCTCGAAATGCCCCCCGGGAAATCTCCGCCGGAGCTCGAACTCAAACGCATCCACGGAGGCATGCTGGTGCAAGAGCCAGACCTTCGACGGCTCGGCGAATCAGAGATGAAGGTCGTCACCGAGCGCGCGCCCAGCGAATCCGAGCGTCACGCCATGCAATTTGCGTGGAAGGTTTGCAAGCACGTGAAATCCAACGCCATCGTTTTCGCGCGCGATGGCCAGACGCTCGGAATCGGCGCTGGCCAGATGAGCCGCGTGGATTCGGTGAAAATCGCGGTGATGAAGGCGCAGATGCCTCTCGTGGGCAGCGTCGTCGCTTCCGACGCATTTTTTCCCTTTCCAGACGGCGTTGAGGAGGCGGCTAAGGCCGGCGCAACGGGGGTCATTCAGCCCGGCGGCTCGGTCCGCGATCCGGAGGTGATCGCCACGGCCAACCGCCTCGGTCTTGCCATGGTCCTCACCGGTATCCGCCACTTCCGCCACTGACCGCGCGGCCCTTTCTCGCATCCAATCCCATAGGCTTCACGCGAGTGGCGACAATACGCGGGGAAAACTTTGACGCTGCTGGCGGCCTATACCATAATGAATGAGCACCTCGGAGTTCGCATGAAACAGGCTGGCATGAAAATTCAATGGCTGGGCGCATTTCTCGCCCTCGCGCTTGGTGTCACCGGCGCAGCGGCGCAAACCGTTCCGCCCGCGCCTTCATCTCAGGCGCCGATCGCTGCCGGTAATTCAACTTACTCGCAGATGGATCCATCCAAGCGCGCCGAAGCTTACACCGACTTTATGATCGGCCATTTGGCCGAGCAGCAATTTCAGGAAACCGGTAAATCCGAATTTGCCGACCAAGCGATTGCCGATTACCAGAAAGCGCTGGCCCTCGATTCCGATCCGGCGATTACCGAACGCCTCGCGGAAGTCTACGCCGAATCGCAGCACACCAATGAAGCTATCCACCAGGCCGAGGCCGCCCTTCAACAAGATCCGGATAACCTCCCGGCCCATCGCTTGCTCGCTCGCATTTACATTCACAACCTTGGCGATGTGAGCGCCGGCTCCCGCCAGAAGGAAACGATCTCGCTCGCCATCCAGCAATTGAAAGCTGTCGCGCGCTTGGATCCCGCGGACATCCAGTCGCAGCTTTGGCTGGCGCATCTGTACGGTTTCGAAAATAAGCCGCAACGGTCCGAACGGGTGCTCCGTGGCATCCTGAGCCATTCGACGGACAATGAAGCAGCCCTCGAACAGCTCAGCCAGCTTTACTTGGACGAAGGCCGCGCCCAGGACGCCATCTCTCTGCTCCAAAACGCCGCGGGCGGCTCGAACAACGCCGCGTTCTATGACCTCCTCGGCAGCGCATACGCCAAGACCCATAATTATCCCCAGGCGGAAAAGTCGTACGAGCGCGCTATCGCTCTCGATCCGGATGAGGCCACTCATCGCCAAGGTCTCGCGGAGGCGTTGCTCTCTGATAACAAATACGACGCAGCGCTCACCCAATACCAGCGCTTGACGCAGATCGAACCCGAGGACGCGGAAAACTATCTGCGCATGTCCCAGATTTACCGTCATCTGAATCAGCTCGACAAAGCCGAGACCAGCTTGATGCAGGCCAAGAAGTATGCTCCCGACAGTCTCGAGGTTCTTTACAACGAAGCTTTGCTGTACGAGGCCCAAGCGCGTTACAAAGACGCCGTCGAGGTTCTTTCCGACGCCATCGCGGGCGTCAAGGCTCAGCAACAGGAAGGCCAGCCCGTTCCAAACGCGCTATCGATTCTGTACGAACAACTCGGCATGGCCTATCGCCAAAGCGGAGATTACGCTTCCGCGGAGCGCACTTTCGAAGACATGCGCCAGCTCGGCCCCGCCACTCAGAAGCGCGGCGAGCTTTTGCTGATTGACACCTACAGGTCCAGTGGCGACATCAAACGCGCCATTTCCGAAGCCCAGAAAGCGCGCGCCGCCGATCCCAGCGACCAGAGCCTGGCGGTCACCTACGCGATGCTTCTCGGTGACAACGGCCAGACGGAGGACGCCACAAAAGTCCTTCGCGGCCTGGTGCGCGGAAATCAGACGGATCGTGAAACCTATCTTGACCTCGCGCAAATCGAAGAACGCGGCAAGCGGTACGCGGATGCCGAGAAGGACGCCAACATAGCCCTCGGTATGTCTCAAGCGCCCTCGGACAAGGAAACCGCATGGTTCTTGCTCGGCGCGATCTACGATCAGCAGAAACAATATGGCCGCGCCGAGGAGATGTTCCGCAAATCTCTCGCCGTCAATCCGCACGATGCCATGACCCTGAATTATTATGGCTACATGCTTGCGGATCGCGGCCAGCGTTTGGATCAGGCGATTTCCATGATTCGCAGCGCCGTGGTCGAGGATCCCACGAATGGGGCCTACCTCGACAGCCTGGGCTGGGCCTACTTCAAGCAGGGCAAATTTTCCGAAGCACAGCAGTATTTGCAGCAGGCCGTCGCTCACAGCGCCAATGACCCCACGATCCTGGGCCATCTCGGCGACGTCTACGCAAAGCTCGGCCAGTCGGATCGTGCCCAGCAAACTTGGGAGAAGGCGCTCGTCTACTGGCACAAAGCGCTCCCGGCCGATTACGAAGCGAAAAAAGTTTCCGATCTTCAGGCCAAGCTGAAAAATCTGAAGCGTCACCTCGCGCAGAAGTCCGCCGACGGCGACCCGAAGCCGTAAACGTTCCGCGAATGAAGCGCTCGGTTCGCCTCCCTGCTTTTGCCAAGGTGAATTTCTGCCTTCACGTAGTGGGCAAACTTCCCGGCGGCTATCACGAGCTCCGCACGATCTTTCAGTCCATTTCGCTCCACGATACCGTCGAGCTTGCATTGTCTTCCAGAAATGAAATTGTTCTCGAAACGGACAACCCTTCGCTCCCTGCGGATTCCACGAATCTCGTTTGGCGCGCGATTGATGCTCTGCGGCATGAGCTGCGCCTGGGTCAGGGCGTCCACGCCAGGCTCACGAAGCGCATACCCGTAGCTCGTGGCTTGGGCGGCGGCTCGAGCGACGCAGCCGCCGCGCTCACGGGGCTGCTGCGATTGACGCGCCACGAGCTCCCGCTTCCGCGCCTCATCGAAATCGCCGCAGCTCTCGGCGCCGACGTCCCCTTTTTTCTTTTCGGTGGACGCGCATTGGGCATCCATCGCGGCGATGAGATTTATCCACTTCCCGATATACCGCGGCGAACGATCCTCGTTGTTTCTCCGCACGGCATCGGCGTCAGCACGCGCGACGCCTATGCCTGGATTGATCGCCTTCCGGCGCGTCAATTGACAAAGTCCGGCTCAACCCATACAATCTATGGCCTCTGCGCTCTGTGCTGGAGTCGGCAGCAGTGCGGCATCCCCAACGCTTTCGAGGCTGCCGTGTTTCGCCGTCACCCCCGTTTAGCTCAAATCAAACGGACTTTACTCCGGGGAGGAGCCGCGGAAGCCGCGCTGGCGGGTAGCGGGTCGGCGGTGTTCGGAGTCTTCCGAAACCCAGCGCAGGCGCGCCGAGTCGCTCGAGAGTTTTCGAAGGACCAGGTTTTCGTAGCGAGAACCCTCTCTAGGGAAGACTACCGCAGAGCTATGCTCCAGCGGGTGCCCGGCAGGTAATTGCCCAAGGAATCTTCGTTGGCTGACGACAAGTTCAAAATTTTCAGCGGCAGCGCTAACCCCGCTCTATGCGAGGCCATCTGCCATTATTTGGGCGTGCCGCGCGGCCGCGCTGAGCGCGGCCAGTTCAGCGACGGCGAATCGCGTTTCCAGATTCTCGAAAACGTCCGCGGCGCCGATGTTTTTGTCGTTCAGGCCTGCTGCCATCCCGTCGATTTTCATCTCATGGAACTTTTGCTGATGGTCGACGCGTTCAAGCGCGCTTCGGCCTGGCGCGTCACCGCCGTGATCCCGTATTACGCCTACGCTCGCCAGGATCGCAAGGACCGCCCGCGCGTTCCCATTTCCGCCAAGCTTGTCGCCGATCTTCTGGAGACCGCCGGAGCCAGCCGCGCATTGACTCTCGATCTTCACGCCCCGCAGATTCAGGGTTATTTCAACGTGCCTGTTGATCACTTATTCGCCGCACCCGTGCTCGTCGAATATTTTCAGAAGAGCGGCCTCCACGCATTAACCGTCGTTTCGCCCGACGCGGGCGGCGTCGAACGCGCGCGCTTCTTCGCCAAAAAAATTGGTGCGCCTCTGGCCATCGTCGATAAGCGCCGCATCGACGTCAATGTCAGCGAAGTCATGAACATCGTCGGCGACGTTCGAGGCCGTCCCGCGCTCGTCATTGACGACATCATTGACACCGCCGGCACGCTCGTAAAAACCGCCGAAGCGCTTCTCAAGGAAGGCGCCACGGAAGTCTATGCCGGCTGCACGCACGCGATTCTTTCCGGGCCCGCCGTCGATCGCATTTGCCAATCGCCCATCAAGGAAGTCATTGTCACGGACTCAGTTCCGCTATCGCCGGAAGCGAGGAAAGTGCCTAAGATTAAAGTGCTCAGCGTCGCCGAACTTTTGGCGCGCGGCATCCGTTCGATTCATGAAGAAACTTCAATCAGTGAACTGTTCATCTAAAAGCAGGGAAGGAAGGATTTATGGAAGCCTTTGTTGTTGAAGCCGCGACGCGCGAGGGACGCGGCAAGGGTGTCGCCCGGCGCATTCGCCGCACGGGCTTGGTCCCGGCGGTGCTCTATGGCGGCAAAAATGAACCTGTCGCGATGAGCGTCAATGCCCGCCAGGTCGCCCGCATTCTTCGGTCCGAGACGGGCCACAACACGATCTTCGCCGTTCAGCTTGCCGGCCATAAGGAAGAAAAGGCCATGCTGAAAGATTGGCAGGTCGATCCTGTCAGCGGCGCGTTGCTGCATGTGGACTTGCTGCGCATCGCCATGGACGTCCGCATGCGCGTCCGCGTCCCGGTGCACGTTTTCGGCGAGCCCGAAGGCGTCAAGCTGCAGGGCGGGATTTTCGAAATGGTCACGCGCGAAGTCGAACTCGAATGTTTGCCCGGCGATATTCCAGAGGAATTCAAGGTCGACATCAGCGGCCTGACCATCGGCAAACAGCTCCGCGCCGCCGATCTCCCATTCGATCCGGACAAAGTAAAACTGGTCACCGATCCGCAGCGCGTTCTCGCTCACGTCGTCATTTTGAAGAAGGAAGAAGAAGTCGCGCCCGCCGAAGCTGTCGCCGCCACAGAAGCCGTTCCGGCCGAGCCTGAACTCATCAAGAAGGGCAAGAAGGAAGCCGAGGAAGGCGAGGAAGGCGCTGAGCCCGAAAAGGCCGAGAAGCCCGAAAAAAAGGGCAAAGAGAAGTAGCGTTAACTGCTTGCTGAAAAGAAACGCTCTCGTGGTCATTCCGAGCGCAGCGGAGAATCTGCACTTGAGACGCAAATGGGGACGCGCGGATGCGAATCATCGTGGGTCTGGGCAATCCTGGCCGCGAATATGCTTGGACACCGCATAACCTCGGTTTTCAGGTGATGGATTGCGTGGCCGAGCGTTTCGCGATTCGCGTCACGCGGCCGGAAGCGCGGTCTTTGATCGGAATTGGACAGATCGCTGGACACGATGTGGTGCTGGCGAAGCCGCAAACGTTTATGAACCTCAGCGGCCATGCCGTTGCGGATTTGATCGCGCGTTACGAAGCCGATCCAGCGGAAACCATCGTCGTCAGCGACGAAGCGGCGCTGCCCTGGGGAATGATTCGTATTCGTGAGCGCGGCAGCGCCGGCAGCCACAATGGCTTGAAGTCGGTCCTTGGCGCGCTGGCGACGGATGAATTTTTACGGGTCAGGCTTGGCATCAAGCCGGAATACCCGGTGGACGATTTGGCAGCCTATGTTTTAGCGCCGATGGGCAAGGATGTCCGCGAAACGGCGGACACCATGATTGTTGAAGCGGCCGATGCCGTCGAAATGATTCTCGCGAAGGGCGCCAGCCGCGCGATGGCGCACTTCAACCGGCGAGCCACGCCGCCGGAAGACGCCGTCGAATAGAATTTCTGAGCTGCAGAAGGAAAAGAGGAAACATGGAAGAAAGACTGTATGACCTGATCTTCATTTGCCGGCCCGACACGCCGGAGACCGAGATCGACAAACTGATTGCCACGCTCCAGCACGCTGTCGAGGAGAAGCAAGCCAAAGTCGAGAAGGTCGAAAAGTGGGGCTTGCGCCGGCTCGCCTATCGCGTCAAGAAATTGCGCGAAGGTTTCTATGTCTACATGGTGCTTCGTTCGAGTCATGGCGAGCTTCTCAAGGAGCTTGAGCGCCGCTTGCGCGTCACCGATTCGGTCGTCAAATATCTCACCGTGCGTCTCGACGAGGAGATTAAGCGCCAGGAGAAGTTGTCGAAACGCCGCGAGAAGCGCAACGCGCGGCGACCCCGCAAAACTGCTGCTGCCGTTCCCGGCGCCGAACAGGCCGCGACGGCGAATGGATAATGGACAGGGAGAAAATTCAATGGCCGACGAAACACACGCACCGCAACACGCATCATCGCAGCACTCATCCTTCTCCGGCGGAAGGCCGCCCGGTGGAGGAGGTGGCGGCGCAGGCAGCAGGCCGCCCGGGCCGCGCCGCGGGAAGCGTAATTACGTTCGCAAAAAGAAAGTCTGCCGCTTCTGCGTCGATAAAGTTGATCTCATCGATTACAAGAAGCCCGAGATACTCCAGTCGTTCGTCCAGGAGCGCGGCAAGATCCTTCCTCGGCGCATGACCGGCACTTGCGCGCGGCACCAGCGCTGGCTGACCATTGCCATCAAACGCGCGCAAAACATCGCGCTTTTGGCATTCGCTTCGGAACTGTAAACCAGCGGGTGGTACGTGCGCCCGGATATCGCGCGGCCATCGCGCCGCGCCGGACGAATTTCGAGCATAAAGCCGAGGACAAAGCCATGGAAATCATTTTGCAGGAAGACATCGAAAAGCTGGGCAATCGAGGCCAGGTGGTCACGGTCGCGGAAGGCTATGCGCGCAATTATTTGTTGCCGCGCAAGCTCGCCGTCGCCGCAAATTCATCCAACATGAAGCGCCTCGAAAAGATGCGTGCCACGTTCGCCAAAAAGGAAGCCACCGAGCGCGGCGACGCCCAAAAACAGGCGGATCTGCTTTCCGCCGTCGCTTTGAAACTCTCGCGCAAGGCGGGCGAGAACGATCAGCTTTTCGGGTCGGTTACCTCCGCGGATATCGCCGACGCCCTCGCCGCGCAGGGCTACACCATCGACAAACGCAAAATTCAGCTCGACGATCCCATCAAGCTCGTCGGCGAATATCCCGTCGCCATCAAGCTCTTCCGCGACGTCGTTGCCACAGTGCAGCTCACCGTCGAGCGCGAATCGTAACCGCTGTTTTTTGCCCGTTCGCGGAGCCCGCGCGATCGTCCGCGTTCGCGTCGTCTTTGCTCCGCGATTCGGGCGCGCGCGATTGTTTTGCACAGCCTTTGTGAATTTCACAGCCGCCACGCATTGACTTCTCCTCCTGCGCCGCACAGAATGCCTTCGGTTCATGCGGTCAGGCGTTCTGTTTTTTCAAACACGCAGCCAAAATCGAAACTGGTTGCGTCCGGCCCGGGATTTAGGCGAAAATAAAGCGAATCACACATGCCGCAAGAAGCCACTCTCGCACGCCCTTTGCCCTATAGCGCTGACGCCGAACGCAGCGTGCTGGGCGCGATCCTTCTCGACAACCATTCCCTCGACGTCGCCATTGAGAAATTGAAGGGCGAGGACTTTTTCCTCGATCAACATCGCCGGATTTTCGAGCGCTGTGTCGAGCTGGCCGAGGCGCAGCAAGCCATCGATCTGATCACTCTCAGCGAATGCCTCGATCGTCACGGCGAACTCGAATCCGCCGGCGGTCCCGCCTATCTTTCGCAATTGATGGACGGCCTGCCCCGCGCGACCAACGTTGAGCACTACGCTCGCATCGTCAAGGAAAAATCCGTCTTGCGCCATCTGATCCGCACCGCGGAAGTGATCCAGCAGCGCGCGCTCGATGCCGAAGAGGACGCCGATGCCATTCTCGATAAAGCCGAGTCCGATATTTTCCAGGTTGCCGAGGAGCGCGTTCGCGCCGGATTGATTGGCGTCAAGGAACTGATCAAGGAAAACTACGCACGGCTCGAAAAAATGATGGAGCAGGGCCGCCGGCTCACCGGCGTCTCCACCGGCTACTTGAGTCTCGATAACGACACGGCCGGCCTGCAACCCGGCGAATTGATCATTGTCGCTGCGCGTCCTTCGATGGGGAAAACGTCGCTGGCCTTGAACATTGCTGAAAACGTTGCGCTCGCAAATGAACCGCGCGCCGTCGCCGTTTTTAGCCTCGAGATGTCCAAGGAATCGCTTCTCCTTCGTCTTTTGGCTTCGCAGGGCCGCGTGGACGCTCACAAGTTCCGCACCGGCCATCTCGGCCAGGAAGATTGGGACAAAATCGGCAGCGCTCTTGCCCGTCTCGGCAGCGCTCCTTTGTGGATCGACGATTCGGCTTCCTCAACCGTCATGGAAATAGGAGCCAAGGCCCGGCGCCTCAAACGCGACAAAGGGCTCGATCTTTTGATCGTGGACTATCTCCAGCTCATCGCCGCCCGCGGCCGCTTCGGCAATCGCAACGAAGAAGTCTCCAGCATTTCCCGCTCGCTCAAGGGTCTGGCAAAGGAATTGAAGGTTCCCGTGCTCGTCTTGAGTCAGTTGACGCGCGCTCCGGAACGCGAGGATCGCAAACCGCAATTGGCCGATCTCCGCGAATCGGGCGCCATCGAGCAGGACGCCGACGTCGTGCTCTTCATCCATCGTCCGGGATTTTACAAAACCGATCTTTCCGAGGAAGAGCGCGCCAAATGCGAGCTCATCATCGCCAAGCAGCGCAACGGCCCCACCGGCAGCCTTGATTTCATCTTCATCAATCGCCATACGCGTTTCGAGCAAGCCGCGCCGGATTCGTTCATCCCGATGGCGGAATAGGCCCGTTTTCGCTTTTGCCCGCGCGGCCGCATGTCTCGATTCCCTATCGCTTCA
This sequence comes from Candidatus Limnocylindrales bacterium, assembly GCA_035533415.1. Classification (GTDB taxonomy): domain Bacteria; phylum Acidobacteriota; class Terriglobia; order Acidiferrales; family UBA7541; genus DAHUXN01. The sequence goes on from DATLTU010000066.1 coordinate 26,137, forward strand.
TCTTGCAGCACCGTCTCCGTGCAACAACACTGTGTATTCCCAGCCGCGCCTGTCCTAGCCGTTACGCTGTTTACTAAACAGCGTGCTCGGTGGAGGAATCCGCGTTACCCCTCCGCTCGCGACGGAGTACCCTTCTAGTTTGCCCATAACGAGCTCGTAACGGGCCCATATGGGGCCGACAGCGGCCGCATAAATGCCTCGCGGAATCCAATTCGAAGGACGTCCCGTCTGGGCCGAGGTTTCTCTTTCGGCCATTGCCCACAATCTACGTCTCATCCGCCGAAAAATTGGCAGGAAACGCAAAATCCTCGCGGTCGTCAAAGCCAATGCCTACGGCCTTGGTGCGGTCGAGATCAGCAGATTCCTGTCGCGTCTCGGCGTCGAAGCGTTTGGTGTCACGTGCTCGGCCGAAGGGATCGAATTGCGCGACGCTGGAATCCGCCAGTCGATTCTGCTCCTTAGTGGTTTCTGGCCGGGCGAAGAGAGACGCATGTTCCGCTACAATCTCACGCCGGCGATCGTCCGTTTGGATCAGCTTCGCTCGTTGGAATGCGCGGCGGCAAAATCGCCCCGGCTAAAAACGCGCATAAAGTTTCCGTTCCATCTCAAGATCGATAGCGGCATGAACCGCCTCGGCGTTTCCCCGGAGCAGCTCGGCGCATTCATCCGCGCGTATGCCAGTTGTCCGCATCTTGAGCTGGCGGGCACGTTTACGCATTTTGCTTCTTCCGACGATTTCCGTTCGACGCAAAATGAGCAGCAGGAAAAAATCTTCGCTGACGCCTTATCGCATTTGCGCGAAGCGGGAATCTCGCCGGGCATCGTTCACATGGCCAACAGCGCCGCAATTTGCGCGCGCGACGCCACCTGGGCTGGCATGGTGCGTCCTGGCGCGGTGCTCTACGGCTATCACCAGAGTTTTGAACCGCCTGAATTTCTTTCCGGCGTCAAACGGGACATGCAGCTCAAGCCCTGCCTCAGTTTCCGCGCGCGCATTATTTCTCTGCGCGAGCTCGCCGCCCGCCAGCCCGTCGGCTATGGCGCGAAGTTCGTAACCGAACGCCCCTCACGCATCGCCGTGATCGCTGCGGGCTATGCGGACGGAATCGTGCGCCTCCGCGGCAATCGTGGCTGCGTCATCGTGCGCGGACGCCTCGCGCCTCTCGTCGGCACCATTTCGATGGATCTTTCCATGGTCGATGTCACGGACGTTCCGGGCGTGGCTCTCGGGGACGCGGTCACCATCTATGGCCGCGATGGCGGCGTAGCCATTCACGCCGACGAAGTTGCGCGCCAAATCGGCACCGTCACCTCCGATCTTCTCTGCGCGCTGGGCCGCCGCGTTCCGCGCTTTTACCTGCCGGAGCCCCGCTGATTCGTTTCCCGCCCCGCGTGCTGGGTGATATAATTATTCCAGTATCTTATAAATTTGTTTTCTGATCATACCGGCGCTCGTTTGGGAAATTTTATAAAGCCGGTCGGCGTCCTGTAGGCGATACATTCTGGAAATTAATAGTTCTCATATTTCTTTTCATAAGGGGCCACGATGAGCCGCACTTTTAATCCACCCAATCGTTCCTCCGCTCCAGATGCTCCGGAGACTTCTCCATCCAAAGCAGTGTTGTTTTCCAAAGCGGATGCTGGCGGAGTGGGCAGTTTCTGGGACATGCTGGCGATCCGTCTGATTTTCACCGTGGTTTGCGTTGCCACTGGCTACCATTTCCGTCCGTTCAGCCTGTCACAGGGTTTCGGCGCGATTGTAGGCCTGGCTTTTGCGGTCGCGGTCATTTTGTTCGAGATCCGTCTGCGCCGCGCCAGCCTTCGCCGCTTGATCGGCGCCGTGATCGGCTCGATTCTCGGCATCCTGGGCGCCTATCTCGCCACGCTTGTTCTCGTGCACACCTCCATGCCCGAAAGCACTCGCTCCTTCATAAGTCTGGCCGTATTTCTCGTCATGGCTTATATCGGGCTGATCGTCGGCGCGAATAAAGGCGACATGCTCAATCTCCAGGCCCTCGGCGGCCTTTTCGGCACCGAGCGCGGCTCGCGCCACATCTATAAAGTCCTCGACACCAGCGTCATCATCGACGGCCGCGTCGTCGATATCGCCGAAGCCCATTTCATCGACGGCACCGTGATCATCCCGCAATTCGTTCTCCGCGAACTGCAAATGGTCGCCGATTCCGCCGATCCCCTGCGCCGCCAGCGTGGCCGCCGCGGCCTCGAAGTGCTCCAGCGCATTCAGAAAATGCCGCACCTTGACGTGCAAATTGCCGAGGATGATTTCCCAAACATCGCGGAAGTCGATCTCAAGCTCATCGAGCTCGCCAAGCGCTACGACGCCAAAATCATCACCAACGATTTCAATCTCAACAAAGTCGCAACGCTCCAGGGCATCGAGATTCTCAACGTCAATCTGCTCGCCAACGCACTCAAGCCCGTCGTGCTTCCCGGCGAGACCATGCGCGTTTTTATCCTCCGCGAAGGCAAGGAATACAATCAGGGCGTTGCCTATCTCGATGACGGCACCATGGTGGTCGCCGATGGCGCGCGCAAAATGATCAACAAAACGGTCGATATCACCGTCACGTCCGTGCACCAGACCACCGCCGGCAAAATGATCTTCGGCCGTTATGATGAACGCGGAGAGCAGAACCCCGCGCGCGCCGTGCAACCCGCCCCAGGCTCCTCGGCGGAGGTTGCCTTCCGCTCGTCCGCGCCCGAAGTGCGCTCTTCGGATCCTGGCGCGCCCGGCGATCGTGATCGTCCGGCCCGCCCGCTCACCCCGGAAACGGGCCACACGTGAGAATCAGCAAGACACGGCCTTACTTCGGACGGTCTGCAAGGATTTCCCTGTTCCGGCAATGCGCTCTAGCATGTACTCGGCGTCCCCTGCGCCTCTGCGGTGGAAAAATAGGAGACATGTCCGCCGGGCGCGAATTCCCGTGGACCGGAGCTTCCGCTCCCCTGCGTGTTTATCTGCCGCTCTGAATGCGCTAGACTACATCTCCCCAATGAGCAGAATCGCCGCCATTCTTCCCGCAGCCGGTCTCGGCACCCGCATGGGTTCCGAGGTTCCCAAGCAATTCCTCGAACTGGACGGCGTGCCCATCGTTGTATTCACGCTTCGCCGCCTATCGCAATGCCAGGCCATCTCGGAATTTCTCATCGCCACGCGCCCCGAGGAAGTGCAAGCCTTGGAGCAGCGTTTGTCGCAGGAAGACTTGGGCCGCCCGATCCGCGTCGTTAAAGGCGGCGAAACCCGCCAGCAATCCGTCGGCAACGCCCTGGCGAAAATTTCATCCGATATCGAGCTGGTTCTCGTCCACGACGCCGTCCGCCCCTTCATCACTCGCGAACAGGTCGATCGTGTCATCGCGGAAGCGCGCGCTCGCGGCGCGGCCATTCTCGGTGTTCCGGCAATCGATACGGTCAAGGAAGTTCGCCGCGCCACGCTCCCCGAGGATGTCGCGCTGATCTCCGCCACCATCCCGCGCGAGCGCATCGTTCTCGCGCAAACCCCGCAAGTCTTTCACGTCGCGGTACTGAAAGAAGCCTTCGCCCGCGCCGATGAGGACGGCTTCACTGCGTCCGACGAAGCGGCTCTCGTCGAGCGCATCGGCCACGATGTCTACGTCGTGCAAGGCTCCGAGCGCAACATCAAAATCACGCGCCCCGCCGACATGGGGCTTGCCCATTTCTATCTCGATCAGGAGCGCCGTCACAAATAATCATGGTCGGGAAATTCAGCTTCGAGAAATTCAACGAAGAAGCACGTCGCTGCATCTTCATGGCCCGCCTCGCGGCCATCACGGAAAAATCGAAAACCATTGCCCTGCCCCATCTTCTCGCTGGCATTCGCAAGGAAAATCCCGGCGCATTTCGCGGAGTAAATTGGGCAAAGGTTCCCTTGAAGCTCGCTCATCTTTCTCCTGAAAGCCTTCATTCGGCCAGTCAGGCGGCCAACGAAATCCCACTCGACGCCAAGGCCAAGCGCGCCCTCCTTGCGGCTCCGCAAGTCGCGAAAAAATTCCATTCCGAACAAGTCACGCCCGCGCATCTTCTCGCCGCCATCCTGGCCGCCGATGCGCGGCTCCGCAAACAATTCCAGAAAGCTGGCTTGTCCGAGGTTTCTCCGAAGACCATCGCTCGCGCCACCCGCTCCAACTCCGCGGAAAGGCCGCGCATCGCGCGCTCCGGCATTGGCTACGATCTGCATCGTCTCGCCGAAAACCGCAAATTGATGATCGGCGGCATTGAAGTTCCATTTGAAAAAGGTTCAGCCAGCCATTCTGATGGCGACGTTCTCTGCCACGCCATCTGCGACGCCCTGCTCGGTGCCGCGTGTCTCGGCGACATCGGTACGCATTTCCCGGACACCGATCCCAAATGGCGCGGCGTTTCCAGTCTGGTCTTTCTGCGCCAGGTTCGCCAGTTTCTCGAGCGCAAAAATTGGAAGATTCGCCACATTGATGCGATCGTCGTCCTGGAGCGCCCCAAGCTCGGCCCTCATTTTCCGGCCATGCGCGAAGCGCTGGCGAAAGCCCTCGCCATTTCCGCCGAGCAGATCAATCTGAAGGCAAAAACGCACGAAGGCCTTGGCGAGATCGGCCGCGGCGAAGCCCTCGCCGCTCACGTCATCGCCACAATCGAGAGCTGAGCCATTTGTTTCCGTTTTGCCGGTCGCGCTATTGGACAAGGTTCGAGCTTCAAATGCGGTGAAAGGAACGCGGAAGTGATTTTGAAATGATTCCTCTTGCCGGAATTCATGCTGTCGAAGAAGCTCTCGTCGCCGGACGGCCCCTCGACCGCATCCTCATCGCTCGCGGGCAGCGCGGCGGACGCATCCAGAAAATTATCGATTTGGCCCGCTCGCGCGGCGTGCCTGTGCGCTTCGAGGATCGCGTCCAACTCGATCGCGCGGCCGGCGCCGAGCGTCATCAGGGCGTCGTCGCCTTCACTGCCTCTCGCGCAGCTCTCGACATCGAGGATCTTCTCGGCGGTGAAGCACGCGGCCAAACAAATCATCAATTATTCGTTTTGCTCGACGGCATCGAGGACCCGCACAACGTCGGCGCCATCGTGCGCACCGCCTTGGCCGCCGGCGCCGCCGGCCTCGTGATCCCTGAACATCGCGCCGCTGGCTTAACCGAAACCGTTGAACGCGTCTCCGCGGGCGCTCTCGCGCATTTGCCCGTCGCTCGCGTGAAGAATCTCGCGCGCACGATGGAGCAGCTCAAGGAAGCGGGTTTTTGGCTGATTGGTCTCGACGAACGCGCCGCGAAAAGCTACACCGAAGTCGATTACAAAGGCCGCGTCGCCATCGTCATGGGAAGCGAAAGCAAGGGCCTGCACGACCTTGTCCGCAAGCGCTGCGATTTTCTCGTCTCCATTCCCACCACGGGCCCCGTGCGCTCGCTCAACGTTTCCGTCGCCGCCGGCGTCGTCCTCTTCGAAGCCCTCCGCCAGCGCGCGGTGTAAATCGTCGCGGTTTTTCGTTCACTTGTCGTATTGAATTAGCGAAAAAACCTCAACTCCATTCAGCTTTTCGCGCCCTTTCAAAAAACTCAGCTCCACCGCGAATGCCGCACCCGCGATTTCCCCGCCCAGTTGCCGCAGTAGCTGGACCGCCGCCGCCGCCGTCCCGCCCGTCGCCAGCAAGTCATCGCAGACAATCACGCTCTCCCCGCGCTTCACGGCATCCTGGTGAATCTCCAGTTTGTCGGTGCCGTATTCCAGCTGATACGTCACCTGCGCCGTCTTCCACGGCAGCTTATTCGCTTTTCTCACCGGCACGAAACCCGCTCCCAACCGGTACGCCAGCGCGGGCGCAAAAATAAATCCGCGCGCCTCGATTCCCGCAACCACGTCAATTTTCCTTCCCGCAAGTTTGTCGCACAGCCTTTCGATCAGATCGTGAAATCCCTTTTTGTCCTGCAACAGCGTCGTCAAGTCATAAAACAAAATTCCCGGCTTGGGATAATCGGGAACTTCGCGGATCAGCTTTTTCAAATCGTCCATTCGGTTGTTTGTCCTTTCGCGAATCACCAGGAGTCGTGTTCGACGCTAAAATCGTGCGCATACTTTTCTTCCATTCGGGCTTCCTCTTCCGCAACTTCGGTTACATACGCCCCTCGCGGCCCGCGCTCCAGCTCTGTTCTCAGCGCCAAAAGTTGCGCCGCCAACCCCACGGCATAGACCTCGACGCGCCCATCGTTGAGGTTCTTCACGTATCCCGTCACGCCCAAGCGCTTCGACGCTTGCTGCGCAAAGTATCGGTATCCCACTCCCTGCACCGTTCCTGAAACATAATAAACTCTCGCGACCTTCGCTTCTGCCACTTCTCGGCGCTCCGTTCTCGCCTTCGAACCCGATCTTATCAGACGCCGTTGAATTGGCCGCAGGGTTTGCGCGCGCGAAGAAATGCTTGCCGAAAAGCCGAAAACCTTTGCATCCCGCGCACCAATTCACCCGATACGCCAATTCCGTGAATGGTATCAGACTGACAATACACGACTTACCATTCTGTTTCGACCGTCCGTCTTTGGGCCTCGGTTTGCTCTATAGACCACGAATTCTAATGCTGCTTGTCTAATCAAGGGGTGAAGTATGAAGACGCTCTACGCTCTGATCATCGGCCTCGGTTTAATCTTTTCGGCGAATGTCGCCCGTGCCGATGCGTCTCCTGTCGATCCGACAGTTATCATTAACGGGGTCGATCCTACCTGCTCGACTCCCGGCGTCACGTGCTTCGCCACCAATTCGATCAGCAATCCCATTGTTATGGGCTTGGACCAAAACGGGCTCCTCGCTCCGATCACGTTCATGTATAACGGCTCTTCCACGCTGACCGAACTCTTTGTTGCCTTCAGCAATTCCCTGCCTTTCGAAAGCTTCACCTGCGCGTCGAACATCTTTTCTTCGTGCGGTTTTGTTAGCACCGTCGGAACCCCGCTTAGCAACGACGTCGAACTCTTCTTCAAGGGTGGGGAACTCACGCCAGGCGAAGGATTCAGCGTTCAAGTCAGCCCCACTCCTGAGCCGAGCGCCGCGCTCCTGCTGCTTACCGGCATGCTTCCGATAGTGTTTTTCGGCAGAAAGCGCTGGGCGGCGAATCACTCGGTTTAGCGCGGCGGTTTTTTCCTCGCATATTCTTTAATCAGCGTCCCGAATTCCGGATTTTTCTGCAGGTTCTCCAATTCCGGATCTCCGGCCGCATATTCGGCAGGATAATGTTTTTCGAAGGCTGCACGGAGCGCTTTCAGCGCGTCATCCTGCCGCCCCAGCAGTGCATTGACTTCCGCTTCGTCATACATATATTCGACGTTGTTCTTGTCAATCCCGCGCGCGCGCCGGATGAACGCCTGCGCCTGCTGCGCATTCCCGATTTTGGCGTAGGAAAGAGCAATCTGGGCCATGGATGCCGCGTCCTGTGGATTCGTCTCCAGCTCCTTATAGCCCAGCGAAATGGCCTTCTGATACGTGGTTTTGGCCTTGTCCACTTGTCCCGACCAACGGTACGCGTCGGCCAGATTGACGGTTGTGAGCGCGTCATTCGGGTTCAGTTCCACGGCCTTTTTATACATATCCGCCGCCTGGGAATACTGCTTCAAGAAAAAGTACGCTGTCCCGAGATTCGAGTAGGTCGTCCAGTAAGGCTCGATGCGAAGCGCCTTCTGATAGTAGGGAATACACTCCTGATATTTCGCCTGGCTCAAATATACGGACCCTATGTTTTCGTACCCGGCGCCGATGTCCGGTTCAAGAACGGTGACCTGTTGAAATGCCTCCAGGGCTTTCGGGTAGTTCCCCAATTGAAAATAGGCTTTCCCCAGCTCCACCTGATTGCCCCAATAGTATGGATTGAGCGCCACGGCCTTTTGAAACGCGCCGATGGCCTGCGCGCCATTGCCGCTGGACAAGTAAGCGGCTCCCAATCGCCGGTAGGCGTCGTCTGACGCTGGCGCTAAGGAAATAGCCTGTTTCAGTTCCGCGATGGCCTCCGCGTATTTCCCCGTCGCGCTATAAACGCTGCCCAGCATTGTATGCACCTCGGGCAGCTTGCCGTTCAGCTGATCCGCCTGCTCGGCGGCCGCGAGCGCTTTCTGCGTCCAAAAGTTGTCTTTCTTTACTGTGTACATCCGCAGGCTCGCGTCGGCGATGCCCGTATACGCCAGTGCGAATGTCCCATCCTGTTTCAGCGCCTGATCGAAATAATTAAGCGCAGTCTGGATGCTTTTGCTGTCGTGGCCGCGAAGCGCATTGCGCCCGCGAAGATAAAGATCGTACGCCGCTACGTTATCGGTCGGACGCGCCGCCGCGCGCGCCATCTCCGCGTTCGTCGGCCTGAGGTTCAGCGCCGTCACCAATTGCCCGTAGATTTGATCTTCCAGCGTGAACAGATCGCCCGCCAGGCCGGTGAATTCCTGGCTCCAGAGCCTTTTCCCGTCGGCCGCGTCTTCCAGATTCACGATAATCTGGATTTTGTCTCCTGCGCCTTGCAGCATCCCGCGCACCAGGAGATTCGCGCCCAGGTCCCGCGCGATTTTCTCCACCGGTTGGTTTGAATCCGCTTTTCGTACCGCATCCCGGGACGTTACGTGAATGCCTTTCAACTGAAATAGCTTGGCCGAGAGCGCTTCTTGGATGCCTTGCGCCAGGTAGCCGAGCTTCGATTGATCTCCCAGCACTTGCAGTGGCAGCACCGCCACGAAGCGGCCGCTCGAGAGCGGAGGCACTCCGCGAGGCGGCGCCGACCCTGAACTTCCAGACCGGGCTCGAAAGATCATGTGTCGAACCGGTGGTACAGCGAAAAGCGCGATCAGAATCGCTGCCACAACTCCCGCTGCCACGTACCACCAGCGCTTCCCCAGTTCCGGCAGCGCGATTTGCACCGTCCGTCCCGCCGAGGTCGCCCGTCCCTCCCGTAAATCCGTCAGTATCTCTCCCGCATTCGGATAGCGCCGCGCCGGATCTCGCTCCAGGCAGCGCAGAATCACTCGCGACAGATTTTCCGGTAGCTCCGGATTCAATTGCTTGGGGTTCGGCGGTTTTTCCTTCACGCGCCGGTACATGATCTGCAGCGTCGAATCGCCTTTGAACGCGTCTTCGCCCGTCACCATCTCGAACAGGATCAACCCCAGCGCGTAAATGTCGGTGCGATTGTCTATCGGCTTTGCTTCCACCTGTTCGGGAGCCATGTACCGCGGCGTTCCCAGAAATTGTCCCGTGCGCGTCATTCCGGCGGCGCTCGATTCCAGGGACTTCGCCAGGCCAAAATCGGAAACGTAAACGTGGTCATTCTTGCCCATCAGAATGTTTTGCGGCTTCAAATCGCGATGCACCACCCCTTCGCCATGCGCGGCCTCCAGCGCCTCGCAGAGCTGTTCCGCGATTTTCCGGGCGCGCTCGGCCGGCAATTTGCCATGCGTTCGAAGCAGGTGATGCAAATCCTCTCCGTCCACGTAAGCCATGGAAATAAACTTCACTCCATCGGCTTCGCCCAGGTCATGAATGCGGAGAATATTTTTGTGCGAGATGCGGCTGGCCAGCAGCAGCTCCTGCTTGAATCGCTGCATCGCGTTCGGGTCCGTGGTTAATTCCGGTTGCAGCACTTTCAGCGCAATCGTACGATCCAGCTCTTTGTCATAGGCCTTATACACGCGGCCCATTCCGCCCTGTCCCAGCAAACACTCGATGCGATAGCGATGTCCCAGCTCGTCGCCTTCCTCGAGAACTCCGTAAATGTTCACGGAAGAGCGAGAGCCACTTTTACCCGAGGAGGCGGATCCTCCCGAAACAGGCTTCCCGCCCGCGGAACTGCGGGGCGCTTGCGCGCCGGAAGCGTTTGCTGCTTCTGGCTCCGGCATCGAGGAGTCTAGCGTTTGGTCGGTATCGATTTGCCAGTCAAAGGAAGATCCGCATTTTGAGCACGCGGAACTTTCATCAGCATTTTCTGTCCGGCAATGGGGACAGATCATGAAGCGAGCCTGCACTTTCTTGGAGCGAATGCGGTTTCGAGATTATGACCCAGCTTTATCGCTCCTGCAAGCGAGCCCATGCCAATCCCTATTGTTCGCGCAATCGGGATGCAGTCTGGATCAGGGTTGCGCGCGAATGGCATTTCCCGGTGGGTTTCTTGCGCAAGACGAAGTAACCTTACTCCGCAATCACAAATCCCCATTTCCGCATCTAAAGGATGGGAACAGATAGGAAAGCAATGAATACGGTTAGAATGCGGATGCGTCTAAGGTTTGCAATCCTGGCGATTCTCGCTGCGATTGTCGTCGCTGCCATCCCCGCGTCTGCGCAGGTTGCCGGCCCCATCAAGCCTCCCCCGGAGTTCAAGGCGAAGCGCATACCTGTGCAGCCCCATCCTGGGCCGCCTCCGCTTCCGGCCGATAAAATCATTCAGCGCTTCACGCAAAATGAAGACCTGATCAAAAAAATGTATGACGCGGGCAGCGTCGATCAAACCATCAAAGTCGAGGAACTTGCGAACAACGGAGGGCGATTCACATTCACCGGCTTGCAGTACACCAAGCCCAATGGCCAGCGCTACGAGCGCGTCATCAAGCCTCCCACTTCGGATTTGCACTACACGGAATTCTCGCTCGAGGATGTCAAGACGTTTGCGGGCATTCCGCTTTTTTTTCTCACGTCCGATCAACTGCCTCTTTACAATATTTCTTACGAAGGCGAGGAGAAGCTCGACCAGATCAATACGTTCATTTTTCGCGTGCAGCCAAAAACGCTCGGCGCCAAACCGCTATTCGACGGGGTCATTTGGATTGATCACAAGGACTTCGCCATCGTGAAGAGTTATGGCCAATTTGTCACGGATGCCGGAAATGCAGCGAACGGATTTCCGTTTACGATGTTCGCTACCTACCGCGAAAATCTGACCGGAAGGTTGTGGTTCCCCACGTACATTCGCTCGAACGCTGAAGTGAAAACCCCGAAGACCACCATTCCCATTCGCCTGATCGTGCGCTCCACGAATTTCAAGTCGCCGTCATCAGGCCCGTTGCCCGTGCCGCCAAAGCTCGTCAAACGGCCTGTCCAAAACTAACCCCGCAAAAATTCGCGGGAAATTTCTAATGCGATTCCCAAGTGCGCGGAATCCGGTCGTCGCGCTGGAAATCGATATCGTCAAACGACGCGGCGAACCCGTTCCAGCCGGGCACTTCGCACGCATCGATGCGCACCACGTGCGCCGCCGTGCGCAGCCGCACACTGCCGCGGCCCAGCGGGCGTTCAATCAGCGCCACCTCGAGTTCGATGGCCGTCCCGGGCGCGATCACGCGCGGCGCCAGAAAATAGATTCCCGTGGAGCTGATATTTTTCGTCACCAGCGTCACGGGCATGGCTTCGGCGCGCCCTCCGATGCTGGTCAGTTGCAAAGGAAGGCTCAGGCACGCCCGGGGACACCGGCGCCGATCCTCGGCCACGCCAATCGCATGCGTCGGGACGCGCAGAAATATTTTGGGGTTCTGTGTCCGCGGGCTTTCGTATTTGGTTTCTGCAGGAGATGAAACAGGGCCGGACGACAACTGTCGTTTGAGGTTGTGCATTGCCCCCATGTAGATATCCCCCCAAGTAATCTGCAATCGCCTTCGCTGAGTATGGCAATATGCATTGGCCAGCCGCGAGCGTCAACCCTGTCAATAGGCAGCGTGTCCTTTAGTTCAACAACGCGGAATTGCCCCCTCTCCCTCCAAAATGCTCTCGAAGCCGGGCGTTTTTGACTGCAAAAATCGGATAGATATCGTTTCACGAATAGACTATTTTGGCTTACGGATCCGATGATGCGTGGCGTTGCCGCGCCAAACGGACGATGCTTCGATGCCCCGGAAAACTTTACCAGTTCAAGCGAGCGACACGCGATGCTGGCGGGCGGTGCAAACCCGCCGCTCCGCCGCAGACGGCAGTTTTGTGTACGCGGTACGCACGACAAAAATCTATTGCCGTCCGTCATGCCCATCGAAGCGGCCCCAGCGCAATCGCGTTGTCTTTTTTTGCCAGCCACAGGACGCGGAGCGGGCCGGGTACCGTCCCTGCCTCCGCTGCCTTCCGCAGTTCGAGTCCCCGCAGCGCGATTCCGCGCGGCGCGTGTTGCAAATTTGCCGCCGAATCGAAGCGACGCTGGCCGCCGATCCGGAGAAACGCCTTACCTCGTTGGAACTGAGCCGCTTCTTCGGCCTCGAGCCCCAGAAAATGGAGCGGCTTTTTCGCAAGGCGCTGGGAATCACGCCGAAGCAATTCACCGACGCGCAACGCATGGCGCAATTGAAATCGAAACTTCGCAAGGGAGACAAAGTGACGACCGCAATGTACGACGCAGGTTATGGTTCGAGCAGCCGTCTTTACGAGCGCGCACCCGCGCAAATGGGCATGACCCCGGCCACATACCGCCGCGGAGGGGCTGGCATGAATATTTCCTACACGATTGTACCGTCTCCGCTGGGCCGCTTGCTGGTTGCGGCAACGCGACGCGGCGTCAGCGCCGTTTATTTGGGCGGCGCTGACGCGCCGCTCGAGAAAGCCCTTGCCGGCGAATATCCGCAAGCGGAAATTCGCCGCGATGCAAAAGGGTTCGAGCAGTGGGTCCGCAAAATCCTCCGGAATCTTCGCGGCCAGGAGCCGCATATCGATCTGCCTCTCGACGTGCAAGCCACGGCTTTTCAGCGCCGCGTTTGGGAAGAGCTGCGCCGCATTCCCTACGGCGCGACGCGTTCGTACACAGAAGTCGCCCGCGCCATCGGCAAGCCCAGGGCGATACGCGCTGTCGCCCGTGCATGCGCCACGAATCCCGTCTCGATCGTTGTGCCGTGCCATCGCGTGGTGCGCGAAGACGGCAACCTCGCCGGCTATCGCTGGGGCCTCGACCGCAAAAGCGCCCTCCTCGCCCAAGAGAAAAAAGTCGCGCCGCGCGCGAAATAACGCTACGACGGTGCGCGCTTGCCTGCATGAAGGCATGGGCGACAAAATCGGCGTCCGGACAAGTTGATTTTCATTTGCGATCAAGAAATCATAAGTGGCGCGTTGTGAGTTGGTTGCGTGCGCGGGACTGCGCACTTCATTTGCGATTAAGGCTGCACGGGCGCGCAGTGCCGCGGCAACGTTGAGCGCGAGGGCGGCAGCGCCTGAGGCCACGCGGAACTCGCGGCTCTGAGGAGAAATGGGCGCTGCAAAAAACGCGAATTTGTACCGATTAGAACGCGGTGCGATTGTTTGTTTTGTGTGAGTTACGCGCGATTCTAATAATTTGTTGTACCGATTAGAAGTTCTAGAAGTTAGAGGCTGGAGATTAGGGGCTGGAAGGACAAGGCGAGACGCCGGGAAGCGGCGTGGGGCAACGGTTACGCGGAGCAGGGACTCCATCGATTTTTCCAGAGCGAGGACGGGCGGCATGCGCTTCGCAAAACGCGCTCCGGGCAAGAAGCCGCCGCTTCCGGGGCGCCGAAGATCCATTGTTTGTGTATCATAACTAAGCTATACATATATCACAAGTTAACAGGATTTGCAACAGATTTTTTAGGGAATTATATACTTAACTCCCCACCTTTTCCTTTGACAAACAGCAAGGCTTGCTTTAACTTGCTGATATGTTTAAATGTCCTTGGTGCGACCGAGCCATCAATGATTCCCTGATTACCGCCTATTCTGGTAGCATCGGCGGCAAGAAAACCGCCAAGCGTGGGCCAGAATACTTCCGCAAGATCGCGGCCATGAGGAAGAATCGCAAGGGCGGCAGGCCTAAAAAAGAGCAATAAACTCATTCAGCCCTTCCCGCCGTAATGTTTTGGATCGTCCTTCCGCACTACCACCACATGTATGTCAAAAATCTTGCTCCAAATCATCTTCACAAACGAAGAATCTCTGCAAGTAATCCTGCTATGCACAGCAAAAGAAGCGCGTTTAGCCACTCAAAATAATTCACGCCCATATTAGTTTTTACCCCATTTAAGGATGCGTTTTCGTATTTTATGCCGCATGACGGCCCATTTTGCCAATTTCAACGGAATGTGAGCTTTCTTCGCCGTTCTCCGGCGCGAACTATAAAACGTGCCGAGGGCCAGATACTATTCCAAGCGACGGTCGTATGGTCGTGCCCTCCGAACAATTGAAACTGAGGGCGACTTTTGATGGCGGAAGCCCGAGCCAAGCGCAAATTGACGCCGTTAGATGCGGAACTTCTTTGATGCTCGTTTACGGACTGGTCGAATACCATGATGCCTTCAATCGAAAACACGAAACTCGCTACTGCTTCGTCTACATAGTCAAATCGAACAAAATTCCGTATTCCGGCTATTTTGAGGTCGGTGGTCCGCTCTTGTACAATAAGACCACCTAATAACAATAGTAGAAAAAATAAACCCGGTATCAATCTACGTCTCGGGGGAGTCATCTATATAATTCCCATTTTTTTAGGCAGTGGCGAGTGGCGAGTGGCTAGCGAAAGGCGAACACATCGCGCAAGTGAGGCGCGCGAAAGGATAAGGAACACGAAGAGCGATTTATTCGGTACGGCTGAAGCCGTGCCCTGACGTAAGGCGCGCGCGGATGGAGCGCTCCGATAAAAGACATCGGCGTAAACGCGAAAGGAAGAGGGAGGCAATCGCCGTTTAACCTCGCGGCTGAAGCCTGCTTGCGCACGCAAGCCGCGACCCCCTATTGTCGGAGGTAAAGCTGCCGGCCCTGCTTGCAGCAGGCAAGCTGAACGCCGCCGCTACAAAGCCAGGGCGGCTACAACGGCGAGGAACGCCCGGCTGCGCCAGGCGCGGGCGACCCAAGGGTCGCCCCTACGGAACCGTGAGCGGAAAACGCGCGCGGCCCTACGAAAACCTGACCGTTCAGCCGAAACAATGCCACGCGTGCACGCGGCGCCGGTCGACCTGAGTCGGCGCCTCCACAAAAGGCGCGAAAAATCGGTGCGCGGCCTGCGAGGGCGCGCGGTTTGTGGCGGCGCCGATGGCGGGTTATTGTTCAGGATTCTTCCCGCCGCGCCGATTGCTGTGTCGGCTGCTGCGCTGATTATCTTCCTTGCCGCATTCCGCATCCCATTTCCCACCGCAAGCTCTCCGTATCCGACGGATGATACCGCTCGGCCATTTCAGTTCGGAGTATGTTCTTTTGTAACGGAAGCGCGAGATCGTCAGCGAAACGAAAATTAAATGGGGAAAATTTGGAGGCGCGGGCGAGAATCGAACTCGCGTATAAAGGTTTTGCAGACCTCTCCCTTACCACTTGGGTACCGCGCCGGATGAACCCGGATAGTATAGCGAAAGTGACATGCGGTCAGCCAGCGAATTGGACGCTGCGTGCGAAGGCGCGCACCGCTTCAGCGCCGCTTCGGCGCCCATTCAACGAATGGTCAGCACATAGGGCATCTGAACGCGCACCGGCTCCGCCTGCACCATGGCGGTCAGCCGATGCACCAGCGACTGCACCGAGCTGTAGTCATTCCCCCGCGCGATCACCTGGCCCTGCGTGCGGTCGAGTAGCAAATCGAAAAGCGTCTTCGACTTCGGCATGCGAACAATTGCGACGGACTCTGTCGTGGGAATGTGCGCCAGCTCCTTCGCGATGGTGATGGCGCGATCCGTTCCGCCGAGATCATCGACGAGGCCAAGCGCCTTGGCCTGCTCGCCGCTCCACACGCGCCCCTTGGCGATTTTGTCCACCGTATCGATGGGAAGGTGGCGGCCTTGCGCGACGCCCTGCGTGAAATGCAGGTAGATATCCTGCAGCATCCTCTGAATCACTTGCTGCTGCGCGGGCGTGAAATTCTGCTGCGACGAATACAGCGTGGCGTTATCGCTCGTCGTCACGGAGTCAGTGCTCACGCCGAGGAGTTTGTACAGGCCGGAGATATTCATCTTTCCGCTCAGCACGCCAATCGAAGCCGTAATCGTGTCCGGATCGGCCACAATTTTGTTCGCCGACATGGAAATCCAGTAGCCGCCGGAAGCCGCCACGTCGGACATGGAAGCAACCACGGGCTTTTTCTGTTTCGCCAGTTGCACCTCGCGCCGGATGACTTCGCTCGCCACCGATGAGCCGCCGGGCGAATTGACGCGCAGCACAATCGCCTTGATGCTCGAATCGTTTCGCGCCTCGCGCAGCTCCGCCGCCACCGAGTCGCCGCCCATCACAACGCCGCCGCCCGGCGTCACCTGTGACTCGCCCGAAACGATTTCTCCGGACGCATAAATAATCGCGATCTTCGGCCCGCTGCCATCGCTCAATCTCTGGCGATACCGCGCGAAGCTGACCGGGTTCCATTCGCCGGTCTTCCTGCGGAAAAAAGTCCGCACCTGATCCCAATAGCCGAGGCGGTCAACGAGCTTGTTTTGCAACGCCTCCCGCGGTAGAAATGGCCCCTTCTCGACCAGCGACTCGAATTGCGCGGGATTTATGTGTCGCGCCGAGGAAACTTCGCTGACGTACTGATCGTAAAGGCTCGTGAGCAGCGATTGGACTTCTTCGCGGTGCGCCGGCGTGAATTTTTTCTCGGTGAACTCGTTCGTGGCCGTCTTGAATTCCGCGATGTGATAAAAATCCGGCACGATTTTCAGTTTGTCGAGAGTGCCGCGCAGGAATGTCGCCTGCGCCATCATGCCGCGCACATCCAGCGGATTCGATGGTGTGAGCCAGATCTGATCGCATCCCGTGGCGGCGTAGTATTCAGGGTTTCCCTCGCCGTCGTAGCCAAGATAGCAGACGCTCGGCTTCCCGCTCGCATCGAACGCCAGCAGATGCGCATGAATTTCTTCGAGCTTGGCCCATCCCGTGTCCAGCGGGCCGATTCGTACAATCAATCCTTTGATTTTTGGGTCCGTACGCGCGGCGTCAATCGCGTCAGTGACTTCATGCAGCACCAGCGCCCGAGAGCCGAAAAAGACATTCGAGAAGTCCGCGGGCCGCTGCTCTTTAATCTGGCCGCTCAGGTCCAGAACAAGCGTCGAATTCGATGAAATTGTCCCGCCGGAGGAAATCATCCACCACGGAACCAGCCAGAAAATCAGCACCGCGGCCGCAACCACCAGCAGAATCACGAGCGTTCGTCTCTGACCCCACGTCATTTCTCTCTCCTTGCGTGCGTTCCTCGTCCGGCCCTGCGGCCAAAGTACCATCACGCCACCGAAAATGCCATCGCGCGCCGGACCTGTCCCTTGGTACAGGCAGCGCCGGATT
Source organism: Candidatus Limnocylindrales bacterium (assembly GCA_035533415.1). Classification (GTDB taxonomy): domain Bacteria; phylum Acidobacteriota; class Terriglobia; order Acidiferrales; family UBA7541; genus DAHUXN01. The sequence goes on from DATLTU010000066.1 coordinate 43,336, forward strand.
CAGTACAGGTGCATGGATTGAGCAAGTAAGCGGACAAACAACGCCACAACGCGCAGCGGGGTTGTTACCATTTACAAGCTGAATCAGGAA